>JBQCES010000213.1:0-7131 GCA_051960055.1 Angustibacter sp. | reverse complement strand
CAGTTTGGGGGGGCTGCCGCCCACGTGCCGCTCGACGCGTGGCGAGCCGTCGACGTCCTCGCCCACGACGACGTCGACCAGCGACTCGCCCACGACGAGCACGGGCTCGGGCACGTCAGCGGCCGTGCTCGAAGTCCACGGCGCTGTATGCCTTCAGCTTGCTGAGCCGGTGGTGGCTCTCGATGACGCGGATCGTGCCGCTCTTGGAGCGCATCACGAGGGAGTGCGTGGTGGCCCCGCCCGCGCGGTACCGGACGCCGCGCAGCAGCTCGCCGTCGGTGATGCCGGTGGCGACGAAGAACACGTTCTCGCCGCTCACGAGGTCGTCGGTGTGCAGCACGCGCCCCAGCTCGTCCCCCGAGGCGGCCATCTTGGCCTTCTCGGCGTCGTCGCGCGGCCACAGCCGGCCCTGGATCGTGCCCCCGAGGCACTTGATCGCGCAGGCGGCGATGATGCCCTCGGGCGTGCCGCCGATACCCAGCAGCAGGTCGACGCCGGTGTCGGGCCGGGCCGCCATGATCGCGCCCGCGACGTCGCCGTCGGAGATGAGGCGGATGCGCGCACCGGTGGCCCGCACCTCCTCGATGATCTGCGCGTGGCGCGGGCGGTCGAGGATGACGACGGTGACGTCCTCAGGCGTCTCGTTCTTCGCCTGGGCGACCCGGTCGATGTTCTCGGCCACCGACAGCGTGATGTCGACGGCGTCGGCTGCCTCCGGGCCGGTGACGAGCTTCTCCATGTAGAACACCGCGGAGGGGTCGTACATCGAGCCGCGCTCGGCCACGGCCATCACCGCGATGGCGTTGGGCTGGCCGTTCGCGCACAGGCTCGTGCCGTCGATGGGGTCGACCGCGACGTCGCAGTCGGGGCCCGACCCGTCGCCGACCTGCTCGCCGTTGAAGAGCATGGGCGCGTTGTCCTTCTCGCCCTCGCCGATGACGACGACGCCGTTCATCGACACCGTGCCGATGAGGGCACGCATCGCGCCGACCGCCGCGCCGTCCGCGCCGTTCTTGTCGCCCCGGCCGACCCAGCGGCCTCCGGCCATCGCCGCGGCCTCGGTGACGCGCACCAGCTCGAGCGCGAGGTTGCGGTCGGGGTGCTCCGGCGTCACCTGCAGGGCCTCCGGCAGCTCGGCGAAGTCGGTGCGGTCGTCGGGCATGGTTCTCCTCGCGTCGGGGGTGGGCCACCAGGGAGAGGCGCACGCCGATGCTAGCGGCCGGTCGTGATCGCGCCCGCTGTCACGAACGCTGCGGCGATCAGGGACCATAGGCGGGTGAGCAACGAGCACGGCGCGACGAACGACGAGGCCCCGCAGGGCGCGACGGCGGTGCGCACCGACGACGAGCTCGAGCGCGCCCGCGCGCTGGCCGCCGAGCGGCGCGTGCGACGGGCCCGCGCCCCGTGGACGTCGATGGTGCTCTCGCTCGCCGTCGTGCTCGGGATCGTCGCGGTGCTGGTGCTCATGGTGCCGCGCGTCAACGGCGTCACCCAGCCGCCGGTCGACGTCGGGCTGGGGGCCCGAGCGGCGGCCACGAAGGTGGAGTTCACGCCAGCGGTGCCGACCGGCCTCCCCGACGGCTGGCGCGCCACCAGCGTGCGCACCACCCGCTCGACGGCCGACGTCATCACCTGGCACGCCGGCTACCAGACCCCGGGCAACCAGTACGCCGCCGTCGAGCAGGGCCAGGACGCTCCCGCCGCGTGGGTCGCGCAGCAGACCAACCACGGCCAGGCCGACGGCACCCAGCAGGTGGCCGGCCAGACGTGGCAGCGCTACGCCGGCGGCCGCGCCGTCCAGAACAGCCTGGTGCTGACGAGCGGCAAGGTCACCACGATCGTCACCGGCACCGCGTCGTTCGACGAGCTCGCGGTGCTGGCGGGCAGCCTGCGCCCGGCTCCCTAGCTCTTGAGGCCCTAGCTCTCGGCGTCTTCCTCGTCGACGGCTTCGGCGTCGACTGAGCCTTCGCCGCGGACGCGGTCGAGGCGCTCGCGGGCGCCGTCGAGCCAGCGCTGGCACCGGTCGGCGAGGGCCTCACCGCGCTCCCACAGCGCGAGCGACTCCTCCAGGCTCGTGCCGCCCGCCTCGAGCCGCCGCACGACGTCGAGCAGCTCGTCGCGAGCCTGCTCGTAGCTCAGCTCGTCGAGCGGGTCGGCGGCGGGCTTCTTCTTCGCGGCGGGCACGTCGGCACCCTATCCGGCGGCATCCCCCGCCCTCGCGTACTCCGTAGGCTCGGCGGCATGACCGGCCTGCCCGCACCCGTCGCCCGCCGTGCCACCGCCGCCGACGTCGCCGAGCTGGTGCGCCTGCGCGGGGTGATGTTCGCGTCGATGGGCGAGCCGCACGACGGGCCGTGGGTGCCCGAGTGCCAGCGCTTCTTCGCCGAGCACCTCGGCGGCGGCCGGCTGGCCGCCAGCGTCGTCGACGCCCCGGACGGCGACGGCCTGGCCGCGTGCGCCGTCGGCATGATCGACCTGCGCCTGCCCTCGCCGACCCGGCGCGGACCCATGGGCCACATCAGCTCGGTCGCCACCGACGAGCGGTGGCGCCGGCGCGGCTTCGCGCGGGCGGCGGTGAGCGACCTGCTCGGCTGGTTCGTCGAGCAGGGGGCGGGCCGCGTGCAGCTCAGCGCGAGCAGCGACGGCGAGGACCTCTACCGCTCGCTCGGGTTCACCGAGCGGCGCCAGCCCACGCTCAGCTGGCAGCCACAGCAGTGAGAGCACAGCGGTGAGGGCTCAGCCGTCGACCGTGGCGCGCACGTCGCCGTGGGCCACCCGCACGCGCAGGTGGTCGCCGGCCGCGACGTCGTCCGGCGACCGGACGACGCCGCCGTCCTCGCGCTGCACGACGGCGTAGCCGCGCTCGAGCGTCGCGGCGGGCGACAGGGCCCGCACCTGGGCCGCGAGGTGGGTCACGGAGTCGGCGGCACGGTCGAGGCGAGCGCTGAGCGCCGTGCGCGCGCGAGCGCACGCGGCCACGACCTCGTCGTGCCGTTGGTCGAGCATCGACGTCGGCGCGGCCAGCACGGGGCGTGAGCGCAGGTGGTCGAGCCCGGTCTGCTCGGCCGCCACCCGATGGGTCACCGCGCGGCGCACGCGGGCGCGGGCGCCGGCGACACCGGCGCTCTCCTCCGCGACGTCGGGCACCACGAGCTTGGCGGCGTCGGTGGGCGTCGAGGCGCGGACGTCGGCCACGAGGTCGAGCACGGGTGAGTCGACCTCGTGCCCGATGGCGCTGACGACCGGCGTCACGGCGGCCGCGACCGTGCGCACGAGCGTCTCGTTGCTGAACGGCAGCAGGTCCTCCAGCGAGCCACCGCCCCGGGTGATGACGATGACGTCGACCTCGGGGTCGGCGTCCAGCTCGCGGACGGCAGCGCACACCTCGGTGACGGCGTTCGGGCCCTGCACCGCCACCTCGCGCACCGCGAACTCGACGGCGGGCCAGCGGCGTCGCGCGTTCTCGACGACGTCGCGCTCGGCGGCGCTCGCGCGCCCGCACACCAGGCCGACACGGTGGGGGAGGAACGGCAGCGGCCGCTTGCGGTCGGCCGCGAGCAGGCCCTCGCTGGCGAGCAGCCGCTTGAGGTGCTCGATCCGGGCGAGCAGCTCGCCGACGCCGACCGGGCGGATCTCGTCGGCGCTCAGCTGCAGCGTGCCGCGGCGGGTGAAGAAGGTCGGCTTGGCGTGGACGACGACGCGCGCGCCGTCCGCGAGGCCGCCGTCGAGCCGAGCCAGCACGCGCACGTTGGCCGTGACCGACAGCGAGAAGTCGACGTCGGCGTCGCGCAGCGTGAGGAACGCGGTGGTGGTGCCGGGGCGCTGGGAGACCTGCACGACCTGGCCCTCGACCCACACCGGCGGCATGCGGTCGACGTACTCGGCCATCTTGGTGCTGAGCAGGCGCACCGGCCACGGGTGCTCGGCGGTGGTCTGCAGCGCCTTGGCGGGGATCTGCCGCACGGGCCGCGTCGGCTCGGCTGCGCTGGAGGTCACCGCGCCAGCCTACGCAGCGGCCGGGCGGGCGACCCCGCGCAACCCGGTCGCGGACGGCGCGCTGCGGCTCGCGACCTACCATGGAGGCGTGACTTCTCCTGAGCAGCCCACCGGCAAGCGCGTCCTGCTCGCGGCTCCCCGCGGGTACTGCGCCGGCGTCGACCGCGCCGTCGTGGCCGTCGAGAAGGCACTCGACCTCTACGGTGCGCCGGTCTACGTGCGCAAGCAGATCGTGCACAACCGGCACGTCGTGGCCACGCTCGAGAAGCGCGGCGCGATCTTCGTCGACGAGACCGACGAGGTGCCCGAGGGCTCGACGGTCGTGTTCTCGGCCCATGGGGTCGCGCCGACGGTGCACGAGGAGGCCGCGCGCCTCGCGCTGAAGACCATCGACGCGACCTGCCCGCTGGTCACCAAGGTGCACCAGGAGGCCAAGCGCTTCGCCGGCGACGACTTCGACATCCTGCTCATCGGCCACGAGGGCCACGAGGAGGTCGTCGGCACCGCAGGTGAGGCTCCGGCCAACATCCAGCTCGTCGACGGCCCGGACGACGTCCCCAACATCTCGGTGCGCGACCCCGAGCGCGTGGTGTGGCTCTCGCAGACGACGCTGTCGGTCGACGAGACGATGGAGACGGTGCGCCGGCTGCGCGAGCGCTTCCCGGCGCTGCAGGACCCGCCCAGCGACGACATCTGCTACGCCACCCAGAACCGCCAGGTCGCGGTGAAGCAGATCGCGCCCCAGGTCGAGCTGATGATCGTGGTCGGGTCGAAGAACTCCTCCAACTCGGTGCGGCTCGTCGAGGTCGCCTTGGAGCACGGCGCCAACGCCGGCCACCTCGTCGACTACGCCGACGAGATCGAAGAGGCGTGGCTCGACGGCGTCACCACCGTCGGCCTGACGAGCGGGGCGAGCGTGCCCGAGGTGCTCGTGCGCGACGTCCTGGCCTGGCTGGCCGAACGCGGGTTCGGCGAGGTCGACGAGGTCGTCTCGGCGCAGGAGAGCCTGCTGTTCTCGCTGCCGCGCGAGCTGCGTCGCGACCTCAAGGCCGCCGAGGCGCTCAAGGCCGCGGCGGGCGCCGACGCCCTCACCTGAGCGGATCCGTCGAGATCGTAGGAGTGGCCCACTGCGGGCGTCCGCGATGGGCGACTCCTGCGATCTGGGCGTGAGGGCGTCGGCTCAGCCGGCGTCGCGCCGGTCGTCGGCCCGCTCGACCCGGCCGTTGACCAGCTCGAGGTCGTCGATGAGCTCGACGGCGGTGAGCGTGCGCGGTGTCGACTCCAGCGGGTCGACGACGGGCAGCGTCTCGTTGGTGAGGTCGAGATCGTTCATCCGCCGCGCGGTGACGAGCACGCGCCGCTCGAGCGTGCCCACGAGCGCGTTGTAGTCCTCGACGGCGCGGTGCAGCGTGCGGCCGAGCTTGGCGGAGTGGGTGCCGAGCGTGCCGAGCCGCGAGTACAGCTCGCGCCCGACCTCGAACAGCTCGCGGGCGTTGCCGGCCAGGGCGTCCTGCTGCCAGGTGAACGCGACGGTGCGCAGCAGCGCCAGCAGCGTCGCGGGGGAGGCCAGCACCACGCGCCGGGCCATGGCCGCCTCGTGCAGGCCGGGGTCGGCGTCCAGGGCGGCCGCGAGGATCGCGTCGCCGGGCACGAAGCACACGACGATCTCGGGCGTGGGGGAGAAGGCCTCCCAGTACGCGCGGCCCGCGAGCACGTCGACGTGGCCGCGCAGCGCCTTCGCGTGCTGGCCGAGCAGCCGGGTGCGCTCGTCGGCCTCGGCTGCCCCGGCGTCGAGGAACGCCGTGAGCGGCGCCTTGGCGTCGACCACGAGCTGCTTGCCGCCGGGCAGGTGCACCACCAGGTCGGGGCGCAGCACCGCGCCGCCCGGCCCGGTGACGCTCGGCTGCTCGGTGAAGTCGACCCGCGCCAGCATGCCGGCGTGCTCGACGACGCGGCGCAGCTGCGTCTCACCCCACGTGCCGCGGGTGTTCGACGAGCGCAGCGCACCGGCGAGCGCCGACGTCTGCTCGCGCAGTGCCTCGCCGGACGCCGCCACCGCGGCCACCTGCTCGCCGAGGCGGGAGTACTGCTCGACGCGGTCGCGCTCGAGCTGGGCCACCTGCCGCTCGACGCGGGTCAGGCTGTCGCGCAGCGGGTGCAGCACCGCGGCGATCTCGCGCTCGTGACCGCTGGTGGCCTCGAGGTCGACGACCCGCTCACGCAGCAGGTCGCGCTCGGTGGCCGCGACCGCCGCCTGGGTGCCCAGCCGAGCGCGGGTGAGCAGCGCGCCGGCCACCCCGCCCGCCACCACACCCAGCGCGAGCGCCACGAGCAGGCTGATCGCCGTCGAGATGTCCATGCCGAACACCGTGCCAGGCGGCACCGACAGCCGGGCGGCGCCACGACGGTAGACTCTCGTCCTCGTGGCCCTCACCATCGGAATCGTCGGACTGCCCAACGTCGGCAAGTCCACCCTCTTCAACGCCCTGACGAAGAACGACGTGCTCGCGGCGAACTACCCGTTCGCGACGATCGAGCCCAACGTCGGCGTCGTCCCGCTGCCCGACGAGCGGCTCACCAAGCTCGCCGAGGTGTTCGGCAGCGCGCGGATCCTGCCCGCCACGGTGTCGTTCGTCGACATCGCCGGCATCGTCAAGGGCGCGAGCGAGGGCGAGGGCCTGGGCAACAAGTTCCTGGCGAACATCCGCGAGGCCGACGCCATCTGCCAGGTGATCCGCGCCTTCGACGACCCGGACGTCGTGCACGTCGAGGGCAAGGTCGACCCGTCGTCCGACATCGAGACGATCAACACCGAGCTGATCCTGGCCGACCTGCAGACGCTCGAGAACGCGATCCCGCGCCTCGAGAAGGAGGTCAAGGGCAAGAAGACCGACAAGGCCGTGCTCGACGGTGCCGTCGCGGCGCGCGCCATCCTCGAGCGCGGCACCACGCTCTACGCCGCCGCGGCGTCCGGCGAGATCGACCTGGCCGACGTCCGTGAGCTCTCGCTGCTCACGAGCAAGCCGTTCCTCTACGTCTTCAACGTCGACGAGGCCGGCCTCAGCGACGACGCGCTGCAGTCGCGGCTGCGCGAGCTGGTCGCCCCGGCCGACGCGATCTTCCTCGACGCCAAGG
>JBQCES010000212.1:0-10756 GCA_051960055.1 Angustibacter sp. | reverse complement strand
TGCTGCGCGGGCGGCTCGACGTGCGGCCGAGCGACGTCGCCTCCGCGCTCGAGACCGGTGAGGCGGCGCCCGACGACATCCTGTCGAACGCGGTGCTCGACCTGTTGCGGCACGCCGACTCCCGGCGTCGGCTGGAGGTCTTCGCCAACGCCGACAACGGCCCGGACGCCGCGCGCGCCCGCCGCTACGGCGCGCAGGGCGTCGGCCTGTGCCGCACCGAGCACATGCTGCTCGGCGAGCGCCGCAAGATCGTCGAGGACATCGTGCTGGGTACCGGCCGGGACGCCGCCCTCCTGGCGTTCGAGGACCTCCAGCGCGAGCAGGTGCGCGACGTCCTCGCGGCCATGGACGGCCGACCGGTCGTCATCCGGCTGCTCGACCCGCCGCTGCACGAGTTCCTGCCCGACCTGGTCGAGACGTCGGTCGAGCTGGCTCGGGCGGAGGCCGACGGCACCGTGACGCCCGAGCAGGAGCGCCTGATGGCCGCGCTGCGGCGCTGGTCGGAGCGCAACCCGATGCTCGGCCTGCGCGGCGTGCGGCTCGGCGTGGTGATGCCGGAGATCTTCGCGGCCCAGGTGCGTGCGGTGGCCGACGCGGTGCTCGACCTGCAGGCCGAGGGACGCGATCCGCAGGCGCACCTGATGGTGCCGCTCGTGGCCGACGTCGCCGAGCTCGAGAACGTGCGCGAGCTCGTGACCCGCAGCCTCGCCGACGTCAGCGCGCGGCGCGGCGTGCCCGAGCCCTCGATCCCCCTGGGCACGATGATCGAGCTGCCACGCGCCGCGCTCACCGCCGGTGAGCTGGCCGGCCGCTGCGAGTTCTTCTCCTTCGGTACCAACGACCTCACCCAGACCACCTGGGGGCTGTCGCGCGACGACGCCGAGTCCGGGTTCCTGCCGACGTACCGCGAGCAGCGGATCATCGACGACGACCCCTTCTCGACCATCGACCGCGACGGGGTCGGCCGGCTCGTGACGATCGCGGTGCGCGAGGGCCGGGCAGCCCGGCCCGACCTCGGCCTGGGCGTGTGCGGTGAGCAGGGCGGCGACGCCGAGTCGGTGCACTTCTTCCACGACCTCGGGCTCGACTACGTCTCGTGCTCGCCGCCGCGGGTCTGCGCCGCCCGGTTGGAGGCCGGCCGGTCCGCCGTCCTCGGTGCGGTGTCGGGCAGCGACACGCGCTGAGGGCAACACCACCATGCAGCAACACCATGAGTAGCAACGATGTGCAGCGAAGCCAGGAGGACGCCATGACACTCCCGCTCACCCGGCGCACCCTCGCCGAGCCCCACGACCTCGCGCTCGCCGATGCGGTCGTCGTCGGCTTCGACGGCAGCTGGCACAGCCGGCCCGCCGTCGAGCGGGCCGCCGACGAGGCGGTGCAGCGCGGGATGCACCTCAAGCTGCTGTCACTGGTGTCGACCGACGTCGACACCACGCTGAGCCCGCACGCGCAGGACCTCGACGAGCGGCAGCGCATGGCCCTCGCCCGCACGATCGCCGAGGACGTCGCCGAGCAGGTCGTCAGCGCGCGTCCCGGCCTGATGGCCACGGTCGACGTCGTGGGCGTGCCCGACCCCGACGCCGTCCGCGAGCACCTGTCGACCTGCCGGCTCCTGGTGGTCGGTGACCGGGGCGGCCACGGTGCCCGGGCGTTCCTGCTCGGCACGACCAGCCGTGAGCTGGTGCGCTCGATCACCTGCCCGGTGCTCGTCGTCCCCGACGACTGGCTGGCGCAGGAGCCGGCGGCGCAGGGTGCGGTGTCGCACGCCGTCCTCGTGGGCGTGGGTCCGGGGCCGGAGGCCGTCCACACGCTGCAGGTCGCGGCGGCGGAAGCGCAGCGGGGCGGCGCCCACCTGCTGGTGCTGCACTCCTACGCCGGGGCGCCCGGCGAGTCGCCCGAGGCCCGGCTCGAGCACGCGCGTGAGATGGTCGAGCACGCGCTGGCGCGCGCGGCGCTCGACCCGGCGGTGCACGTCACCACCGTGTTCACCCCGGATCCGCCCGCCGAGGCGCTGCTGCTGCATGCGGCCCGCACGCGGTTGCTCGTGATCGGCTCGCGCGGCCCCATCGCGCTGGCCCGGCTCTCGATCGGCTCGGTGAGCCGGCGGGTGCTCGACGAGGCCACCGCGCCCGTCCTCGTCGTCCCCTGACCGACCCCATCCTCCGCCCCACCCGACCATCCATGCACTTGGTACACAAGGTGCACGCCTGGACCGCGGCAACCGTGCACTGTGTGTACCAAGTGCACAGGAGGTCGGCCTGTGGACCGCGGTCGCCAGCCCTCGGGTTATCCACAGCCGGTGGGCCGGCCGCTGCGATACCGGCGCCCACTCGGCCAAGGTGGCGGCCATGCCTCGACCTCGCCGCCCGCGCGACCCGCTCCCCGACGTCTTCATCGGCAGCCACGCCGTCGCGGCCGGGCTGCTGACCGTCCGCCAGCTGCGCGGCCCCCACGTCGCGCGGATCCTCCACGGCGTCTACCGACCCGCGTGGGTGCCGCTGACCCACCAGCTCAAGTGCCGGGCCGCGTGCCTGGTGCTCCCTGAGGCCGCGGTCATCACCGGGCGATCGGCTGCCACCGTGCTGGGGCTGCCTCTCGCCGGCGCGAGCGACGACGTCGCTGTCGCCGTACCCCATGGCGCGCAGGTGCCACGACACCGGGGCATCGCGCTTCGTCGACTACGTGAGCGCGCACCCGGCGGCCGGCTGCTGGACGGCGTCCGCCTGGCTCAGCCTCGCCGAATCGCCTTCGACGCGGCCGCTGGGCATCGTCTCCCCGAGGCGACCGCAGTGCTCGACGCGCTGGTGCGGCACGAGATCGTCGACATCGACGACCTTCGCCAGTGGCTCGTCGACTGCCACGACAACCACGTGGTGGGCCTGCGCGAAGCCGCCGCCCTGGTCGACGCGCGCGCGGAGTCGCAGCCCGAGTCCATCACCCGCGTCCACCTGCGAAAGGCCGGGTTCGACGTCGTCCCGCAGTTTCGCGTGGTCGTCGACTCGAGGGTCGTCGCCCGGGTCGACCTCGCGCTGCCCGAGCTCAAGATCGCCGTCGAGTACGACGGCCGGTGGCATGAGGCCGGCCAGCAGCGAGCGCTCGACAACGAGCGCATCGCGAGGCTTCGCGCGGCCGGGTGGATCGTCATCATCGTGACGGCGGAGCTCCTGCGGGACCCTCGGGCGCTCGTGGCGACGGTGGCGGCCGCCGTCGCCGAGCGCCGCTCCTGACCACTGGCCTCCAGCCCCGCGTGCACTTGGTGCACGACGTGCACGCCTGACGTCTGCCAAGCGTGCACTGTGTGTACCAAGTGCACACGGGGCGGGCGGGGTGGTCAGGGGGACAGGTGGCGCACGGCGGGACCCCACGGCACCTCGGCCGGCGGCGCCACGCGCACCCGGGCGTCGATCACGAGCGGCGGACCGGACCCCACGAGCACCGGGTTGAGGTCCAGCTCGGCCACGTCGGCCAGGTCGGTGACGAGCTCCGACACCCGGCTCACCAGCTCGTACAGCCGGCCGGAGCCCACGGACGCGGCGCTGCCGATGATCGCGTCGGCGCTGCGCAGCGAGCGCACCATCGCCTCGACCTCAGCCATCGGCGTCGGTGCCAGGGCCCACGCGCGGTCGGGGTCGACGTCGGTGTCGACGCCCCCGCGGCCCACCATCACCAGCGGCCCCCAACCCGGCTTGCGCGTGCCGCCGATGATCACCTCGCGCCGCCCGAACACCATCGGCTGGACGACGAACCCGCGCACCTCCTCCCCCAGCCGCTCGACCATCTCGTGAGCGGCGTCGCGCACGTCGTGGGCGCTGCGCAGGTCGAGCGCGACGGCTCCCCGCGCAGCCTTGTGCACCAACGACTCCCCAAAGGCCTTGAGCGCCAACGGCGCACGCAGCGTCGCGCTGGCATCGGCGGCGTTCTCCGGCGAGTCCGCCTCCACGGTCGGCACGAGGTCGACGTGGTAGGCGCGCAGCAGGTCGCGCACCTCGCGCGGCTCGAGCCAGCATCCC
This sequence comes from Angustibacter sp., assembly GCA_051960055.1. Classification (GTDB taxonomy): domain Bacteria; phylum Actinomycetota; class Actinomycetes; order Actinomycetales; family Angustibacteraceae; genus Angustibacter. The sequence continues at coordinate 6,743 of JBQCES010000212.1, read as the reverse complement.
TCCGGACGCCGCAGCAGCGCCCCGCGCACCACCTCGCGGGCAGTGGCGGCGTCGGCACGCGGCACCGGCTCGGCCAGCGGCCGCGCCTGCGCCTGCTGGCGGACCCACGCACCCCAGCGCGCCTGCCCCGCAAGCGTCCGGACGGCGCGCGCCGGGTCGTCGAACCACGGCACCCGGCCGCTCTCCCGCCCTCCCTCGCCGGTGATGCAGAGCACCGTCGTGACGTCCGGGTGCGACGCCGACGTCCGGTCGACCACCGAGCGGATCAACGCGGTCGGCAGCTGCTGCAAGGGCGTCAGCGCGAGCAGCACCGCGTCGACGCCGGGGTCGTCCATCACCGTCGACATGGCCTGCTCGAGGACGTCGGCGCCGGCCGACGCGGTCGTGTCGACCAGCTGCCCGGACGACGCGCCCGGAGGCAGCAGCAGGTCCAGACGCATCAGCGTGTGCTGCGTCAGCTCCGCCGCCACGAGTCCGTTCTCCGACAGCGCGTCGATGGCGAGGACGCCGGGTCCGCCCGAGTTGCCGACCACGGCGACGCGCAGGCCCCGCGGAGCGCGTTGGGTGGCGTGCAGGGTGGCGATGTCGGCCAGCTCCTCCAGCGACCCGACGCGGGTGATCCCCGTACGCCGGCACAAGGCGTCGACCGCCGCGTCGTCGACCGCCGCCGCGCCGGTGTGGCTCCGTGCGGCCACCCGGGCCGCGACCGAGTGCCCCGGCTTGAGCAGCAGCACCGGCTTGCGCGTCGTGGCCTCCTGCGCCACGCGCGCCAGCGCCGAGGGGTCGGCGAGGCCCTCCAGGTGCAGGGCCACGACGCTCGTCTCGGCGTCCTCGGTCGCGTAGGCGAGCAGCTCGGCCGGCCCGACGTCAGGCGCATCACCCAGGGTCGCGAGCACCGAGACCCCGAGGCCGCGCCGGTCGAGCATCTCGACGAGACCGGCCGCCACCGCACCGGACTGCGAGATGACGGCGACCGCACCCGGCCGCGGCGCCTTGGGCAGGAACGAGGCGTCCAGCCGCACCGACCGGTCGGTGTTGACCAGCCCGATGCAGTTGGGACCGAGCAGCCGCACCCCGGCGTCACGACACAGGTCACGCAGCCGTTCCTCGCCGTCGGGTGAGCCCTGCTCCGTCGCGTGCCCGAACCCGGCGCTCAGCACCAGCAGCGCGCCGATGCCGAGAGCCAGCAGGTCTCGCACCACCGCCTCCACCTCGGGCGCCGGCACCGCGACGACGCCGAGGTCGATCGAGCGTGGCAGGTCGGTCACCGAGCGGTACGCCGGCACCGAGTGCACCGCGTGCCCCGACCGGTTGACCACGTAGAGCGGGCCGGCGAACCGCGCCTGGCGCAGGTGCGCCACCACCTGGTGCCCCACCCCGTTGCGACGGCGCCCGGCGCCGACCACCACCACCGACTGCGGCGCGAGCAACCGGGCCAGTGACTTCACGCTGCTGGCCAGCGCCCGACGTCCGGTCTCGGCCGCGCCGGAACCGCTCTCCTGCAAGGGGATGCGGAACGTCACGGTGTCGGCGTCCGTGAGTGCCTCGCGGACAAGGCCACTGTCGCGCAGCACCTGCACCATCTGGTCGTTCGCGCTCAGCACGAAGGCCGTCACACCGGCGAGGCCGCGCGCTCTCGCCCGGGCCACGAGGTCCTCGAGCAGCAGCGTGCCGATGCCGCGGTGCTGGTGGTCGTCGGCCACGAGCATGCCGATCTCGGCCTCACCGTCGGTGAGCACGTGGCTGGACGCCACGGCCACGAGCTCGTGGTGCAGCCGCGCGACCACCGCGTCCAACCGGCGTTCCGGGTCGAGCAGCTGCTCGACGTAGGCCTCTACGGCTGGGTGTCCGGCCCCCAGAAACCGTTGGTACAGCGAGCGATCCGACGCGTTAGCGAACAGCTCGGTCAGCTCCTCGCGCGTCACGGTCGACGCCGTCGAGATCTCGAACGGCACGCCGTCGGCCGACAGCGTCTCGTAGCGCTCGGGCCACGCAGCCACCGCGGCGGGCTGGCCGGGGTTCATCGTCGGGACGTCGGTCTCCGGCCCGCGCACCGGGCGCGCCCTGGCCACGTGCGGCCGCCTCAGACCGTCTCGACCGCCGCCTGGCGGCGGTGGCGCGTCGTCATGGCGGTCGACACCGGCACGAGCACCACCGGGCACCGCGAGTAGCGCAGTGAGGGGCGGTGGTCGGTGTCGTCGAGCGGCACGACGAGCACGTCTCCAGGCCGGGTGCGCTCGAACTCCACGTGGGCCGCGCGGCCCTCGACGAGCACCCCGGTGACGGTGGCGACTCCGCGCACTGCCGCGCGCACCTTCGCCATGGTGGTGCGGTGCTTCTTCGCGGCGTCCTCGTGGGCCGCCTGCTCGACCTCGGTCGCGAGCAGGTCGCCGGCCATCGCACCCACCGACCACGTGTCGAGCACGTGCAGCTCGCGCGCGGTGCGCCGAGCCCGCCGGGTCGCCCACGCGAGCGCGGACGCCGCCGCCGCACCGCTGTGGCAGGTCAGCACCACACGCTGCTCGGGCTGCGGCACGGCCTCGGGCCCCAGCAGCACCACCGGCTCGGTGGCCAGCCGCACGCACCGCCGGCTCACGCTGCCGAGCAGCGTGCCCACCGGCCCGATGTGCCCGCGTGTGCCCAGCACCAGCAGCTCGGCGCCGTGAGCGGCGTGCGTCACGGTGTCGGCCGCGGCGCCCTGGTGCACGATGGTCGCCACCGTCGCCCGGCCCCGCACGATCGGGGCGGCCAGCTGCTGTGCCTGGTCGGCCGTCGCCTCGGCCGCCTCCCGCCCGATGGTCTCGGGGTCGTGGTGCCAGCTGCCGACGTCCGGCAGCCAGGCGACGACGATCCGCAGCTCACCGCGCAGCTCTGCGGCCTCGCGCGCCGCCCACTGCACCGCGGCCCGTGCGGCGGGTGACCCGTCGTACCCGACCACCACGAACGGTCGGTGCGTCGCCAGGCGGCCGGCGTCTGGACTGGACATGGCGGCTCCTCACGTGGTCCCTGTGATCACCATCTCGGCGAACGCAGGCCCGAGACAGGGCCGTTGGTCCCCCACCGACCCCGCGGTCCGGTGCGAGCATGAGGTGAGCCGAGAGGACGCCCTAGGAGGGGACATGGCCGGCACGCTCACCTTCCTCGGCGGCACGGGCACGGTGACGGGGAGCCGCTTCCTGCTGCGCCACGGCGACGGGCGCTACCTCGTCGACTGCGGCCTCTACCAGGGCGAGCGCCAGTGGCGGCGCCGCAACTGGGAGCCGTTCGTGCCACCCGCTGACACGATCGACCAGGTCGTCCTGACGCACGCGCACCTCGACCACTCCGGCTACCTGCCAGCCCTGGTGCGCCAGGGTTTCAGCGGTCCGGTCTCGTGCAGCGCCGGCACCGCGGCGCTCGCCGAGATCGTGCTGCGCGACAGCGCCCACCTGCAGGAGGAGGACGCGCAGGCCGCCCGCGAGCAGGGCTGGAGCCGCCACGACCCGCCCCTGCCGCTGTACGACGCCGCCGACGCCGAGCGGGCGATCGCGCGCTTTCGCCCGCAGCCGTACGGCGAGCGCCGCGAGCTGGGCGTCGACGTCGGGTTCACGCTGTCGCGGGCGGGTCACATCCTCGGCTCGAGCAGCGTCCTGCTGGACGTCGGCGGCGCGCGCCTGCTCTTCAGCGGCGACCTCGGCCGGCCCACCCACCCGGTGCTGCTGCCGCGCGACGACCCGCCCGCCGCGACGACGGTGGTCATGGAGTCGACGTACGGCGACCGCACCCACTCGGCGCCCCGCGGCGAGCGGCACGAGGTGCTCGCGGATGCCGTGCGGCGCACCATCAAGCGGGGCGGGTCCGTGGTCGTGCCGGCGTTCGCGATCGACCGCACCGAGCTCGTGCTGCACGAGCTCGCGCGCCTGATGCACACCGGTGCCATCCCGTCCGTGCCGGTCTACGTCGACAGCCCGATGGCCCTCGCGTCGCTCGCGGCCTACCGCCGCACCGACCTGCGCGCGGAGCTGCGGCCCGACGTCGGCGACGACTTCTTCGACCTGCCGGGGGTGCAGGCGGCGCGCAGCGTCGAGGAGTCGATGCGGCTCAACCAGCCGCGCCACCCGTGCATCATCGTCTCGGCGAGCGGTATGGCCACGGGCGGGCGCGTCGTCCACCACCTGCGCTACCTGCTGCCCGACAGTCGCAACACGGTGGTGCTCACCGGCTATCAGGCCGTGGGCACCCGCGGCCGGGCCCTGCAGGACGGCGCGCGCCAGCTGAAGATGCACGGGCGCTACGTGCCGGTGCGCGCCGAGGTGGTGATGGACGAGGAGTTCTCGGTGCACGCCGACGCCGGCGAGCTCGTGTCCTGGCTGCAGCGCCTGCCGAACGCACCCGAGACGGTGTACGTGGTGCACGGTGAGCCGGAGGCGTCGCGTGCGCTCGCTCGTCGCGTCCAGGCCGAGACCGGTTGGTGCGTGGTCGTTCCCGAGGTGGGAGAGAAGGTGCGCGTCGGGTGAGCACCCTGGTCGGCCTCACGTCCGCGGAGGCGGCGCGCACGCTCGAGGACGTGGGCCCGAACGCGCTCCCGGTGGCCGCTCCGCCTCGCCTGCTGCTCCGCGTGCTGCGCTCGGCCAAGGACCCGCTCGTGCTGGTGCTGCTGGGCGCGGCGGCGCTGACGATCGTCACGCGTGACCTCGCCGACGCCGCGGTGATCGCCCTGGTGCTGTTGGTCAACACGACCGTGTCGGTGCGCCAGGAACTGGGCGCCGACCGCGCGCTCGAGGCGCTGTCGAACCTCGGCGCGCCGGAGTGTCGGGTGGTGCGCGACGGCAGCGAGCGCGTCGTGCTGGTGCGTGACGTCGTGCCCGGTGATCTCGTGCTGCTCGGCGAGGGCGACCTCGTGCCCGCTGACGGGTCCCTCGTCGACGCCGTCTCGCTGCGGGTCGACGAGTCGACGCTCACCGGCGAGTCGGTGCCGATCGACAAGGTGGCAGGCGCCCTCGGCGACCCGGCCGATGCCACCACGTCGCGGCTCATGGCGGGCACGGCCGTCGTGCACGGTCGCGGCACGCTGCGGGTCGACGCCACCGGCCGCAGCAGCACGCTCGGCCAGATCGCCGCGATGCTGCAGGGGCCTCGCGTCGTCACCCCGTTGCAGCGGCGTATGGCGCGCCTGTCGGCCCTGATCGCCGCGGCCACGATCGTGCTGTGCGCGGTGGTTCTGGGCATCGGGTGGGCGCGCGGACAGGACCTCGAGCTCATGGTGCTGGCGGCCGTGAGCCTCGCGGTGGCGGCGGTGCCGGAGTCGCTGCCGGCCGTCGTCACGATCAGCCTGTCGCTCGCTGCGCGCCGCATGGCCCGCCGGCACGCCTTGGTGCGCAACCTCGCGGCGGTCGAGACCCTCGGGTCGGTGACGCTGCTCGCCACCGACAAGACCGGCACGCTGACCAACGCCAGCATGTCGGTGGTCGACTGGTGGCCCGCGCCCGGCGTCGACCCCTGGCACCTGCGGCGCGCGGCCGCGCTGTGCAACGACGCCACCCTCGACGTCGGCCGCGGCGGCGGCCACGCCGGCGACCCCACCGAGGTGGCGCTGCTCGTCGCGGCGCGGGACGACGCGCACCTCGGCAGCGACGACCTCACCCGCTTCGCACGCGTGGCCGAGATCCCCTTCGACAGCGTGCGCAAGCGGATGACCACCGTGCACTCGACACCGGACGGCGACCTGCTCGTCGTGTGCAAGGGCGCACCGGAGTCGCTCGCCTCGGCGGGGCTGCTGGACGACGGCGCCGCGCTGCGGGAGGCGTTGCAGCGCAGTCACACGCTGTCCGCCGCGGGGCTGCGGGTGCTGGCCCTCGCGGAGCGCCGCGAAGCGCGAGCGGGCCGTCCGGACGACCGACTCGCCGACGACCTCAGGGCGCGCGGTGGGTCGTTGCGGCTGCTCGGCCTCGTGGCGCTGCAGGACCCGCCGCGGGCCTCGGCGCACGGCACGCTGGAGTCCTGTCGCGCCGCCGGCATCCGGGTGGTGCTCGTGACCGGCGACCACGCACTGACCGCGACGTCCATCGCGCGTCAGGTGGGCCTCGCCTCAGAACCGTTGCGGCAGCTGGACCTCAGTACGCAGCTCCTCGACCGCGGCGACGGCCTCGACGTCGACGTGATCGCGCGCGCGACGCCCGCTGACAAGCTGTCGGCCATCCGCATCTGGCAGGACGAGGGCCACGTGGTCGCGATGACCGGTGACGGGGTCAACGACGGTCCGGCATTGCGGCGAGCCGACATCGGCGTCGCCATGGGGCAGCGCGGCACGGAGGTGGCGCGCCAGGCCGCCGACCTCGTCATCGCCGACGACGAGCTCGCCACCGTCGTCGCGGCCGTCGAGGAGGGCCGCCGCGTCTACGCGAACATCCGCCGCTTCCTGCTCTACGGGCTGTCGGGCGGCATGGCCGAGATCGTCGTCATGCTGGCTGGCCCGTTCGTCGGGATGCCGTTGCCGCTGCTGCCCGCGCAGATCCTGTGGATCAACCTGCTGACGCACTCGCTCACCGGGACGGCGCTCGGCTCGGAGCCGGTCGAGGTGGGGTCGATGACGCGTCCGCCACGCAGCCCGCGCGAGGGCGTGCTCGGGGGCGGCCTGTGGTGGCGCATCGCGGTGCTGATGCTCGTGGTGGCCGGTGCCGGAGGTGCGGCAGCCTGGGCGGTGCCGACGTCCGTCGAGCAGTCGACGCTCATGGTCGCGCTCGGGACGGCCATGCTCGGCGTGG
>JBQCES010000211.1:0-3552 GCA_051960055.1 Angustibacter sp. | reverse complement strand
GCCGCGTCTTGCCCGCCCGGGTGCCACACACCACCCACACCGCGCCTACAACGCAGATGGGGCCCCCCCCCCGCGCGCGGGAGGGGCCACTTCTCACCTCTCGCGCGGCGTCCGCGCGGCGTCGCTCAGTAGCGGTAGTGGTCGGGCTTGTACGGGCCCTCGACCGGCACGCCGAGGTACTCAGCCTGGGGCTTGGTGAGCTCGGTGAGCTTCACGCCGAGCGCGTCGAGGTGCAGGCGCGCGACCTTCTCGTCGAGGTGCTTGGGCAGCACGTGGACGCCGAGGGGGTACTCCTCGCCGCGGGTGAACAGCTCGATCTGGGCGATCGTCTGGTTCGAGAACGAGTTGCTCATGACGAAGCTCGGGTGGCCGGTGGCGTTGCCGAGGTTCAGCAGGCGACCCTCGCTCAGCACGATGATCGAGTGGCCGTCCGCGAAGGTCCACTCGTGCACCTGCGGCTTGATCTCGGTCTTCGTGATGCCGGGCGTGCGAGCCAGCCCGGCCATGTCGATCTCGTTGTCGAAGTGGCCGATGTTGCCGACGATCGCCTGGTGCTTCATCTGGCTCATGTGCTCGGCCGTGATGACGTTGAAGCAGCCGGTGGTGGTGATGAAGATGTCGGCGTCGGCGACGACGTCCTCCAGGCGCGCGACCTGGTAGCCCTCCATCGCGGCCTGCAGCGCGCAGATCGGGTCGACCTCGGTGACGATGACGCGAGCGCCCTGGCCGCGCAGCGACTCCGCGCAGCCCTTGCCGACGTCGCCGTAGCCGCAGACGACCGCGACCTTGCCGCCGATGAGGACGTCGGTGGCGCGGTTGAGGCCGTCGACGAGGCTGTGGCGGCAGCCGTACTTGTTGTCGAACTTCGACTTGGTCACCGAGTCGTTGTCGTTGATCGCCGGGAAGAGCAGGTCACCGCTCTCGGCGAGCTGGTACAGGCGGTGGACGCCGGTGGTGGTCTCCTCGGTGACGCCCTGGATGCCGTCGGCGATCGTCGTCCACTTCTGCGGCTCGTCGGCGATGGTGCGGCGCAGGACGTCGAGGATGACGCGGTACTCCTCGTTGTCGTCCTCGGTGGTCTGCGGCACGGCGCCGGCGAGCTCGAACTCCTTGCCCTTGGGCACGAGCAGGGTGGCGTCGCCGCCGTCGTCGAGGATCATGTTCGGGCCCGCCCCGGGCCAGGTGAGGATCTGCACGGTGCAGTCCCAGTACTCCTCGAGCGTCTCGCCCTTCCAGGCGAACACCGGCACACCCTGGGGGTCGTCCGGCGTGCCGTTCGGGCCGACGACGACGGCGGCCGCGGCCTCGTCCTGGGTCGAGAAGATGTTGCAGGACGCCCAGCGCACCTCGGCGCCGAGGGCCGTGAGCGTCTCGATGAGGACGGCGGTCTGCACGGTCATGTGCAGCGATCCGGCGATCCGCGCGCCCTTGAGCGGCTGCGTCGGGCCGAACTCCTCGCGCAGGGCCATCAGGCCCGGCATCTCGTGCTCGGCGAGGCGGATCTGGTGCCGGCCGGCCTCGGCGAGACCGAGGTCCTTGACCTTGTAGTCGAACGACATGACAAGACCTTTCGGGTCGGGGGTGTGTTCCGGTAGGGAGCCGGCGCAGCCCCTCTGGGCCTGCGGCATCACCGACGCCGGGAACGGCGTCCAGTCTACCGCCGAACCGACGCGCGGGCCGACCGCGGAGCGCTCCGACCCGAGAGCAGCGAAGTAGGGCAGTGCGCGCTCGCGCGGTGCCCTACTTCTCTGGTCTCGGTGAGCGAGGCGGGTCAGAGGCCGGCGAACAGGTCGGTCTCGAGGCCCTCGTCGCCCAGCGGGCCCTGGCGGCCCTTGGCGAGCCGGAAGTACTCGACACCCCACATCTCGGCGACGTCGCCGGACGCCGCGAAGAACGGACCGTCCGGAGCGATCTGGCTGCGGTGGGCCTTCATCGCCGCGACCTTGCGGTCGGCGTGCTCGCGCGCGTCGACGACGGCGGCGAGGTCGGCGTCCGGAGTGACGAACGGCGGCAGCGGGCCGTCGGGGTCCATGCCCTCGAACGTCGTGGTGTCGCCGGCTTCGCGAAGCCGGCGCAGGCCCGCCCGCATCCGGCTGGCCGACATCGCGCCCCAGTAGATCTTCGGAACGTCCCACGCCTCGCCGAGGTCACGCCGGTACGACGGCACGGCCGCGAGCTGGGCGCCGTACATCGCCACGCGGTGGGCCTGGATGTGGTCGGGGTGGCCGTACCCGCCGAACTGGTCGTACGTCACCAGCACCTGCGGGCGCACCTCGCGCACGATCTCGGCGAGCAGCGTCGCGGCTTCGGTGAGGTCGGCGTTCCAGAACGCGCTCTCGTGGACGTCGTCGGCGGCCACGGCGTGGCCGTCCTCGTGCCACTTCAAGCCCGAGTCGCGGTAGCGGCCGAAGCCGCCGAGGAAGCGGTGGTCGGTGACCCCCAGGGCGGCCATGGCCTCCGCGAGCTCGCCGCGACGGTGCTCCCCCAGGCCGCCGTCGCGGTCGTCGGCGAGGTGCTCGAGGTCGGGGACGACGATCTCGCCCAGCTCACCGGCCGTGCAGGTCACGAGCGTGACGCCACGACCCTGCGCGACGTACGACGCCATCGTGGCGCCCTGGCCGATGGACTCGTCGTCGGGGTGGGCGTGGACGAGCAGCAGGCGCTGCGCAGGAAGGTCACTCATGGCTCGACCGTAACCCTGGCCTCCGACACCGCCGCGCGCCGGATGTCGGGCTCGAGGTAGATGACCCGCGCGATGGGCACGGCCGCACGCACCCGCACCTCGGCGGCGTCGATGGCCTCGGCCACGTCAGCCGCCGACTCGGTGGGTGGCACCGCGATCTTGGCCGCCACGAGCAGCTCCTCGGGGCCGAGGTGCAGCGTGCGCATGTGGATGATCGAGGCGACACCGTCGCCGACGAGCGCCGCCTCGATCCGGCGCACGGTCTCCGGCGTCGCGGCCTCTCCCACCAGCAGCGACTTCATCTCGACGGCCAGCACCGCCGCCACGAGCACGAGCAGGACGCCGATCGCGGCGGTGCCCACGGCGTCCCACCGGCCGTTGTCGGTGAGCAGCGTCAGCACCACGCCGAACAGGGCGAACACCAGGCCGAGCAGCGCCGCGAGGTCCTCGAGCAGGATCACCGGCAGCTCGGGCGCCTTCGCGGTGCGCACGAAGTCCTTCCACGACCGGTCACCGCGGACGGCGTTGGACTCGTGGATCGCCGTGCGGAACGAGTAGCCCTCCATGCCGATCGCCGCGACGAGCACGACGACGGGCACCCACTGCCAGGACTCGATCCCGTGGGGGTCGTGCCACTTGTGGTACGCCTCGTAGAGCGCGAACAGGCCGCCGACGGTGAACAGCACGATCGACACGACGAAGCCGTAGACGTAGCGCTCGCGCCCGTAGCCGAAGGGGTGCTCGGGGGTCGCGTGCCGCTTCGCGCGGCGGCCGCCGATCAGCAGCAGGACCTGGTTGCCGGAGTCGGCCACGGAGTGGATCGACTCGGCCAGCATCGAGCTGGACCGGGTGAGCAGGAACGCGACGAA
>JBQCES010000210.1:0-9966 GCA_051960055.1 Angustibacter sp. | reverse complement strand
ACTCACCACCTGCAGGGAGAGCGTGCGCTCCTGGTGCAGGCGCAGCACGAGGTCACCGAGGCCGTTCGCGCCGCTGGCGAGCCGCTCGACCTTGGCGGCCTGGCCCGCTCGGGCGAAACCGGCGGTCGCCACGACGGCGGCGCCGATCATGAGGACCACGATGGGCAGCGCCAGGACCGCAAGCAGCTTGGTCCTGATCCCTCGGTTACGCAGCATGGTGCCCTTCCCTCTGTCGCCGGTCAGAGCCTCTTCGGCGCCGCCGGAGTCGAGATTGAACGCGCCATGGTGGGCGTTCACCCGTTCGGGTCAGTCGCGGCGTGTCATCCACGGCCCGCACCGCTTCATCGGTAGGGGGCGGCGCGACCTGTAGCGCGGGGCGACGGGTCGTGCGGTGCGTCGATACTGGGCGGATGCTGCACCAGGTGGTGGTCCTCGCCGGCGGCGCCTCGCGGCGGCTCGGGCACGACAAGATCGTGGCCCCGCTGGCCGTGGGCACGGTGCTCGACGCCCTGCTCGACGCCCTCGACCAGCGGTTCCCCGGGACGCCGGTCGTGTGCGTCGGGCCGCCCCGACCCACGCAGCGTCAGGTGACGTGGCTGATCGAGGATCCCCCAGGCGGCGGCCCGGTGGCGGGCCTGGCCCGCGCGCTCGACGACGTGCCGGACGCCGCGTGGCTCGCGGTCGTGGCCGGTGACCAGCCGTTCGCCGGGCCCGCGCTGGGGCTGCTCACTCGCGAGGCCGCGGTGGCGCCGTCCGACGTCGACGCGGTGCTCGCGCTCGACGACGGGCGGGCCCAACCGCTGCTCGCGGTCTACCGGGCCGCGCCGCTGCGGGCCGCCATCGGCGACGAGCGCGCAGACCGGTCGGTGCGCTCGGTGGTGCGGGCGCTGCGGGTGCGCGAGGTCGCGGTGCCGGAGGGCTCGGCGTTCGACGTCGACACCGCCGACGACCTCGAGCGGGCGCGGGCGCGAGCTCGTGGCGGCGTCAGGGAGTAGCGGGCGCCGGCTCGGCAGCGGCCGCGGCACCTGCCGAGCCGAAGGTCGTGACGCCGGGCACGAGGAACACCGCGTACGTGCTGATGAGCATCACCGCGGCGGCGACGATCGCGAGCGGCCCGATGCCCACTGCCGCAGCCAGGGCCGGCGTCAGCGCGAGCGCGATGGGCTCCAGCCCGAACGTCGCCAGGCTCTCGAGGCTGAACACGCGTCCCTGGACGGCGGGTGGGAACTCGCTCTGCAGCGCGCTGAACCACAGCACCGAGAACCAACCGATGCCCACCCAGCTCACCAGGTTGACGGCGCAGAAGGCCGCGAGCGGCAGGTCGACGACGAGCACGAGCGGCAGCAGGCAGCAGGGCGCGAGCGCGTTCATGGCCGATAGACCCGGACGGCGCGGCGAGGTCCGCGCGACGAGCGCCGAGCCGATGACGCTGCCGACGAAGCCCGACATCATGAACCACCCGTAGGCGCTGCTGCCGTAGCGGTCGAGCGCCACCACCGGGATCAGCGCGAAGGCGGGCGCGAAGAGGCAGAGCACCTGCAGCGTGCCCTGCAGCATCACCACCGCGGCCCACGGCCGACGTCGCACCTCGGCGATGCCGTCGCGGGCCTCGTGCAGCACCTGGCGCAGGCCGCCGCCCGGCGTGCGCTCGCCCACTGGCGCAAGGCGCAGCCACAGCAGCGTGACGAGGCTGGCGGCGAAGGTCGCGAGGTCCACGAGGATCGCGTGCCGCGCACCCCAGACGGCGACGAGCACCCCGCCGAGCGCTGTCCCGGCTCCCATCCCGAGGCGCATGGTCGCGGTGTCGAGGGCGTTGGCGCGGCGTAGGTCGGCGGCGCCCACGAGCTGCGGCAGGGCGGCGCGGTGGGCGGGCTGGTGCAGCGCGACGCCGGCACCGACGAGGGCGCTCGCGAGCAGCAGCAAGGCGAGTGGCCCGGAGCGAGCGAGCATCAGCAGGCCGACGACGCCGGCTCCGCGTGAGATGTCGGCGACGGCCATGACGGCGCTGCGCGAGTAGCGGTCGACGACGACCCCGCTGCCAAGCAGGAGCACCGCCATCGTCGCCGACTCCGCAGCCAGCACGAGCCCGTAGACCTCGCCCCCGCGCGCGGGGATGACGAGGGCCGCCACCGCCACGAGCGTGATGCCGTTGCCGACCACGCTCGTCGCCTGGCCCAGCCAGAACGCCCGGAAGCGAGGGTCTCGCAGCAGCTCACGCACGAGGGCCGAGTGTGCCGGTGAGGGGCGGCCGCTGCACCCGGTTCCTCGCCGGCGTCCGGCCGATACCCGCCGTCCGTAGAGTCGGGGCATGCGAGCGATCACGACGGACGGCGCCGGCGGCGTCGAGGTGCTCACCCTGAGCGACGTGCCGGACGCCACCGCCGGGGCCGGGGAGGTGCTGGTGCGCGTGGCGGCGAGCGGGGTGAACCGGGCCGACCTCATGCAGCGGATGGGCCACTACCCGCCGCCGCCCGGCGCCTCGCCGTACCTCGGCCTCGAGGTGAGCGGCACGATCGAGGCGCTCGGCGCGGACGTCGAGGGGTGGGCTGTCGGCGACGAGGTGTGCGCACTGCTGTCGGGCGGCGGGTACGCCGAGCTGGTCGCGGTGCCGGCGGGGCAGCTGCTGCCCGTGCCGTCCGGGGTCTCGCTCGTCGACGCCGCGGCGCTGCCCGAGGTGACCTGCACCGTGTGGAGCAACGTCTTCATGACGGCCAACCTGCGGCCGGGGGAGCTGCTGCTCGTGCACGGGGGGTCGAGCGGCATCGGCACGATGGCGATCCAGCTGGCGTCGCAGGTGGGAGCGCGCGTGGCGGTGACCGCCGGATCGGCCGAGAAGCTCGAGCGCTGCCGCGAGCTGGGCGCCGAGGTGCTCGTGAACTATCGCGACGAGGACTTCGTCGAGCGCGTGCGCGCGGCCACCGACGGGCGCGGCGCCGACGTCGTGCTCGACAACATGGGCGCCAAGTACCTCGCCCGCAACGTCGACGTGCTGGCGCCGAACGGGCGCCTGGTCGTGATCGGACTGCAGGGTGGCACCACGGCCGAGCTCAACCTCGGCGCGCTGCTCAGCAAGCGCGCCGCGGTGATCGCGACGTCGCTACGCGCCCGGCCGGTGGCCGAGAAGGCGGCCATCGTGGCGGCGGTGCGCGAGCACGTGTGGCCGCTGGTCGAGGCGGGAGCGGTGCGGCCCGTCGTCCACGAGCGGTTGCCCCTCGAGCGGGTGGCCGACGCGCACCGCCTGCTGGCGGACTCCACCCACGTGGGCAAGGTGCTCCTCACCCCCTGATCGAGCTCTCCCTCTTTTTGGCGCGGTGGCACCCTGCTCCAAACCTATTGGAGCAGGGTGCCCCTTCACCCGTGGAGGCTCGTGCGTGCGGGGTGCCCCTGCACCGAACCTATTGGAGTGGGGTGCCACCGCACCAATAACGGGGAGAGGTGGTTGACGGGGTGGGGGATACCGCGTATACATGCTGCTCAGCGGGCACATACTCGGTATTCACACCCTCGGGGGCGGTATGTCGATCAGGCAGGGACTGCTGGCGCTGCTGGCGCAGCAGCCGATGTTCGGGGCGCAGCTGCGCGCGGAGTTCGAGGCACGTACAGGCGGCACCTGGCCGCTCAACGTGGGCCAGGTGTACTCCACGCTGAGCCGCCTGGAGCGGGACGGGCTCGTCGAGGCCGCAGGGGGGCCGGACGAGGACGGACGCATCGCCTACCGCCTCACCGAGCCGGGTCAGGAGGCGGTCGGCCGGTGGTGGTTGACGCCGGTCGACCGCACCGAGCACCCGCGCGACGAGCTCACCATCAAGCTCGCGCTCGCGGTCACGGTGCCCGGGATCGACGTCCCGGCGGTCGTGCAGACCCAGCGCACGCAGACGCTGCGCTCGCTGCGCGACCTCACCCGGCTCAAGCAGCGGGCCACCGACGCGGACGACATCGCCTGGCTGCTGGTGCTCGACAACCTCGTCTTCGCCGCCGAGGCCGAGGTGCGCTGGCTCGACCACGTCGAGGCTCGCCTGCTGCGCCGCGCCTCGAGCCCACCCCCGGTGGCCGCGGTGAGCGATCAGGCCGACACCACCGAGGAGGCCCGGCGATGACCGCCCCGGCGCAGACCGCGCGCCGCACCCTGGACGTCGCCACCGCCGTCCTCGAGCTGCGCGACGTCAGCCGCGTGCACGGTGACGGTGACACCGCCGTGCACGCGCTGCGCTCGGTGAGCCTCGTCGTCCGGCCGGGTGAGCTGGTCGCGGTGATGGGTCCGAGCGGCTCGGGCAAGTCGACGCTGCTCACGCTGGCCGGCGGCCTGGACTCGCCGACGTCCGGTGAGGTGTACGTCGAGCAGCAGGCCCTCTCGAAGCTGAAGCCCAAGCAGCTCGCCGCGCTGCGCCGCCGCTCGCTCGGCTACGTGTTCCAGGACCTCAACCTCATCCCGGCGCTCACCGCCGTCGAGAACGTCATGCTGCCGCTCGAGCTCGACGGCGTGCGCACGGGTTCCGCCCGCACCCAGGCCCGCGCGGCGCTCGACGAGGTGGGCATCGCCGACCTCGCCGACCGCTTCCCCGACGAGATGTCGGGCGGCCAGCAGCAGCGGACGGCGATCGCCCGGGCGCTCGTCGGCGACCGCCGGCTGGTGCTGGCCGACGAACCCACCGGGGCGCTCGACTCCGAGACCGGCGAGGCCGTGCTGCGGGTGCTGCGCGCTCGTGTGGACGCCGGAGCCGCCGGCCTGCTCGTCACCCACGAGGCGCGGCACGCCGCCTGGGCCGACCGGGTCGTGTTCCTGCGCGACGGCGTCGTGGTCGACACCACCGGCGACCCGGCCGAGCCCGAGCACCTGCTCGACGACGGAACGCCGGCGTGAGGCCCCGCGGCTGGCGGGCGGCCCTGCGGGTCGCACGCCGCGATGTGCTGCGCGCCAAGGGGCGCAACGCGCTCGTGGTCGCCATGGTGGGACTGCCGGTGCTCGGCGTCTCGACCTTCGCGACCGTCTACACCACCGACAACATCTCACCCGTCGAGGCCCTGCCGCAGCAGATGGGCGCCGCCCAGGCGCAGGTGCTGCCGGTGTCGCGCCAGCCCGTCGACCAGGAGCCCGACGGCTCGAACTGGGTGCAGGTGGCAGGCCCGGACGGGCAGCCGGAGAACGAGGAGCCCGAGAGCCCCTGGACGCCGCCCGAGCTGCAGCGCGCGCTCGGTCGCCCCGTCCTGTCCGTCATGAGCACCGGGGTGAGCGTGCGCACCGAGCGTGGCCGCCTGTCGGCTCACGTGGTGGCCGCCGACACCAGCGCGCCGATCCTCACCGGCTTCGTCGGGCTGCGCACCGGACGGTTGCCGGCGTCGGACGACGAGGCGCTGGTGTCGCCGTGGCTCGCCGAGCACGGCTTCCCCATCGGCTCGCGGGTGGTCGTGGAGGGCAGCGGCGGGGACGACGCCTCGGCCGCTCCGCGCGGCTCCGCACGGGTGGTGGGCGTCGCCGTCGTGCCCTCGACCTTCGACAGCGCCGTGGTCGTGGCGCCGCCCGGCTCAGCGGCCGTGAAGGCCGCGGACGGCGACGTCAACCACACCTACCTCCTGACCGGCTCGCAGCCGGTGAGCTGGGCGCAGGTGCGGGCGCTCAACGCGAAGGGCCTGGTCGTCGTGTCGCGGTCGGTGGTGCTCGACCCGCCGAAGGACTGGCGCTCGACACTCAGCGACCCCGAGGTGTTCTCGCACGGCGGCAGTGGGTCGCAGGACCGCGCCGTGCTGGTGTTCGTGGTGTTCTCGATCATCCTCGAGGTGGTGCTGCTCGCCGGGCCCGCGTTCGCCGTCGGGGTTCGCCGCCAGCGCCGGCAGCTCGCCCTCGTGGTCGCCGCCGGTGGCACGGCCCGTGACGTGCGCCGGATCGTGCTGTCGCAGGCCCTCGTGACCGGTGGCCTCGCGTCCGTGGCGAGCGCGGTGGCCGGCGTCCCGCTGGCCGGGCTGATCGTGTGGGCGCTGCCGCGCCTGCGCCCCCAGACGACGCTCGGCCCGTTCGACGTCGCCTGGCTGCCGCTGATCGCCGCCGCCGCGCTCGGGGCGGTGGCGGCGATCGTGGCGGCGTGGTTCCCGGCACGCTCGGCCGCCCGACAGGACGTCGTCCAGGTGCTGGCGGGGCGCCGCGGACAGGTGCGCTCGCACCGTGGGCTGCCGGTGCTCGGCGTGGTGCTGCTCGCCGCCGGGGTGGCCGCCGCCCTCCTGCGCGGCACGCGCCCGGGCGGTGAGTTCTGGGTCGCCGGCGGGACGCTCGTGATGGTGCTCGGCGCCATCGCCCTGCTGCCGGCGGTGGTGGGAGCGGTGGGCCGGCTGGGCCGTCGTCTGCCGCTCGGCCTGCGGCTGGCCGCCCGCGACAGCGCCCGCCAGCGTGGCCGCACCGCGCCGGCGGTCGCCGCGGTGATGGCCGCCGTCGCCGGCGTCACCACCCTCGCGATCGGCGCGAGCAGCGACTTCGCGCAGAGCCGCGCCGACTACCGGCCCCGCCTGCCCTCCGGCGTCACCACCCTGCAGGCGGGGGAGGTCGACGCAGCGTGGTGGTCGTTCGCCGGCCAGACCGTGGCCGGCCTCGTGCCCGGACGCCACCTGCTCCCCACGGGCGAGCTGGGCCGCACGCACCGGATGTCGTCGTGGCAGCCGGGTGTGTACGTCCGCCCGCCGGGCTGCCCCGCCGTCCCGGAGACACCGGACACGCCGCCGCGGTGCACCAACTGGCAGTTCGGCGGCGCGAGCGAGCAGACGCCCGTCACCTGGAACGGGACCACCTCGGTCGTGGCCGAGCCCGCGACCCTCGCCGCCCTGGGCTACCACCTCAGCGCCGCGCAGGTCGCGGTGCTCGAGCAGGGGGGCGTGCTCGTGCCGTCGGCTGCGCTGATCGACCGCACCGGTCACGCCCGCCTGACCACCTACGAGACCAACTACGCCGACGACCGGACGACGGTGCGCGACGTCCGCACGGTGCGCCTGCCCGCGGCGGCGCTGGCCCCGCACCGCGAGAACGGCCTGCTCACCGTGGTCGGCGCGATCGTCACGCCCGAGACCGCCAGCGCCGCGGGTCTGGCCTGGGCCCAGAACGGCGGGGTGCTGTCGCCGTCGAGCACGCCGCTGAGCCGCGACGCGCAGGACCGGCTCGAGGAGGTGCTGCGCGGCAGCGCGCAGTACGTCGAGATCTACACCGAGCGCGGCTTCGACGAGAAGTTCACCT
Source organism: Angustibacter sp. (assembly GCA_051960055.1). Classification (GTDB taxonomy): domain Bacteria; phylum Actinomycetota; class Actinomycetes; order Actinomycetales; family Angustibacteraceae; genus Angustibacter. The sequence goes on along the minus strand of JBQCES010000210.1, from coordinate 2,753 downwards.
TGCCGCTCATCGGGCTCATCGTGATCGCGACGCTGGCGGTGCTGGTGGGCACATTGACCGCGACGGGTCTGGCGCTGGTCGACGGCCGGCCGGACGCCGCAACTTTGGCTGCCGTCGGCGCACGCCCCCGCACCCGGCGCACGATGGCCGCGGCGCAGGCGGTGGTGATCGGCCTGCTGGGCAGCCTGACGGGCATCGCGGTCGGCGTGGTGCCGGGCCTGGCCGTCACCTGGCCGTTGACGGCCGCGCGGTTCGACGAGGCCACCGGCGGCACCCAGTGGTCGTCGCCGATCATCGACGTGCCGTGGCTGCTGCTCACGGTGGTCGGGATCGGCGTCCCGCTGCTGGCCGCGGCGGTCGCCGGGCTGGGCGTGCGGTCGCGGCTGCCCATGACGCGGCGGCTCGGCCAGTGAGCGGCGCGACACCGGCGGCGGGATGGTCGAGCGAGCACGCCCCCTACGTGGTCGACACGCGGCGCGACCGCCGAGCGCGGATGGCGTGGCGCGCGGTCGTCGTCGTGGGCGTGCTGCTGGCGGCCGGGCCCACCTGGGACGCCGCCCACCGGGCTCTGGCCACCCCCGCTGTCGCCGACGCCCGCAGCAGCGCAGGCGCTCCGCAGGCCCTCGAGGCCGGTGACCCCGCGCCCGTCGAGCCGTCGGGCAGGGGCGACGTCAGCCACCTGCAGCCGGGCCTGAAGCGCGCCCTCGACCGGGCGACGAGTGCGGCCGCGGCGGCCGGCATCGAGCTGCACGTCACCTCGGGCTGGCGCAGTGCGGCCAAGCAGCGGGTGCTCTACGAGCAGGCCATCGCGAAGTACGGCTCGGCCGAGAAGGCGCGGCGCTGGGTGCTGCCGCCCACGGAGTCCGAGCACGTGCGCGGGGGTGCCGTGGACGTCGGGCCGAGGCCGGCCGCGGCGTGGCTGGAGGAGCACGGCGTGCGGTACGGCCTGTGCCGTCGCTACGCCAACGAGCCGTGGCACTTCGAGCTGCTCGCCCCGCACCGGGGGCAGCCGTGCCCGGCGATGGAGCCGCACGCGTGACCGGCGAAGAGCGCCGTCGGCGCCTCAAGGTGGCCCGGCTGCGGCAGCGGCAGACCATCGCCCTGCGCCAAGCCGCTCGCGGGAGCGCGCGGCCGGACTCGGACGACGCGGGCCGGCGTCAGACCACCGTCGCAGCCACCGGCGCGGGCACCATCACCACGGGGCAGCGCTCGTAGCGCAGCGAGGGCCGGTGCTCGGTGTCGTCCCACTCGACGACGAGCAGGTCACCGGCGTTGCTGCGGGCGTACTCGACGTCGACGCCACGGCCCTCGACGAGCTCACCAGTGACCGGCACGCGCCCGGCGACCATGGTGCGCAGCTCGTCCATCGCCTCGCTGTGCCGCTCGAGCGCCTCCTGCCGAGCCGCCTCGTACTCGTGCCCGACCGTGAGCCCAGGGCCCATGGCGTGCACGCTCCACCCGTCGAGCAGGTGCACGGGGTGGTGGCGCGAGACCGCCCGCTGCACGGCCCACTGCACCGCCGGGCCAGCCGCGGCGCCGTGCACGCTGGTGACGAGCACGCGGTTCTCCAGCGCGGGGGCGGCGTCCGGGCCGAGCAGCACCACGGGCACCTCGCCGGCGCGCAGGCACTCGCGGCTCACGCTTCCCAGCAGCACGCCGACCGCGCCCACGTGCCCGCGGGTGCCGAGCACGAGCAGGTCGGCGTCGCGCGCGGCCTGGAGCAGGACGCCGGCAGGCGGCCCGAACTCGACGACGGTCGAGATGGTGAGGCCATCGCCCACGACGCCGCGGGCGAGCGCGACGGCGTCGTCAGCCGCTTGCTGCGCCCAGTCGCTGCCCGAGCGCCCGCCGACGCTGCCGGCCTCGCTCTCCCATGCCACGACCACCGCCAGGTCACTGCCCGCGGCCGCGGCCTCGGCGGCCGCCCAGTGCACGGCGGCGCGCGCGGCGGCGCTCTCGTCGTACCCGACGGCCACCAGGGGCCGCTCTCGACGTCGGGCCGGCTGCTCGAAGCTCATGGCCACCACCCGCACTTCGCTCGGAGTCGCTCAGGTGCTGCCTTCATGCTGCTCCGCCCAGCTGCCGTGAGCCCGGGGAGAAGGTCCCTCGACCCCGGTACTGCGCCGGGAGCCTCACCTCGGCAGGATGGGGGCATGAGCGAATCCGACGAGCGCGCACAGGGCACCGACGACGCCTCGCAGCGGGACGAGGGCGGCTCGTCGCGCGACGAGCAGGGGCGCATCGTCGTCGTCACCCCCGAGGGCATGGGCGTGGCGTCCACCCCCGGTGGCGACGAGGAGGAGCTTGAGCGCAACCCCGCCGAGCTCGTGGAGCAGCCGGCGAAGGTCATGCGCATCGGCAGCATGATCAAGCAGCTGCTCGACGAGGTGCGCAGCGCGCCGCTCGACGAGGCGGGGCGCAGCCGCCTGGCCGCGATCCACGAGCGGTCGTTGCACGAGCTGGAGCAGGGGTTGGCGCCCGAGCTGGTCGAGGAACTGCGCCGGATCGCGCTGCCGTTCGGCGAGGGTGAGACGCCGTCGGACGCCGAGCTGCGGATCGCGCAGGCCCAGCTCGTAGGGTGGCTCGAGGGGCTGTTCCACGGCATCCAGACCGCGTTGATGGCGCAGCAGATGGCCGCGAGGGCGCAGCTTGAGCAGATGCGCCGCGCTCTGCCGGGTGCTCCCGCCGGCACCCCCTTCGGCCGGCCCGGTGGCACCGACGACGGCCCGCACCCCACCACGGGGCAGTACCTC
>JBQCES010000209.1:0-6690 GCA_051960055.1 Angustibacter sp. | reverse complement strand
GAGGGACACGGCTTCGGCCGCGCCGTCGCGCCGACCGGGATGCGTGACAGCGCGGCGTACCTGCAGCGCGTGGGCTTCCGCGGCGAGCCCCCGACGCTCGAGCTCTGAGCGAGTGGTCGGCCCGGCCTACCGCCGCTCGCGCCGCGCCCGGCGCTCGCGGGCGATGGCCTCGCGGATCGGCGGTACCACGACGCCGGCCTGTGCCAGGCGTTGACGCACCTTGTGCCGGCTGACCAGGATGCCGGTGACGCCCACGACCCACACGACGTACTGCACCGACCACGCGAGCTTGAACGAGCCCAGGTCGTAGGTGGCCGCTCGCCCGACTCCACCGCCCGACGGCGACACGGCGTCGAGCACCACACCCACGGCGAACATCGTCAGCAACGAGGCCACGAAGCCGCCGATGTTGACGATGCCCGTGGCGCTACCGAGCCGTCCTACGGGGTTGAAGGTGCGGGCGAAGTCGAACCCGATCATCGAGCCGGGGCCGCCCACCGACACGGCGACGATCAGCACGACGAGCAGCCACAACGGCGCCCGGCCCGGCCACAGCAGCACCGTCGTCCACGCCGCGACGGTGAACCCGACCGTGCCGAGCACGAGCCACGAGCGGCGCAGCGGGTGGCGCGCCACGAACGTGCCGAACACCGGACCGGCCAGCATGCCGGTGATGACGAACAGCGTGAGCAGCGCGCTGGCCGCCTGCGGCGAGCGACCCTGGCCCGACACCAGGAACGGGTAACCCCACAGCAGCGCGAAGACGGTGCCGGAGAACTGGGTGGTGAAGTGCGTCCACAACCCCAGGCGCGTGCCGGGGTGGCTGAAGGCGGCCACCAGCTGCTCGCCGACCTCGCGCAGCGACGGCGAGTGCCGCTGGACGTCCTCCCCGGGAGGGGCGTCGCGGAGCACCAACAGGCTCAGGGCGGTGACGACCAGCCCGGCTCCGGAGGCGATGAGGTAGGTCGTGGTCCACCCCGGACCGTGCAGCAGCGCCACGAGCGGCACCGCGCTCACGATCTGACCGAGCTGTCCGGTGATGCCCGTGAGCTGGGTGAGCTGGGGCACCTGCCGGGCGGGGAACCACGCCGTCACCAGCCGCAGCACGCAGACGAAGGTCATCGCGTCGCCGGTGCCGACCAGCACGCGGGCCAGCACAGCCAGGCCCATCGTGTCGGCGAGGGCCAGCACCGTCTGCCCTGCGACCATGACCAGGCCGCCGAGCACGATGAGCCGCCGGGCGCCGTACCGGTCGAGCAGCACGCCGACGGGGATCTGCAGCCCCGCATAGACGAGCAGCTGCAGCACCGCGAACGTCGCCAGCACGCTCGCCGAGGCGTCGAACCGCTCGGCCGCCGCGATGCCGGCGACCCCGAGCGACGTGCGGTGCAGCACCGCCGTGCCGTAGGCGAGCACGCCGACGCCCCACACCAGCCACGCCCCGCGAGGTGCGCGCTGGCGGGTGGCGTCGGTCACCCGGTCATTGTCTCCGCAGGCGCCGAGCGCCGCGACCGCGTCTCAGCCGGCCCGGCGGGCGGCCTGCCGCTCGAGGTAGGTCGCGCGCTTGTCCTCGAAGCGAGACGCGGCGACGTCGAGCTCCTCGAGCAGCCGCGCCAGCTCCTCACGCGCCTTCTCGCCCTCGGCGCCCAGACCCTCGCGGTCCCAGACCTTCCAGGTCTTGAGCACCGGCGCGAGCACCTCGTCGCGGTGGATCCGCAGGTCGTAGATGCCCGCCATGGCGATCTGCACCGAGCGGCGGCCGAAGTCCTGGATGGTGTGGCCGGGCATCTGGAAGGTCGCCACGACGTCGCGCACCGCCTGCAGGGTCTGCTCGGGCGCGATCTCGAGCGCCGCCGCGAGCAGGTTGCGGTAGAAGACCATGTGGAGGTTCTCGTCCTGCGCGATGCGCGCGAGCATCTGCTCGCAGTACGGGTCCTCGGTGTACTTGCCGGTGTTGCGGTGCGAGATGCGGGTCGCCAGCTCCTGGAACGACACGTACGCGACCGAGCGCAGCATCTCGTCGTTGTCCTGCTCGAAGCCCTGACCCATGTGCGACATCCGCTCCCGCTCGAGCTGCACCGGGTCGACCGCGCGGGTCACGAGCAGGTAGTCACGCATCACCATGCCGTGGCGGCCCTCCTCGGCCGTCCAACGGTCGACCCACGTGCCCCACGCGCCGTCGCGACCGAACGTGTCGGAGATCTCGCGGTGGTAGCTCGGCAGGTTGTCCTCGGTGAGGAGGTTGACGATCAAGGCGGTACGCGCCGTCGGGTTCATCGCCGACTGCTCCTGCGTCCAGGGCTCGCCGTCGAAGACACCGTCGTAGTTGCGACCCTGGCTCCACGGCACGTACTCGTGCGGGAACCACTCCTTGGCCGCCTTCATGTGGCGTTCCAGCTCACGTTCCACGACGGGCTCGAGCTCGGTCAGCAGCTGCAGCTGCGTCAGTTCCTTCACGGCCGGGCACCACCTTACGTTGGCGTAAGTTACGCTTCCGTAGGTTAGTGTGCCCGCTACCGGCGGGTAGGTCCAGCCGACGCACCCCCATCCCCCATCCGTGCACCGTGTACACAAGGTGCACGAGGGGGCGGGAAAAGGGGAGGACGTCGGTAGGGGGGCGTCAGGTAGCGTCATCGACCATGAGCGCCACCCTCGTCGCCCGTGGACTCGCCGCCGGGCACGGGGCGCGGTCCCTGTTCACCGATCTCGACCTCGTGGTCGGGGCCGGCGACGTCGTCGGTCTCGTCGGCGCCAACGGCGCCGGCAAGTCGACGCTGCTGCGGCTGCTCGGCGGCCTGGCCGAGCCCGAGGAGGGCTCGGTGAGCCTGTCGCCGCCCGCCGCGCAGCCCGGCTACCTGCCCCAGGAGGCCGACCGCCGTCCGGGCGAGACGGTGCGGGCGTTCCTGCACCGGCGCACGGGCGTCGACGCGGCGCAGCGACGGCTCGACACCGCGACGAGCGACCTGGCCGCCGGGCGTTCGGGGGCGGACGACGAGTACGCCGAGGCGCTGGAGACCTGGCTCCACCTCGGTGGCGCTGACCTGGACGAGCGCGCCGAGCAGGTGACGAGCGAGATCGGGCTCGGCGTCGACCTCGACGCCCTGATGACCAGCCTGTCGGGCGGGCAGGCCGCCCGCGCCGGTCTCGCGTCGCTGCTGCTGTCGCGCTACGACCTGTTCCTGCTCGATGAGCCGACCAACGACCTCGACCTGGCGGGTCTGGAGCGGCTCGAGAGCTTCGTGCGGCAGTCCCAGGTGCCGGTGGTGCTCGTCAGCCACGACCGCGAGTTCCTCGCCCGCACAGTCAACCAGGTGGTCGAGCTCGACCTCGCCCAGCACCAGGTGGCGGTGTACGGCGGCAGCTACGACGACTACCTGCGCGAGCGCGAGGTGGCCCGCCGCCACGCCCGCGAGGCGTACGAGGACTACGCCGAGACCAAGGCCGACCTGACCGCCCGCGCGCGGATGCAGCGCGCGTGGTCCGACCAGGGCACGCGCAACGCGGTGCGCAAGGCCACCGACAACGACAAGCACATCATCTACCGGAACCAGCAGAGCTCGCAGAAGCAGGCGGCCAAGGCCCGGCAGACCGACCGGCTGATCGAGCGCCTGGACGTCGTCGAGGAGCCGCGCAAGGAGTGGCAGCTGCAGCTCGACATCGCGGCCGCCGGCCGGTCGGGCTCGGTGGTGGCGGTCGCCCGCGGCGCCGTCGTGCGGCGCGGCGCCTTCACGCTCGGGCCGGTCGACCTGCAGCTCGACTGGGCCGACCGCGTCGTGCTCACCGGCCCCAACGGCTCGGGCAAGACGACCCTGCTCGGGCTGCTGCTCGGCCGGATCGCCCCGGACGACGGCAGCGCCCAGCTCGGGTCGGGAGTGCAGGTCGGCGAGATCGACCAGGCCCGCAGCGCCTTCGACGGGCCGCAGCCGCTGGTCGACGCGTTCGCCGCGCAGGTGCCTGACTGGCCGACCGCCGAGGTGCGCACGCTGCTCGCCAAGTTCGGTCTCGGCGCCGAGCACGTCGCCCGGGCCTGCGCGACGCTGTCGCCGGGTGAGCGCACCCGCGCGGGGCTCGCGCTGCTGCAGGCCCGCGGCGTCAACCTGCTGGTGCTCGACGAGCCCACCAACCACCTCGACCTGCCCGCGATCGAGCAGCTCGAGCAGGCCCTCGACTCGTTCGCCGGCACCGTGCTGCTCGTCACCCACGACCGCCGCATGCTGAGCACCGTGCGGGCCACCCGCCGCTGGGAGATGCGCGACGGGCAGGTGCGCGAGCTCTAGCGGCTACCGGCCTGAGCCTGCTGGGCCACGGCGACGACGGCCGCGACCAGCTGCGCGTCCGAGGCCGCGGGCACCGACCGCAGGTCGAGCAGCAGCGCGCCGCGTTCGGTGCGCCCGACCACCGAGGGCGTGCCCCGCCGCAGCGCTGCGGCCCAGCCCGCAGGCAGCCGGACGGCGAAGCTCGCCACCGTGTGTCCGGGCGCTCCCCCGGCGCCCACCGTGGCGGCCGACTCCACCACCTCGGCGTCGACACCGCTGGTGACCAGCAGCGCGGCGACGGCCTCGGCTCGCTCGCGCACGCTGTCGGGCGGCGCCTCCAGGGCGTCGAGCACCGGTGCGGACGGCCCGCGCACCGTCGCCTCGAGCGCGGCGAGAGTGAGCTTGTCGACGCGGAAGGCCCGAGCCAGCGGGTGTCGGCGCAGCTGCTCCACGAGATCGGCGCGGCCGAGCAGCAGCCCGGCCTGAGGCCCACCGAGCAGCTTGTCGCCGCTGCCGGTCACCAGGTCGGCACCGTCGCGCAGGGCGGTGGCGGCGTCCGGCTCGTCCGGCAGGAGCGGGTGCGGCCGCAGCAGGCCGGACCCGAGGTCGGCCACCACGGGTACGTGGCGGCCGGCCAGCGCCGCCGCCAGCTCGCTCACCGACACGTCGGACGTGAAGCCCTGCACCACGAAGTTGGAGGGGTGCACCTTGAGGACGAAGCCCGTGTCGGGGCCGACGGCCTCGAGGTAGTCGCGCACGTGCGTGCGGTTCGTGGTGCCCACCTCGACCAGCCGCGCACCCGTCGACTCGATGAGGTCGGGCAGTCGGAACCCGTCGCCGATCTCGACCATCTCGCCGCGCGACACCACCACCTCGCGGCCTTGGGCGAACGCCGTCGCGGCCAGCGCCAGAGCCGCTGCGCCGTTGTTGACGACGTGCACGCCGCCCGCCTCGGGCAAGGCCTGCGCGAGCGCGGCGAGCGCTCCGCGGCCCCGGCGGGCGCGAGCACCGGTGGCGCGGTCGAACTCGACGTCGGTCGGGCCTGCTGCCGCGACGACCGCCTCGATGGCCGCGTCCGACAGCGCCGCCCGGCCGAGGTTGGTGTGCAGCAGGACGCCGGTGGCGTTGACCACCGGCACCATCGACGCCGCGGTGGGCGGCAGAGCGGCCAGCACCGCCTCGAGGACGTGGTCGGCTTCCAGGTCACCGGCCCGCACCTGGCCGAGCACCTCGACCACCACGGACTTCACGAGGGAGCGCCCGAGCCGACCACGAGCGTCGGCCAGGCGCTCGTCGTCGAGCACCGCGTCGGTGCGCGGCACGTGCCGCCGGACGTCGTTCCCTCGGCCAGCGCTCACCGCGCCAGCCTAGCCGGGCCGCTGTGACGAGGACGGGCGCTGCGCCCACGGCGTCAGCCGCAGGGCATCGATCGCCTGCTGCGCCAGGGCATCCGGGGTCTGGCTGACGTCGAGGACGACGCCCCGCTCGTCGTCCCGCAGCGGCTCCAGCGTGGCCAGCTGCGAGTCGAGCAGACTCGCGGGCATGTAGTGACCGACGCGGGCGGCCAACCGCGCGCGCACCAGCTCGGGCGGGCCGTCGAGGTGCACGAAGTCGACCGACGGCGGCCCGTCGGCGAGCACGTCGCGGTAGCTGCGCTTGAGCGCCGAGCAGGCGATGACGGTCGACTCCCCCGCAGCCGCCCGCTCCGTCATCCACGCGGCGAGGCTGCGCAGCCAGGGCCAGCGGTCGACGTCCTCGAGCGGCACGCCGGCCGACATCTTCGCGACGTTGGCAGGGGTGTGGAAGTCGTCGGCCTCGGCGAAGACGAAGCCCGTGGCCCCGGCGATGCGCGTGGCCACGGTGGTCTTGCCGCACCCCGAGACGCCCATCACCACGACGTGCCGGGTCGCGCCGGTGCCGGACGGCTGGTCCGTGGGTTCACCAGTCATGCACGGTGCCGTCCTTGAGGCGGTTGAACGGCAGGTACGCGGGCTGGTACGGGAACCGCGCCGCAGCCTGCTCGTCCAGCTCGACGCCGATGCCGGGCTGCTCGCCCGGATGCAGGTAGCCGTCGGTGAACGTGAAGCTCTGCCGGAACACCTCGTTCGTGAGCGCGCCGTGCTGCATGTACTCCTGGATGCCGAAGTTGTGGATCGCCAGGTCCAGGTGCAGCGCGGCCGCCATGCCGACCGGCGAGATGTCGGTGGGCCCGTGGATGCCGGACTTGATCTGGTACTGCGCAGCGAAGTCGAGGAGCTTGCGCATGGCGGTGATGCCACCGGTGTGGGTGACCGCCGAGCGCACGTAGTCGATGAGCTGCTCGCGGATCAGCGTCTGGTAGTCCCACACGGTGTTGAAGACCTCGCCGATCGCCAGCGGCGTGGTCGTGTGGGCGCGGACCAGCCGCAGCGCCTCCTGGTTCTCGGCAGGCGTG
>JBQCES010000208.1:0-19641 GCA_051960055.1 Angustibacter sp. | reverse complement strand
GCCGTCCGGTGAGATCCGCAACGTCGACCTGCGCTGCCGCGCCACGGTCGGCGAGGTCGGCAACGCCGAGCAGTCGAACATCAACTGGGGCAAGGCCGGCCGCATGCGGTGGAAGGGCAAGCGCCCGACCGTCCGCGGTGTGGCGATGAACCCGATCGACCACCCGCACGGTGGTGGTGAGGGCAAGACGTCCGGTGGCCGTCACCCGGTGAGCCCGTGGGGCCAGCCCGAGGGCCGTACCCGCCGTCCGAACAAGGACAGCGACAAGCTGATCGTCCGTCGCCGTCGTACCGGCAAGAAGCGCTGAGGAGCCCTGACGTATGCCTCGTAGTCTGAAGAAGGGCCCCTTCGTCGACGACCACCTGCAGAAGAAGGTGGACGTGCAGAACGAGAAGGGGACCAAGAACGTCATCAAGACCTGGTCCCGGCGCTCGATGATCGTGCCGGACATGCTCGGTCACACGATCGCCGTGCACGACGGCCGCAAGCACGTCCCGGTCTTCGTGACCGAGGCCATGGTCGGCCACAAGCTCGGTGAGTTCGCTCCCACCCGCACCTTCCGCGGGCACGAGAAGGACGACCGCAAGGGCCGCCGCCGCTGACGCGGCCGGCGCTCTTCGGACACTCACCCGACCAGAACACCCACGAAAGACAAGGGACAGCGATGGAAGCCAAGGCGCAGGCGCGGTACGTCCGTGTCACGCCCCAGAAGGCCCGCCGCGTCGTCGACCTCATCCGGGGTCAGCAGGCGACGCAGGCCAGCGCGGTGCTGCAGTTCGCCCCGCAGGCGGCCAGCGAGCCGATCCGCAAGGTGCTGCTGAGCGCGGTCGCCAACGCGCGGGTCAAGGCCGACCAGGCCTCTGAGGCGTTCGACGAGCGTGACCTGGTCGTCCAGGCCGCGTACGTCGACGAGGGACCGACCATGAAGCGGTTCCGGCCGCGTGCCCAGGGGCGGGCCTACCGGATCCGCAAGCGCACGAGCCACATCACCGTGGTCGTGGGCACGCCCGACAGCCAGACCACAGGCCAGCAGACCACCGGCCAGCAGGCCGCCACGAAGGGGAGGACCCGCTAGTGGGACAGAAGGTCAACCCGCACGGGTTCCGCCTCGGCATCACCACCGACCACAAGAGCCGGTGGTTCGCCGACAGCACCAAGCCGGGCCAGCGCTACCGCGACTACGTGAAGGAAGACGTCGCGATCCGCAAGCTCATGTCCACGGGCATGGAGCGGGCCGGCATCTCCAAGGTCGAGATCGAGCGCACGCGCGACCGCGTCCGCGTCGACATCCACACCGCGCGTCCGGGCATCGTCATCGGCCGTCGCGGCGCGGAGGCCGACCGCATCCGCGGCGAGCTCGAGAAGCTCACGGGCAAGCAGGTGCAGCTGAACATCCTCGAGGTCAAGAACCCCGAGATCGACGCTCAGCTGGTCGCCCAGGGCATCGCCGAGCAGCTGTCGGCCCGTGTGTCGTTCCGTCGTGCCATGCGCAAGGGCATGCAGAGCTCGCTGCGCGCCGGCGCCAAGGGCATCCGGGTGCAGTGCTCGGGCCGCCTCGGTGGCGCCGAGATGTCGCGCTCGGAGTTCTACCGCGAGGGTCGTGTGCCGCTGCACACGCTGCGCGCGAACATCGACTACGGCCTGTACGAGGCCCGCACCACCTTCGGCCGCATCGGCGTGAAGGTGTGGATCTACAAGGGTGACGTCACCAACCGCGAGCTCGCCCAGCAGCAGGCCGCCGCGCCGCGGGCCCCCCGTGGCCCGCGGAGCGACCGTCCGGCCCGTGGCGCCCGCAGCGACCGTCCGGCTCGCGGCGGCCGCGCCGACGCGCCGGCGGCCACCGAGGCGCCCGCTGCCGAGGCCCCGCAGGCCGAGCAGCTCGCGAACCCCGGAACGGAGGGCTGACCCGTGCTGATCCCTCGTCGCGTCAAGCACCGCAAGCAGCACCACCCGAAGCGTTCGGGTGCGGCCAAGGGCGGTACGACGATCGCTTTCGGCGACTACGGCATCCAGGCGCTGGAGCCGGCGTACGTGACCAACCGGCAGATCGAGTCGGCCCGTATCGCCATGACCCGCCACATCAAGCGTGGCGGCAAGGTGTGGATCAACATCTACCCCGACCGTCCGCTGACCAAGAAGCCCGCCGAGACCCGCATGGGTTCGGGTAAGGGCTCGCCGGAGTGGTGGATCGCCAACGTCAAGCCGGGCCGCGTGATGTTCGAGCTGTCCGGCGTCCCGGAGCCCATCGCCCGTGAGGCGATGCTCCGCGCGATGCACAAGCTCCCCATGAAGTGCCGCTTCGTGCGGCGTGAAGGCGGTGACCTCTGATGGCATTGGGTTCCAAGGACCTCGCCCCGTCGGCCCTGGCCGAGATGAGCGAGGAGCGCCTCGTCGAGGAGCTGCGCAAGGCCAAGGAAGAGCTGTTCAACCTGCGCTTCCAGTCGGCCACCGGCCAGCTCGAGAGCCACGGCCGGCTGCGCGCCGTCCGTCGCGACATCGCGCGCATCTACACGGTGCTGCGTGAGTACGAGCTCGGCATCAGGACCCGTCCGGAGGGACAGGCATGAGCGACACCCAGAGCACGAAGGACACCGTGAGCACCAGCACCGAGGCCCCGAAGAGCGAGCGCGCCTACCGCAAGACGCGCCGCGGCTACGTCGTCAGCGACAAGATGGACAAGACCGTCGTCGTCGAGGTCGAGGACCGCGTCAAGCACGCGCTCTACGGCAAGGTCATGCGCCGCACCAGCAAGGTCAAGGCGCACGACGAGGCCAACGACGCGGGCATCGGCGACCTGGTGCTGATCATGGAGACCCGACCGCTGTCGGCCACCAAGCGCTGGCGCGTCGTCGAGGTGCTCGAGCGCGCCAAGTAAGTCGCTCGGCCGGCTCATAGCGCCGGCCGGCACCAGACCAGAGAAGTTCCGCAAGGCTCGCCACGGCGAGAACCAGCGCGACGACAGGAGTGAGCAGTGATCCAGCAGGAGTCGCGACTCAAGGTCGCTGACAACACGGGTGCCAAGCAGATCCTCTGCATCCGTGTTCTCGGTGGCTCGGGTCGGCGCTACGCGGGTATCGGTGACGTGATCGTCGCCACCGTCAAGGACGCCATCCCCGGCGGCAACGTCAAGAAGGGCGACGTCGTCAAGGCGGTCGTCGTGCGCACCACCAAGGAGCGCCGGCGTCCGGACGGCTCGTACATCCGCTTCGACGAGAACGCCGCCGTCATCCTCCGCCCCGACGGGGACCCCCGCGGTACGCGCATCTTCGGGCCGGTCGGCCGCGAGCTGCGTGACAAGCGGTTCATGAAGATCGTCTCGCTCGCCCCGGAGGTGCTCTGAGCCATGGCGAAGATGAAGATCAAGAAGGGTGACCTCGTCGAGGTCATCACCGGTCGCGCGCAGAAGCACGGCGGCGACCGCGGCAAGCAGGGCAAGGTCATCAGCGTCGACACCGAGCGCCAGCGCGTCGTCGTCGAGGGCGTGCGCCAGGTCAAGCGCCACACCAAGGCCGGCACGAGCGGCCGTGGTGCGCGCACCGGCGGCATCATCACGCAGGAGGCGGCGCTGCACGTCAGCAACGTCATGCTGGTCGACCCCGACACCAAGAAGCGCACCCGCGTCGGGTACCGCACCGAGACCGTCGAGCGCGACGGCCGCGAGCGCACCGTCCGCGTGCGCGTGGCCAAGCGGTCGGGGAAGGACGTCTGATGACTGAGACCGCCACCGAGGCTCGGGCGCTGCCGCGCCTGAAGCAGAGGTACCGCGACGAGATCGTCGCCTCGCCCACCGAGCAGTTCGGCTTCGCGAACGTGATGCAGGTGCCGGGCGTGGTCAAGGTCGTCGTCAACATGGGTGTGGGTGACGCCGCGCGCGACTCCAAGCTCATCGACGGCGCCGTCCGCGACCTCACCGCGATCACCGGCCAGAAGCCGGTCGTGACGAAGGCCCGCAAGTCGATCGCCCAGTTCAAGCTGCGCGAGGGCATGCCGATCGGTGCGCACACCACGCTGCGCGGCGACCGCATGTGGGAGTTCCTCGACCGCCTGATCTCGGTCGCGCTGCCGCGCATCCGCGACTTCCGTGGTCTGTCGCCGAAGCAGTTCGACGGCCAGGGCAACTACACCTTCGGTCTGAACGAGCAGTCGATGTTCCACGAGATCGACCAGGACCGCATCGACCGCGTTCGCGGCATGGACATCACGGTCGTCACCACCGCGACCAACGACGACGAGGGCCGGGCGCTGCTGAAGAGCCTCGGCTTCCCGTTCAAGGAGAACTGACGTGGCCAAGACAGCCCTGATCAACAAGGCCGCACGCACGCCCAAGTTCAAGGTGCGCGGCTACACCCGGTGCCAGCGGTGCGGCCGTCCGCACTCGGTGTACCGCAAGTTCGGCCTGTGCCGTGTGTGCCTGCGCGAGATGGCGCACCGCGGCGAGCTGCCGGGCGTCACGAAGAGCAGCTGGTAACCACTACACCGCAGGTCCGGGCCGCACGGCCTGACGAAACCACGGTGAGGAAGGGCAGGAAAGCCCGATGATGACCGACCCCATCGCAGACATGCTCACGCGTCTGCGCAACGCCAACTCGGCGTACCACGACTCCGTGGCCATGCCGTTCAGCAAGCTGAAGTCCCACATCGCCGAGATCCTCGAGGCCGAGGGTTACATCTCGTCCTGGAAGGTCGAGGACGCCGAGGTGGGCAAGAGCCTCGTGATCGAGCTGAAGTACGGCCCGAGCCGCGAGCGCTCCATCGCCGGCATCCGCCGCGTGTCCAAGCCCGGTCTGCGGGTCTACGCCAAGTCCACCAACCTGCCCAAGGTGCTCGGTGGACTCGGCGTCGCGATCCTGTCGACGTCGTCCGGCCTGCTCACTGACAAGCAGGCGTCACAGAAGGGCGTGGGTGGGGAAGTCCTCGCCTACGTCTGGTGAGGGAGGAGAACCACAGATGTCCCGCATCGGTCGACTCCCTGTCACCGTGCCCTCCGGGGTCGAGGTGACCATCGACGGCCAGGCCGTGAACGTCAAGGGGCCCAAGGGCACCCTGACCCACACCGTGGCCACGCCGATCGCCGTCGCGCGCGACGACGACGGCACCATCACCGTGTCGCGCCCGGACGACGAGCGTCGCAACCGCTCGCTGCACGGCCTGACCCGCACGCTCATCGCCAACATGGTCGAGGGCGTCACCAACGGCTTCGAGAAGAAGCTCGAGATCGTCGGTACCGGTTACCGCGTCGTGGCGAAGGGCTCGGATCTCGAGTTCGCGCTCGGCTACAGCCACCCCATCACGGTGAAGGCGCCCGAGGGCATCACCTTCACCACGGACGGCCCGCTGCGGCTGTCGGTGCAGGGCATCGACAAGCAGCTGGTCGGCGAGGTGGCCGCCAACATCCGCAAGCTGCGCAAGCCCGACCCGTACAAGGGCAAGGGCGTGCGGTACGCCGGCGAGCACATCCGCCGCAAGGTCGGAAAGGCTGGTAAGTAAGTCATGGCAGTGACCGTCAAGCGCAGCAAGGGCAAGGTGGCCGCTCGCGGCCGTCGTCACCTGCGCGTGCGCAAGAAGGTGTCCGGCACGGCCGTGCGGCCGCGCCTGGTGGTGACGCGCTCCACGCGTCACGTCTTCGTTCAGGTCGTCGACGACGTCCAGGGCCGCACGCTGGCCTCGGCGTCGACGATGGAGGCCGACCTGCGGGCCCTGGACGGCGACAAGACCGCCAAGGCCAAGAAGGTCGGCGAGCTGGTGGCCGCCCGCGCCAAGGAGGCCGGTGTCGACGCCGTCGTGTTCGACCGCGGCGGCAACCGGTACCACGGCCGCATCGCGGCGATCGCCGACGGCGCCCGCGAGGGTGGTCTGACGCTGTGATGACGCTGACCACCCGCGAGTTCGTAGTCGCAGAGAAGAGGAACGTCTGATGCCTGGACCCCAGCGCCGTGGAACCGGTGCCGGTGCCGGCGGCAACGACCGTCGTGACCGTCGTGACGGCGGCGGTCGCGGTCGTGACGCTGCCGACAAGAACGTGTACGTCGAGCGCGTCGTGACCATCAACCGCGTGGCCAAGGTCGTCAAGGGCGGCCGCCGCTTCAGCTTCACCGCCCTCGTGGTGGTGGGTGACGGCGACGGCACCGTCGGTGTCGGCTACGGCAAGGCCAAGGAGGTGCCCGCGGCGATCGCCAAGGGTGTCGAGGAGGCCAAGAAGTCCTTCTTCAAGGTGCCGCGCATCCAGGGCACCATCCCGCACCCGATCACCGGTGAGGCCTCGGCCGGCGTCGTCATGCTGCGCCCGGCCGCTCCCGGTACCGGTGTGATCGCCGGTGGCCCGGTGCGCGCCGTTCTCGAGTGCGCCGGCATCCACGACATCCTGAGCAAGTCGCTCGGGTCGGACAACGCGATCAACATCGTCCACGCCACCGTGGCGGCGCTGAAGGGCCTGGAGCGCCCTGAGGCCGTCGCGGCGCGCCGTGGCCTGCCGCTCGAGCACGTGGTCCCGGCCGCGATGCTGCGGGCTCGGGCCGCCGGGGCAGGTGCCTGATGGCGCGGCTCAAGGTGACCCAGACCCGCTCGGAGATCGGCGGGAAGAAGAACCAGAGGGAGACCCTGCGCACGCTCGGCCTCAAGCGGATCGGCGACGTCGTCGTCAAGGAGGACCGCCCTGAGATCCGCGGCATGGTGGCGACGGTGGCTCACCTCGTGACGTACGAGGAGGTCGACTGATGGCCAAGGACTCCATGCTGAAGGTCCACCACCTGCGTCCGGCGCCGGGGGCCAAGACGGCCAAGACCCGCGTCGGCCGTGGTGAGGGCAGCAAGGGCAAGACGGCCGGTCGCGGCACGAAGGGCACCGGCGCGCGCTACCAGGTGCCCGAGCGCTTCGAGGGTGGCCAGACGCCGCTGCACATGCGGCTGCCGAAGCTGCGCGGCTTCAAGAACCCCTTCAAGGTCAGCTACCAGGTCGTCAACCTCGACCGCCTCGGTGAGCTGTTCCCCGAGGGTGGCGACGTGAGCGTCGACGAGCTGGTGGCGCGCGGCGCCGTCCGCAAGGGCCAGCCCGTCAAGGTGCTCGGCACCGGTGAGCTGTCGGTCGCCGTGAACGTCTCCGCGCACAAGTTCTCGGCCACGGCCAAGGACAAGATCGCCGCCGCCGGCGGAAGCACCACCGAGGTCTGAACCCCACCGCGCCCGTGACCCGGGCGCGGGGATGACACCCCGGACCCCCGCAGCACCCGGGGTCCGGGGTGTTATCGTCCCCAGGTCCGTCGTGACGGGCCGTCGACGCCGCCACCGCGGTGGAACTGGAGGAGTTGTGCTCACCGCGTTCGCACGGGCATTCCGTACGCCCGACCTGCGCAAGAAGATCCTGTTCACGCTGGCGATCCTCGCGCTGTTCCGCCTGGGCTCCCTCCTGCCGACGCCCGGGATCTCGTACCCGGCCGTGCGCGAGTGCATCGCGGCGACGAAGGACAACTCGCTGCTGGGCCTGGTCAACATGTTCAGCGGCGGGGCGCTCCTGCAGCTGTCGGTCTTCGCGCTCGGGATCATGCCGTACATCACGGCGAGCATCATCGTGCAGCTGCTGACGGTGGTCATCCCGCGCTTCGAGGAGCTGAAGAAGGAGGGTCAGCAGGGCACGACCAAGCTGACCCAGTACACCCGCTACCTGACGATCGGGCTGGCGATCCTGCAGTCGACGACGCTCGTCTCGGTCGCGCGCGCGACGCCGAGCCCGCTGTTCCCGGGCTGCTCGGCCGACCTGGTGCCCAACAACTCGATCATCACCGTGCTCATCATGGTGGCGACGATGACCGCCGGCACCGGCCTCGTGATGTGGCTCGGCGAGCTGGTCACCGACAAGGGCATCGGCAACGGCATGTCGCTGCTGATCTTCACCCAGATCGCCGCCAGCTTCCCGTCCGCGCTGTGGGCCATCAAGGCTGCCAAGGGCTGGAACGTCTTCATCGTCGTGCTGCTCGTCGGCGTGGTGATCGTCGCGGCCGTGGTGTTCGTCGAGCAGTCCCAGCGCCGCGTGCCGGTGCAGTACGCCAAGCGCATGATCGGCCGGCGCCAGTACGGCGGCACGAGCACCTACATCCCGATCAAGGTGAACCAGGCCGGCGTCATCCCGGTGATCTTCGCCTCGTCGCTGCTCTACCTGCCGGCACTCATCGCCCAGTTCCAGAGCAACAAGACCGCGGGCTGGGTCGTGTGGATCGAGCGCTACCTCGTGCGCGGCGACCACCCGCTCTACATGCTCCTCTACTTCGTGCTCATCGTGTTCTTCACGTACTTCTACGTGGCGATCACCTTCGACCCCACCGAGATCGCCGACAACATGAAGAAGTACGGCGGCTTCATCCCGGGGATCCGCGCCGGGCGACCCACGGCCGAGTACCTCGACTACATCCTCACCCGCATCACCCTGCCGGGTGCCCTGTACCTGGGCCTGATCTCGATGATCCCGCTGGTGGCGTTCGCGCTCGTCGGCGCCAGCCAGTCCAACTTCCCCTTCGGCGGCACCTCGATCCTCATCATCGTGGGTGTCGGCCTGGAGACGGTGAAGCAGATCGAGTCCCAGCTCCAGCAGCGACACTACGAAGGGTTCCTTCGCTGATGCGTCTCGTCATCCTGGGCCCGCCGGGCGCGGGCAAGGGCACCCAGGCCGCGCGCCTGGCCGCTCACTTCGCCGTCCCCGCCGTCTCGACGGGCGACATCTTCCGGTCGAACATCGCCGAGGGCACGCCGCTCGGCGTCCAGGTCAAGGAGATCCTCGACTCCGGCGGCTACGTCTCGGACGACATCACCAACGCGATGGTGCGCGACCGGCTCGCGCAGGACGACGCCGAGCGCGGCTTCCTGCTCGACGGCTACCCCCGCACGCGCGCACAGGTGGCCGAGCTCGACGCCATGCTGGCCGAGGGCGGCCACGCGCTCGACCGCGTCGTCGAGCTCACGGTCGAGCGCGAGGAGATCGTGCAGCGTCTGCTCAAGCGCGCTGAGACCGAGGGCCGCAGCGACGACACCGAGGACGTCATCCGGCGCCGGCAGCAGATCTACACCGACGAGACCGCGCCGCTGGTGGAGGTCTACCGCGAGCGCGGCCTGCTCGTCGCCGTCGACGGCCTCGGTGAGGTCGACGAGGTGACGCAGCGGCTCGTCGCCGCCATCGAGCAGGCCTGATCCGCCGATGCTCGGTCGTGACCGGATCCAGTACAAGTCGCCCGACCAGGTGCGGGCGATGCGTCGCGCCGGCCTGGTCGTGGGGGAGACCCTCGAGGCGCTGCGCGGCGCCGCAGTGGCCGGTCGCACCACGCGCGACCTCAACGACCTCGCCGAGCAGCGCATCCGCGGCGCGGGGGCGGTGCCGAGCTTCCTCGGCTACGGCCACCCGCCCTTCATGGGCACCGTCTGCATCTCGGTGAACGACGAGATCGTGCACGGCCTGCCCGGTGACCGGGTGCTCGCCGACGGCGACGTCGTGTCGATCGACTGCGGCGCCATCGTCGACGGCTGGCACGGCGACGCCGCGATCACCGTGATCGTCGGAGCCGAGCAGGGACACGCCCGTCCGGACGACGTCGAGCTCGTGACCGTCACCGAGGAGGCGATGTGGCGGGGGATCGCCGCGCTCGCCGTCGGTGAGCGGCTGCACGCCGTGGGTGCCGCGGTTGAGGACCACGTGGCCGCCAGCAGCGGTCGGTCCGACCGGCCGTACGGCATCGTCGAGGAGTACGTCGGTCATGGCATCGGCACCGAGATGCACCAGGACCCCCAGGTGCCCAACTACCGGGTGCGCGACAAGGGCGTCCGCGTGAAGCCGGGACTCGTCGTCGCGATCGAGCCCATGCTCACGCGGGGCAGCGCGCAGACCCGGGTGCTGGACGACGACTGGACCGTCGTCAGCGTCGACGGCTCGCGCGCCGCCCACTTCGAGCACACCGTCGCCGTCGGCGAGGACGGCCTGTGGGTGCTGACGGCGCTCGACGGCGGGGCCGCCAAGCTCGCCGAGCTCGGCGCGCCGTTCGCCCCGCTGGGCTGACGGCGGCGCACTCGAGGTCGTCGGCGCCGGCGGCCGCGTCGTCGGCGAGCCCGTAATCGCCTGGCGGCGAACCGGCCTGCGGGCCGGGTTCGGCGTGTAGCGTCGAGCCGCATGGGGAACCTCGCGCTCGGGCCGTTCCTGGCCGCGGCGGCACTGCTCGTGCTGGCGGGCGTGTCGAAGCTCGGTGACCCGTCGTCCCTCGTGCTCGCCCTGCGCTCGGTAGGCCTGCCGGCTCGTCCGGCGCTGGGTCGCCTGCTCGCGGCGGCTGAGATCGCCGTCGGCGGCGTGGCCCTGGCGGCGCCGGGCCGGCTCAGCGGGGCGCTCGTGGCGACGGCCTACCTGGCGTTCACCGCGTTCGTCGCCCTGGCCCTGACCCGCGGGGGCGTGCTGGCCTCCTGCGGGTGCTTCGGGCGTCCGGACACCCCGCCGACGCGCAGCCACCTGGCCGTCACCGTGGTGCTCGCAGCATCCGGCGCGGCGATGGCCTGGGCGCCGCCGGACTCCGCGTGGTCGACGGCGGCGCAGCAGCCGGCCACCCTCGCCACCCTCGTCGGGTTCGCGGCCCTCCTCGCGGCCCTGGCCTACCTCGCCCTCGCCGTCCTGCCGACCGTCACCCCGTCGGCCGTCCGCTCGACGTCTGCACCCCGAAGGGGCTGAAGCCCGTGCTCGCTGTCGTCATCGCCGAAGGTGTCGCCATCGCCGTGCTCGCGCTGCTCGTGCTCGGCCTGCTGCGCAGCCACGCGCTCATCCTGCGCGCGCTGCACGAGCTGGGCGCCGGCCTGGAGCTGGAGAAGGACGCCGGCGACCCGCCGTCGGCGGCGGGCCCGGTGCGGGTCGACATCGAGTCGGGCGTCGTCCCGGCCACGCGGCCGGCCACGGTGCAGGGCCACGCGGTCGTCGGCACCACGCTCACCGGCGAGGAGGTGACGATCCCCGTGCAGGGGTCCGGACGGCGCACCCTGCTGGCCTTCCTGTCGAGCGGCTGCAGCGTCTGCCAGACGTTCTGGCACGAGCTGTCGGCCGGCGTCCGCGACGTCCCGGGCGACGCCCGGCTCGTCGTCGTCGCCAAGGACCCGCACGACGAGAGCGTCACCCGCCTGCGTGAGCTCGCCGGTCCGCGCCTGGAGGTCGTGCAGTCGTCGGCGGCCTGGACCGACTACGCCGTGCCCGGCTCGCCGTACTTCGTGTACGTCGAGGACGACACCATCACCGGCGAGGGCTCGTCGACCACCTGGGCGCAGGTGCGCGACCTCATGCGGCAGGCCGTCGGCGACGCCGCGGAGGCACGCAGGCGCGCCGGCCGCAGCGGGCCTGGCGTGCTCGGCACCGCGCCGGCGCGGCCGGCCCCCCTCGGGCCGATGGACGACTACGCCGACGTCGCACGCGTCGACCGCGAGCTGCTCAGCGCGGGCATCAGCCCCGGCCACGCCAGCCTGTACGAGAACCCGGACGACGAGACCCCGGGCCGGTGAGCGCCGTGACCGCCTGGACTCCCGTGACGGTCGCGCTCGCCGCCGGTCTGCCACTCGCGGTGGTCGCCGCGGTGCGCTCGACCTGGTCGCCTTGAGGTGAGTCGATGCTCTCGAGCATCAGCCCGCTCGGTGAGCGGGCCCGCCGCGCCCGCTGGGGCCTCACCGTGTCGGCCTACCTGGTCGGCTCGGTCGTCGGTGGGCTCGCCGTGGGCGCGCTCAGCGCGGCGCTGGGCGGTGTGCTGCCCGCGGGATGGCGCGACTCGGCTCCCGCAGCGGTCGTCGTCGTGCTGCTCGTGCTGGTGGGCCTCGGCCTCGACGTCCGGGCGCGCGGGGGAGCGCTGCCGTCGTGGCGCCGCCAGGTCGACGAGGCCTGGCTCGCCCGCTACCGGGGCTGGGTCTACGGGCTGGGGTTCGGGCTGCAGCTGGGGGCGGGCGTGCTGACCATCGTCACCAGCTCGACCGTCTACGCGGTGCTCGCGCTGGCCGCGTGGTCAGGGACGCCGGCGGTCGGGGCCCTGCTCGGCGCGACCTTCGGGCTGGCCCGGGCCCTGCCGGTGCTCGCCGTGCGCCGGGTGCACGCACCCGCGCAGCTGCGGGTGGTGTTCGCGCGCGTCGAGCGGCTGGGCCGGCCGGTCGACGTCGTGTCGCGCGGTGCGCTGGTGCTGGTAGCGGCCGCGGTCGCGGGGACGGTCTGGAGCTGAGGGTGGAGCTGAGAGTGGAGCTGAGATGAGCAACTCGCGCTACGGGTTGGCCGTGGCCGCGCAGGACGGCGGCTGGGAGACGCGCATCTCGCGCCGGGAGCCGCACGACCCGGCCGAGGTGACGCACCCGGTGCTGCACGCGTGCACCCGCCCCCTGCCGGCTGAGCGCGGCGACTTCGGCTCGGGGGTGATCGAGCTGCTCGGCAGCGACGACGTCTTCGTGTCGCTCATGGAGTTCGGCACCGACGTCGCTGACCAGGGGTTGTTCGAGCCGCAGGGGCGCCCCGTACTGCGCCCGTCGCAGTTCAGCTCCAACCGCATGCCGCGCCTGTACCCCGGCGTGAGCGCGGCGCAGCACTTCTTCAGCGAGGGCGGCCGCGCCTTCTGCCTGTACGTCGTGCTCGGGGCGCACTCGCGGCGGATGGCGCTCGTGCCGCGGGCGGCGCGGCTGCTGGCCGGCATCCGGATCACCAGCAAGCACACGCTGCTGCGTCAGGGAGGACTGCCGTGACCACGCTCACCGAGGCCACCACGGCCACGACCTTCGCGACCCGCCTGGTCGACCGGGTCGCGCGCGGCCTGGGCCGGTTCAGCCGGCGCGGGTTCCTGGTGCAGACGGCGGTGGTGGGCTCGGCGCTCGCCGTCGACCCCAAGGGCTACGTGCTGACACCGCAGACCGCGGCCTCGACGGTGTGCGGTCCGGCCGCCTCGTGCAGCGCGGGCTACACGGTCATGTGCTGCACGATCAACAAGGGCGTCAACGGCTGCCCACCGGGCACGTTCGCCGCGGGCTGGTGGAAGGCCGCCGACTCCTCGTGGTGCGGCGGCGGCTACCGGTACATCGTCGACTGCAACGCCAGCTGCTCCAAGTGCACGTCCGGCTGCTCGGGCGACAACATCTGCTCCAGCGGCTGCTGGAGCTGCGGCTGCAAGTGCGGCTCGTCCGCCACCTGCGACCAGCGGCGCGTGTGCTGCAACGCCTTCCGGTACGGCCAGTGCAACACGCACGTGCGCTGCAGCGGCGGCGTCGCCTGTCGCGTGGTCAGCTGCATCGCGCCGTACAAGTGGGCCAACTGCACCACGACCTCGCTCACCGACAACGCGACGGCCGAGCACAGCGCGCCGTGCCTGCCTCGGTGGGACGCCATCACCCGCAAGTACGTCGCGCTCGGGGGCGAGGGCTCGCCGCTCGGCGTCTCGACCGGGCCCGAGCGCGCGGTCGGTGACGGCCGGGGCCGCTACGTCACCTACCAGCGCGGGGCCATCTACTGGTCGTCGGCCACCGGTGCCCGCGCGGTGCGCGGGTCGGCCATCTCCTGGTACCGCCAGCTGGGCGGCCCGCAGGGCCTGCTGCGCTACCCGAGCAGCGACCTGCTCACCGCCCGCGACGGCAAGGGGTGGATCCAGCTGTTCGAGGGGGGCGCGATCACCGACAGCCCGCAGACGGTGACGCACACCGTGACGCTGGCCTCCTACCGCACCTGGGTGGCCACGGGACGCGAGACCGGCGAGCTCGGCTACCCCGTCGCCGAGCGCGTCATGGGGTCGGGCGGCTACTGGATCCAGCACTTCCAGCGCGGCGCCGTCGCCGACACCCCGCACTCGGTCACCTGCCGGGTCACCGGCTGGCGGTACACGCAGTGGCGCAAGCACGGCGGTGAGCACGGCGTCCTCGGCTACCCGGTGTCGAACCTCGTGGTCGACGGCTCGAAGTGGCTCCAGCTGTTCGAGCACGGCGCCCTGGCGGACACGCCGAGCTCGACGACCTGCCTGGTGAGCCAGGGGCGGTTCGACCACTGGACCGCGCTCGGGCGCGAGAAGGGCGTGCTCGGGTACCCGGTGTCCGACCAGCAGGTGTCGGGCTCGTCGTGGGTGCAGCTGTTCGAGAACGGCGCGTTGGCCGACACCGCGAGCTCGGTGACGACCCACGTGTTCGGGCCGGCGTACCGGCGCTGGTTGGCGCTCGACCGCGAGCGCGGCGTCCTCGGCTACCCGGTGCGGGCGCAGACCGACGAGGTGCGCTCCGGCCACGGCCAGCGCTTCGAGCGGGGTCAGCTCTGGTGGGCCGCGGGCGCCACCCCGTGGGTCGTGCGCGGGCGGGTGCTGACGGCGTGGGCGGCCGACGGCGGCGCGGCCGGGCGCTGGGGGTACCCGCTCGAGGACACGGTGGTGGCGTCCGACGGCACCCAGCACCAGCGCTTCGAGGGCGGCCTGCTGACCGCCTGAGCGGGTCCGCTGAGCACGAGCCGCTCGACCCGCATTTGGGGTCCGAGCACGATCTGACGTATCCTGCTGTGTCGGCTCACGAGCACTTCCGTCCTCGCCCCGTCCCGCGGCTGGTTCTGGCGGCATGAGGACGCTGTCACACGTGCGCCACGACGACCGGCCCACCGGGGGTCGGTCACCGACGGAATGCGGAGGACATGGCGAAGAAGGACGGCGTCATCGAGATCGAGGGCACGATCGTTGAGGCTCTGCCCAACGCGATGTTCCGCGTGGAGCTCACCAACGGTCACAAGGTGCTGGCGCACATCTCCGGGAAGATGCGGCAGCACTACATCCGGATCCTCCCCGAGGACCGCGTCGTCGTCGAGCTCAGCCCGTACGACCTCACCCGCGGCCGGATCGTCTTCCGGTACCGCTGAGGTCGCTTCACCGCGTCACCCGCAGTTCCACCAGCACCACCCGGCGGCTCCAGCACGGACTGCCACAGCATGACCATGACCACCGACCACCACGAGCAGACAGCAGGGCGATGAAGGTCAAGCCGAGCGTCAAGAAGATCTGCGACAAGTGCAAGGTGATCCGCCGCAACGGACGGGTCATGGTGATCTGCGAGAACCTGCGCCACAAGCAGCGCCAGGGCTGAGCAGGGCACCACCGCACGACCAGCAGGACTTCACGACCGAACGACACGACAGCCGCAGCATCCGACCCCGAGGCCAGCACGAGCGAGCTCGCGCCGACCCCGGACGCCACCCCCGGCCGCGGAGGCCGGGGACCTCACCACGAGATCACCAGTGGATCTGTGAGTGCGGACCGATGCTGCACCAGACCTCCGCAGACCAAGATCTGGAGACACGGCCACATGGCACGTCTGATCGGCGTCGACCTCCCGCGCGACAAGCGCGTCGAGATCGCGCTCACGTACATCTTCGGCGTCGGGCGCACCCGCGCCCAGCAGACGCTCTCGGCGACCGGGGTCAGCCCCGACGTCCGCGTCCGCGACCTGTCCGACGAGGACCTCGTCAAGCTGCGTGACCACCTCGAGGCGAGCTACCAGCTCGAGGGCGACCTGCGTCGCGAGGTCGCTGCCGACATCCGCCGCAAGGTCGAGATCGGCAGCTACGAGGGGCTGCGGCACCGCCGCGGCCTTCCGGTGCGCGGTCAGCGCACCAAGACCAACGCGCGCACCCGCAAGGGGCCCAAGCGCACGGTGGCCGGCAAGAAGAAGGCCGGCCGCAAGTAGCAGCCCCTTCCGCACGTGAGCACGTGCGGACCCAGACCTCGAGCGTAGGAGTAACCAGCAGATGCCTCCCAAGGGCCGTCAGGCGGGCGCCAAGAAGGTGCGCCGCAAGGAGAAGAAGAACGTCGCCCACGGGCACGCTCACATCAAGAGCACGTTCAACAACACCATCGTCTCGATCACCGACCCCACCGGGGCCGTGATCTCGTGGGCCTCGGCCGGCCAGGTCGGCTTCAAGGGCTCGCGCAAGTCGACGCCGTTCGCGGCGCAGATGGCCGCCGAGGCCGCTGCGCGCCGCGCGATGGAGCACGGCATGCGCAAGGTCGACGTGTTCGTCAAGGGCCCGGGCTCCGGGCGCGAGACGGCCATCCGCTCCCTCACGGCCACCGGCCTCGAGGTGGGCTCGATCTCGGACGTCACCCCGGTGCCGCACAACGGCGTCCGCCCGCCCAAGCGCCGCCGCGTCTGAGCTGCGCCCCCGAAACCCGCTAGCGCCTTACCCCAAGGAGAACCAGCCACATGGCGCGTTACACCGGCGCAGACTGCAAGCGCTGCCGTCGAGAGAAGATGAAGCTCTTCCTCAAGGGCTCCAAGTGCGACGGGCCCAAGTGCCCGATCGAGATCCGTCCGTACCCCCCGGGTATGCACGGTCGCGCGCGCACCAAGGAGTCCGAGTACCTGCTGCAGATGCGTGAGAAGCAGAAGGCTGCCCGCATCTACGGCGTCCTCGAGAAGCAGTTCCGCGGCTACTACGAGGAGGCGCACCGCACGACCGGCAAGACCGGCGAGAACCTGCTGCGCATCCTCGAGACCCGCCTCGACAACGTCGTCTACCGGGCCGGCTTCGCCAAGTCCCGCGACATGGCTCGCCAGCTGGTGCGCCACGGTCACCTGACGGTCAACGGCGTGAAGGTCGATATCCCGTCCTACCGGGTCCGCGAGAAGGACATCATCGAGGTCCGCGAGCGCTCCCACGAGCTGACGCCGTTCGTCGTCGCCCGTGCGGAGGCCGGCGAGCGCACCGTCCCGGCCTGGCTGGAGTCGATCCCGACCCAGCTGCGCATCCTCGTGCACTCCCTGCCCGCGCGTCAGGTCATCGACACGCCGGTGCAGGAGCAGCTCATCGTCGAGCTGTACTCGAAGAACTGATCCACCGCACGACTGATCGACCGCACGACTGATCGACCGCCGCACGCCCGGCCCGCGCCTCACGGTGCGGGCCGGCGTCCGGCACCTCCCGCCCGGCGGACCGAGCCCGGGCGGGCGTTCACGAGGTGTCATATGGCGGACACCCGTGGGAAGGAAGAACCACAGTGCTCATCGCACAGCGCCCCCAGCTCACCGAGGAGAAGGTCGACGACGCGCGCTCGCGGTTCGTCATCGAGCCGCTGGAGCCCGGCTTCGGCTACACCCTCGGCAACTCGCTTCGCCGCACGCTGCTGTCGTCCATCCCGGGCGCCGCGGTCACCAGCATCCGCATCGACGGCGTGCTGCACGAGTTCTCGACGATCCCCGGTGTCAAGGAGGACGTCACCGAGATCATCCTGAACGTCAAGTCCCTCGTCGTCTCCAGCGAGCACGACGAGCCGGTCGTGATGTACCTGCGCAAGCAGGGTCCGGGCGCCGTGACGGCCGCCGACATCGCGCCGCCGGCCGGCGTCGAGATCCACAACGCCGACCTGCACATCGCCACCCTGAACGCCAAGGGCAAGCTCGAGATGGAGCTCACCGTCGAGCGCGGTCGCGGCTACGTCTCGGCGCAGCAGAACAAGTCAGGGGACGCCGAGATCGGCCGCATCCCGGTCGACTCGATCTACTCCCCGGTGCTCAAGGTGACCTACAAGGTCGAGGCCACCCGCGTCGAGCAGCGCACCGACTTCGACCGCCTCGTGGTCGACGTCGAGACCAAGAACAGCATCGCGCCGCGCGACGCCATGGCGTCGGCCGGCAAGACGCTGGTCGAGCTGTTCGGCCTGGCCCGCGAGCTCAACGTCGAGGCCGAGGGCATCGACATGGGCCCGTCGCCCACCGACGCCGCCCTGGCCGCCGACCTGGCGCTGCCGATCGAGGAGCTCGACCTCACGGTGCGCTCCTACAACTGCCTCAAGCGCGAGGGCATCCACACCGTGGGTGAGCTCGTCGGGCGCAGCGAGGCCGACCTGCTCGACATCCGCAACTTCGGCGCCAAGTCGATCGACGAGGTCAAGGCCAAGCTCGTCGGCATGGGGCTGCAGCTCAAGGACAGCCCGCCCGGCTTCGACCCGGCCGCGGCCGTCGAGGCGTACGGCGCCGACGACGACGCCGCGTTCGCCGAGGACGAGCAGTACTGAGACCCCTGACCTGACCCCTGACCGACCGGTAGGAGATCGACCACCATGCCCACGCCCACGAAGGGCCCGCGCCTCGGCGGCGGCCCGGCGCACGAGCGGCTCATCCTGGCCAACCTGGCCCAGGCGCTCTTCGAGCACGACCGCATCACGACGACCCAGGCCAAGGCCAAGCGGCTGCGTCCGCTCGCCGAGCGTCTGGTGACGTTCGCCAAGCGCGGCGACCTGCACGCCCGCCGTCGGGTGCTCGCGGTGATCAGCGACAAGAGCGTCGTGCACCGCCTGTTCACCGAGATCGCCCCCGACGTGGCCGAGCGCCAGGGTGGCTACACGCGGATCACCAAGATCGCGCCGCGCAAGGGCGACAACGCCCCCATGGCCGTGATCGAGCTGGTGCGCGAGCCGCTGTCGCCGAAGCAGGCGACGGTCGCCGAGGCCGAGGGCGCCACCAAGCGCGCGGCCAAGAAGTCGACGGCCAAGAAGGCTGCTGCCAAGAAGGCGGAGGCTCCGGTCGAGGAGACCCCGGTCGAGGAGACCCCGGTCGAGTCGACCGAGGCGACCGAGACCGAGGCCACTGAGACCGAGGCCACCGAGGCTGAGGCCACTGAGGCTGAGGCCACCGAGTCGAACGACGAGTCGAGCGACAAGGCCTGATCCACGCCCCACCCGTCGAGAGCCCGCCGCCCCGCAAGGGACGGCGGGCTCTCGCGCATCCACCCCACCCCACCCCAGCCGTGCACTCTGGAGACAGAGTGCACGCGGGGCCGGGGGTGAGGTGAGCGCGCAGGTGGTCGGTAGCCTGGCCCGGTGAGCGACCCGGACGCCGGCCTGCTGCGGCTGCGGCTCGACCTGGCGTACGACGGCACGGCGTTCTCCGGCTGGGCCGCTCAGCCCGGGCGCCGCACGGTCGAGGCCGAGCTGTCGCAGGCGCTGACCACGGTGCTGCGCGCTCCGGAGCCGGTGCGCCTCACCGTCGCCGGACGCACCGACGCCGGCGTGCACGCGCGTGGCCAGGTGGCCCATGCGGACGTCGACCCGCTGGCCTGGCGAGCCCTGCCCGGCCGGTCCGACCGTCCGCCCGAGCAGGCGGCGCTCACCCGGTTGGCCGGGGTGCTGCCGCCCGACGTCGTGGTGCACGCCGTGCAGTCTGCTCCGCGGGGCTTCGACGCCCGCTTCGCCGCGACGTCCCGCCGCTACCTGTACCGGATGTGCGACCGCCCCGCCCAGCTCGACCCGCTGCGCCGGTTCGACACCGTGGTCACGAAGTCGGCGCTGGACGTGAGCGCCATGGACGCCGCGGCCCGCGAGCTGCTGGGCCTGCGCGACTTCGCGGCCTTCTGCAAGCGCCGCGAGGGTGCCACGACCGTGCGCACGCTGCTGGCGTACTCCTGGCGCCGCCTCGACGACGGCGTGCTGGCCGCCACCGTGGTCGCCGACGCGTTCTGCCACTCCATGGTCCGCGCGCTGGTGGGGGCGGTGGTGCCGGTGGGCGAGGGACGCCGTCCGGTGGGTTGGCCGGCTCAGGTGCTGGCCGCCGGCGTCCGCGACCCGGCGGTGGCCGTGATGCCCGCGCACGGCCTGTCGCTGGAGGAGGTGTCGTACCCGCCGGACGGCGAGCTCGCGCTGCGGGTGCAGCAGGCCCG
>JBQCES010000207.1:0-3640 GCA_051960055.1 Angustibacter sp. | reverse complement strand
GCCTCCCCGGTCGCGACGCGCCCCGGGCCGGCACCGAGCAGGTCGAGTAACGCCTCGCGCCCCGGCAGCGTCCACGGCTCGTCACCGGTGGGGGCCGTGCGCGCCAGGTGCTCGACCGTCACGGGCGACAGCGCGAGACCCAGCCGGGCCGCCGTCGCCGCCGCGCGCAGCGCCAGGGCCGGGTCGGTCCGCGGGTCGACGCCCACCCCCAGCACCACCTCGCCGTCGTGCTCCACCAGCCCGTGCCCGAGCGGTCGCAGCACCGGCCGGCGCGGCCCGCGCCGCAGCCGGCGGGTGGGAGCCGCTTGGCGCGCTCGCCGAGCCGTGGTGTCGAGAGCGAACGCGACGGTGCGCGCCGCCCGCGACACCCGGGTGAGCAGGTCGTCGGCGTCGTCGGCACCTACGAGACCGGCCACGGTGTCCTGCTCGGCCAGCAACAGCGTGTCACCGGCTTTGCCGCTCACCACTTGCAGCGCGTCGCGGACGTCGAGCAGCACGCGGTGCGCGGCGTCGACCGGCACGTGCGGCCGGTCGGCGAGCCACGAGGCAGACAGCGCCCGCAGCACCGTGACGTCGCGCAGCCCGCCCCGGCTCTCCTTGAGGTCGGGCTCGAGCAGGAACGCGCCGTCGCCGTGGCGTGCGGCCCGCTCGTCGACGGCGTCGAGCAGCTCGGGCAGCCGCCGCCGTGCCGCCGCTCGCCAGTCGTCGAGCAGCCGGCTGCGTGTGGCCGCCACCAGCTCGGCGTCGCCGGCCACCACGCGCAGGTCGAGCAGCCCGACCCCGGCGGCGAGGTCGCGCCCGCCGACGTCGCGGCACTGCGCGGGCGTGCGCACCGAGTGGTCGAGGCGCACGCCGGCGTCCCAGATCGGGTACCAGAGGCGCTCGGCCAGCACCTCGACGTCCGGTGCGGCGAGCGCGTGGCCGTCATGCAGCAGCACGAGGTCGAGGTCGCTCGTGGGACCCGCCTCGCCCCGAGCGAGGCTGCCCACCGCCGCGAGCGCCACACCGGACGCCGGCCCAGAGCGCTCGCCCACGGCGGACCCCACTGCCGCAGCCCACACGTCGGTGAGCCAGGAGTCGACCAGCGCGGCGAGCGCGCGCCGACGACCCGGCCCGTCCCCGGTGTGCCAGGACGGTGACCGGGCCGCCGACGTCAACCGCTCGGCTCGCAGGTCGCGCACGCTCAGAGCGCGTCCAGGCCGCGCTCGCCGGTGCGCACGCGGCCGACGTCCTCGACGGGCACGGTCCAGACCTTGCCGTCGCCGATCTTGCCGGTCTGCGCGCTCTTGACGAGCACCTCCAGGACGTCGGGGGCGTCGTCGTCGCCCACGAGCACCTCGATGCGCAGCTTGGGCACGAGATCGACGGTGTACTCGGCCCCGCGGTAGACCTCGGTGTGCCCGCGCTGGCGGCCGTAACCGCTGGCCTCGCTGACGGTCATGCCCTGCACCCCGAAGGACTCCAGGGCCGACTTCACGTCGTCGAGCTTGTGGGGCTTGATGATCGCGGTCACGAGCCTCATGCCGACACCTCCGTCGTGCGCGCTGCGGTGGCCGACCCCACGGTCGGCCGGAAGCCTCCGCCGGACACCCCGGCGAGGTCGTACCCCGTCTCAGCGTGCTCGGCCGAGTCGATGCCGCTGACCTCGGCCTCCTCGCTGACCCGGAAGCCCATCGTCTTGTGCAGCAGCAGCCCGATGACGTAGCTGGCCACGAACGAGGTCACGAGCACGGCGAGCGCGCCGACCACCTGGCGCCACAGCTGGTCGACGCCGCCGCCGTACAGCAGCCCCTTGACGGCGGCCGGTGCGGCGTCGGTGGCGAAGAAGCCGATGGCGATGGTGCCCCACAGACCACCGACGAGGTGCACGCCGACGACGTCGAGCGAGTCGTCGTAGCCGAGCTTGAACTTCAGGCCCACGGCGTAGGCGCACAGCACGCCCGCGATGGCACCGATGGCGTTGGCGCCGAGCGGCGAGACGGCCGAGCACGACGGCGTGATCGCGACGAGCCCGGCGACGACGCCGGACGCCGCACCCAACGACGTCGGGTGACCGTCGCGCACCCGCTCGGTCACGAGCCAGCCCAGCATCGCGGCAGCCGTGGCCACGATGGTGTTGACGAACACCACGGCGGCGGTGTTGTTGGCCGCCAGCGCCGACCCGGCGTTGAAACCGAACCACCCGAACCACAGCAGCCCGGCGCCGATCATCACGAGGGTGAGGTTGTGCGGGCGCATGGGGTCGCGGCCGAAGCCCACCCGCTTGCCGAGCACGAGGGCCAGCGCCAACCCGGCCGCACCGGCGTTGATGTGGACGGCGGTGCCGCCGGCGAAGTCGATCGCCTTGAGGTTGTTGGCGATCCAGCCGCCGACGTGCGAGACGACGCCCTGGTCGTCGGTGACGGTGAAGTCGAACACCCAGTGGGCGATCGGGAAGTAGACGACCGTGGCCCAGATACCCGCGAAGACCATCCAGGTGCTGAACTTCGCGCGGTCGGCGATGGCGCCGGAGATGAGCGCCACGGTGATGATGGCGAAGACGGCCTGGAACGCCACGAACGCCATGGTCGGCAGGCCGCCGCCCTGCGACGTCGCGTCGGCCATGAGCCCCTTGAGCCCCAGGAACTGCGTGGGGCTGCCGAGCAGGCCGCCGCCCACGTCGTTGCCGAACGCGAACGAGTAGCCGTAGAGCACCCACAGCACGGTGATGAGCCCGAGGGCGCCGAAGCTCATCATCATCATGTTGAGCACGCTCTTGCCGCGGACCATGCCGCCGTAGAAGAGCGCGAGACCGGGCGTCATCAGCAGCACGAGCGCGGCGCTGGTGAGCACCCAGGCGGTGTCGCCGGTGTTGACCACGGCAACCTCCATCGGAGTCGGGAGCGGATGCCCTCGACTGTCGCGAGCCGCTGTTTCACCCCCGCGCCGCGAATGTTTCCGGCAGGTCACCAACCCCGCTCTCGCGTGAAACCTGTGTTGCCGGCTGCTCAGGCCAGCTCAGGCCAGCTCAGACCAGCAGGGCGTCGACGAACTCCTCGGCGTCGAACGGTGCCAGGTCGTCCGGACCCTCTCCGAGGCCGACCAGCTTCACGGGCACACCGAGCGCGCGCTGCACGGCGACGACGATGCCGCCCTTCGCCGTCCCGTCGAGCTTGGTGAGCACGATGCCGGTGATGTTGACGACCTCGCTGAACACCAGCGCCTGACGCATGCCGTTCTGGCCGGTGGTGGCGTCGAGCACGAGCAGCACCTCGTCGACCGGCGAGCGCTTCTCGATGACGCGCTTGACCTTGCCGAGCTCGTCCATCAGCCCGGCCTTGTTCGGCAGCCGGCCGGCGGGGTCGACCAGCACGACGTCGACCTCGGCGTCGATGCCGGCGCTCACGGCGTCGAACGCCACGGCGGCCGGGTCGGCGCCGTCGCGGTCGGCCCGCACGGTGGGCACGCCGACGCGACTGCCCCAGGTCTGCAGCTGGTCGGCGGCCGCCGCGCGGAAGGTGTCGGCCGCCCCCAGCAGCACGTCGCGGTCCTCGGCCACGAGCACGCGCGCGAGCTTGCCGACCGTCGTCGTCTTGCCCGTGCCGTTCACGCCCACGACGAGCACGACGGCGGGCCGGCCGACGGCCGCATCGAGGGCGAG
>JBQCES010000206.1:0-24315 GCA_051960055.1 Angustibacter sp. | reverse complement strand
GCGATGACCGCGACGACGTAGCCGAGCGACGTCAACGTGTGCACGATCTCGCCGTGCACCGTGTGCTTCTCGGTGAAAGGGGCGTACTTGGTCGCGTACTGCAGCGCGCCCTCCACCTCGATCGGCGCCACCGTCGCGCAGGCTAGCCAGGTGATCCACCCGGCCTGGTAGCTCGCGAACGAGCCGAACGACAGGTGCGGGAAGCGCACCACCCCGCCCGAGAGCGGGAACATCGTGCCGAGCTCGGCGTAGACGAGGCCGATCAGGAGCACCATGAGGCCACCCAGGGCCCACGAGATCATCGCTGCGGGCCCGGCCTCCTGCGAGGCGTTGAGGGCGCCGAACAGCCAGCCCGACCCGATGATCGAGCCCACGCTCGCGAAGAGCAGGCCGACCAGGCCGACGTCCCTTCGCAGTCCCTGGCGCTCGTCCGCTTCCTGAACGTCGCTGCTGGTGCTCATGCTCGCCTCGGCTCCTCGGTGGTGCACGGACAGTTGTCGGGGCGCATCCGTTCCCGACGGCAAGCAACGTAGCCCCGCGGACCCGTTCGCGCCTTTCGAGATCATCTGCGCGACGATGGGGGGCATGTCGCAGACCGCCCCTTCCTGGACCGCGCCCTGGCGCCGCTACGTCGCCCTCGGCGACAGCTTCACCGAGGGGCTGGAGGACCTCCAGGACGACGGCAGCTACCGCGGGTGGGCCGACCGGCTCGCCGCGCTCCTGGCCACCGCAGCAACCGGCGCCGCGCCGGATGGCGAGCCCTTCGGCTACGCCAACCTGGCCGTGCGCGGGCGGCTGCTCGGCCAGATCCTCGGCGAGCAGGTGCCGGCGGCCCTCGACCTCGGCGCCGACCTCGTGAGCCTCGTGGGTGGCGGCAACGACATCCTGCGCCCCGGCAGCGACCCCGATGCCCTGGCGGCCCGCCTCGAGAGCGCGGTGGAGCGGCTGCGGGCCGGCGGCGCCGACGTCCTGCTCGCGACGCCGGTCGACCCGGTGCAGTCGCCCATCATCAACCTGACGCGTGGCAAGGCCGCGGTGTTCGGCACGAGCATCTGGTCGATCGCCCAGCGGCACGGTGCCTACGTCATCGACTTGTGGGGCATGAAGTCGTTGCAGGACAAGCGGATGTGGGCCGCTGACCGCATCCACCTCACCGCCGAGGGTCACGACCGGGTCGCGCGCTACGCCGCCGACGTGCTCGGCCTGCGCGGAGACGGCAGCTGGCACGAGCTGCTGCCCCCTGCTCCGGCGCGCATGCGCCGCGAGGCGTGGCGCGAGGACGCCCAGTGGGTGCGGCAGTACGTCGGCCCGTGGGTGGGGCGGCGCCTGCGCCGGCAGTCGTCCGGTGACAGCGTGCAGCCCAAGCGGCCGCGCCCCGAGCCGCTGCAGCTTCCGCGGGACTGACCGTGCGCGGTGAGCAGCGCCTGCCCACGCGGACGCCGGAGTCGCGCGCCTTCGCCGAGCGCGTGCAGACCGTCATGACGCTGACGGCGCGGCTCAACGCCCTGCCCTTCGACGACCTCGCCGGACGCCGCACCCTGCTGGCCGAGATCTTCGGCGGCCCGGTGCCCGAGTCGCTGTCGGTGCTGCCGCCGTTCTTCTGCGACCACGGGTTGGGGACGACGTTCGGCGAGCGGGTGTTCGTCAACCAGGGCTGCTTCTTCCTCGACCTCGGCGGCATCACGATCGGCGACCGGGTGCTCATCGGGCCACGCGTCACCCTGAGCACCGCGGGCCACCCCGTCGAGCCGCACGAGCGGTTCGACTACATCACGCACGCGCCGATCGTCATCGAGGACGACGTCTGGCTCGGCGCGGCCGTCACCGTGGCGCCGGGCGTCACGATCGGGCGCGGCTCGGTGGTGGGCGCCGGCGCCGTGGTCGCGAAGGACGTGCCGCCGATGAGCGTCGTGACGGCCACCAGCGCGGTCGAGCGTCGCCGGCTCGGGTCCTAGGCCAGCGCGCGGACGGCGCTCGAGGGGCTCGGGCGGCCCATCACGCCGGCCAGCCACACGCTCGTGGCCACGAGCGCCTCGAGGTCGACACCGGTCTCGATGCCGAGGCCGTGCAGCTGCCACACGAGGTCCTCGGTGGCGAGGTTGCCGGTGGCCGACTGCGCGAACGGGCAGCCGCCGAGGCCACCGGCGGACGCGTCCACCGTGGTGATCCCCTGCTGCAGCGACACCAGCGTGTTCGACAGCGCCTGGCCGTAGGTGTCGTGGAAGTGCACCGCCAGCTGCTCGCGCGGCACCCCGGCGTCCGCGAGCGCCTCGAGCAGCCGGACGACCTGGCCCGGCGTGGCGACTCCGATGGTGTCGCCGAGCGAGATCTCGTGGCAGCCCTGCTCGCGCAGCGCGACGACGACGTCGACGACCGCGGACGCGTCGACGTCGCCTTCCCACGGGTCGCCGAAGCACATCGAGACGTAGCCGCGCACCGAGCGGCCGGCGGCGAGGGCGCCCGACACGACGTCGGCCGACATCGCGAGCGCCTCCTCGCGT
The DNA here is from genome assembly GCA_051960055.1 of Angustibacter sp. Lineage (GTDB taxonomy): Bacteria > Actinomycetota > Actinomycetes > Actinomycetales > Angustibacteraceae > Angustibacter. The sequence continues at coordinate 21,814 of JBQCES010000206.1, read as the reverse complement.
GAGGCGTTGAGGTTCTTGCGGGCGAAGGACTCGGTGGCGCTCACGAACACCGCGAGCTCGGGCACGTCGCGCGCGAGCGCTCGCTCCAGGCCGCGCAGGTTGGGCACAAGCACCGGTGCGCGCACACCCGCGAGCGGGCCGGTCGACAGCGGACCCAGCAGGTCGAGCAGCTGCTCGGCGTCGGCGAGCTGCGGGACCCACTTCGGGTGCACGAAGCTGGTGAGCTCGACGGCCGACAGGCCGGTCGCCACCAGGCGGCGTACGAGCTCGGCCTTCACCTCGACCGGCACGACGGCCGCCTCGTTCTGCAGGCCATCGCGCGCACCCACCTCGTACACGGTGACGCTATCCGGAAGACCGGACATTCTCGACATCTGGGGCGCGCGCACGGACTACTCCTTGGTCAAGGGCTGCGGGGCGACCTTACGCCGAGGCACAATGCGGGCGTGAGTCAGTCCGTCCCCGACAGCGAGTCATCGGCCGTCGCCCAGACCTTCGCCGAGCTGGCCCGCGTGGTGCACGAGCAGCCAGGCCTCGATGAGGTCTGCCAGGCGATCGTGGACGCCGCCATCCGGCTCGTGCCCGGCTGCGACCACGCCAGCATCATGCTGCGCGAGCGGGGGCGGTTCCGCACAGCGGCGGCGAGCGACGCGGTCGGCAACCGGGTCGACGAGCTGGAGCGCGAGGTGGGCGCCGGCCCGTGCGTCGACGCGATCGAGAACGAGTCGTACCAGCTCGACACCGACATCACTCAGCACTCCCGCTGGCCCGAGCTGGCCGTGCGCGTCGTCGCCGAGACGCCGGTGCGCGGCATGGCCGGCTACGGCCTGCTCGTCGACGGGCGCAAGACGGGCGCCCTGAACCTGTTCTGCGACACCCCCGGCGGCCTGACGGCCGAGTCGGCGGACGCGGGCGTCGTCCTGGCGTCGTTCGCGTCGGTGTCGCTCGGTGGCTCGTCGAGCCACGAGGAGGCCCGCACGCTGGCCGAGGGCATGGCGAGCAACCGCGAGATCGGCATGGCCATCGGGCTGCTCATGGCCGCCCACGGGCTGGGCGCCGACGAGGCCTTCGCGACGCTGCGCAAGGCGTCGTCGCACCTCAACCGCAAGATCTCCGCCATCGCGCGCGAGCTCGTGGCCAACGAGGGCGTGCACCCGCTGGCCCCCCGCGACTAGGGCTCAGCGGCGGCGCGCCGCGAGCGCCGCCGCCAGCGTGGGCGCGAGCGGCAGCCGGGACACCAGCGTGGCCTGCAGCGCGTGGTAGACGTCGGGCTTGCCCGACCACACCGTGCGTGCGGGCTGCTGGTCGGGGTCGAGCTCGTGCCACCACCCGCCGCGCTGCTCGTCGAGCAGGTGCTCGCGGGCGTAGGCCCACCAGTCGTCGTAGCGCTCGCGGTACAGCCGCTCGCCGGTCACCTGGTAGAGCACCGCGGCAGCGGCGACCGCCTCGGCCACGACCCAGTGCATGCGCTGGCGCACGACCGGGACGCCGTCCCAGTCGACGGTGTAGACGAAGCCGGGACTGCCGTCCGTGGCCCAGCCCTCGCCGACCGCCGTGTCGAACAGCGAGCGCGCGGCCGGCACGAGCCAGGGCTCGACAGTGTCCTCGGCGGCTTCGGCGGCGGGGTCGTCGGTGGCGTGCAGCGCGAGCGCCGCGTCGAGGTGCACGAGCAGGCGCGACCACTCCAGGCCGTGGCCGATCGTCGCGCCGTACGGGCGGAACGGGTCGGCCGGGGTGTCGCGCGCGTAGTCGGGCTGCGGCGTCCAGTCGGCGTCGTAGTGCTCGGGGACGCGCCAGCCGGCGGCGCGGGCCTCGCGGCCCACGATGCGCTCGGCGATGCGGGTGGCGCGGGTGAGCCAGACGGCGTCGCCCGTGGCGTCGGCGGCGGCGAGGAAGGCCTCGACGCCGTGCATGTTCGCGTTGGCACCGCGGTAGGGCTCGGCCGCCGACCACGCGGCGTCCCAGGTGTCGACGAGCGCGCCGGCGTCGTCGTCCCAGAAGTGCTGCTCGATGACGTCGATCGCCTGCCGCAGCAGGGCGTCGGCGCCGGGCCGACCGGCCTGCACGGCCGTGGTGGCGGCGAGCAGCACGAAGGCGTGGTCGTAGGCGCTCTTGCGGGTCTGGGTGGGCGTGCCGTCACCGTCGACCGCCGACCACCAGCCGCCGTGCTCGTCGTCGTGCAGCAGGCCGGTGAGCGCCGCCAGCCCGCGGTCGCAGAGCTCGCCGGCGCCCGGCACCTCGAGCAGCGCGCCGATGCCGAACACGTGGGTCATCCGCGCGTTGACCCACAGGTGCAGCGGCTGAGCGGGGTCGAGCCGGCCGTAGTCGTCCAGCCACCCGAAGCCGCCGCGCGGATCGGCCGCTCCTTCGGCGAACCGCAGCAGGCGCCGGGCCTCGGCGTCGAGGAACGCCCTCACACGAGCACGCCCGAGGTGCGCAGGCCGTAGCCGTCGGGGACGTCCGCGGGGTCGGTGCCGCGCTCGACGATGCGGTTGGCCTCGTCGACGAACACGACCTGCGGCGCCCGCTCGCGTGCCTCGGCGTCGTCGAGCAGCCCGTAGGCGATCACGATGACGACGTCGCCCGGGTGCACGAGGTGAGCCGCCGCGCCGTTGACGCAGACGACGCCACTGCCCCGCTCGCCCTCGATCACGTACGTCGTGAGCCGCGCGCCGTTCGTGACGTCGACGACGTCGACCTGCTGGCCCGGTAGCAGCCCGGCGGCGTCGAGCAGGTCGGCGTCGAGGGTCAGCGACCCGACGTAGTGCAGGTCGGCCTCGGTGACCGTGGCGCGGTGGATCTTGCCGAGCAGCATGGGGCGCAGCATCAGGGGGTCCGATTCGTCAGGGCTTGGGCGGTCGAGCCAGTGCGCACCCAGGGTAGTGGCGCCCGGCGACGCTCAGAGCAGGCGAGCCGGGCCCGCGACGGTGACGCCGACGAGCTCGCCCACCGACGGCGCCGCGCTGCCCGCCAGGCGCGCGAGCACCTCGACGTCGGCCGGCTCGAGCCGCAGGCGCACCGAGGCGTCGTGCCCGTGGTACCCGACCTCGACCACCCGGGCGCGCAGCGGCGCCGACTCGGCCGAGGCGAGTGCGATCTGCTCCGGACGCACGAGCACCAGGCCCTCGCCGTCGCGCAGCTCGCCCGTGAGCGGGAGGTCGCCGAGCGCCGAGCTCGCGGTGGCGCCCGCGACCGCCGCGGGCAGCACCACGGCCGCCCCGACGAACTCGGCCACGCCCCGGTCGACCGGCGCCTCGTAGACCTCGCGCGGCGTGCCCACCTGCGCCACGCGGCCCGCGCGCATCACCGCGACCTGGTCGGCGAGCGAGAGCGCTTCGTCCTGGTCGTGGGTGACCAGGATCGCGGTGGCCCCGGACGCCTGCAGCGCCTTGATCACCGCGCGTCCGGTCTCCTCGCGCAGCCCGGCGTCGAGCGACGAGAACGGCTCGTCGAGCAGCACCACGCGCGGCTCGGGCGCGAGCGCGCGCGCAACGGCCACGCGCTGCTGCTGGCCACCGGACAGCTCGTGCGGGTAGCGGCGCGCGACCCCGGCGGGCAGGCCGACCAGCTCGAGCAGCTCCTCGACCCGGCGTCCCGAGCGGCGCGCGCGGCGGCCGAGGCCGAAGGTGATGTTGCGCGTGACGTCGAGGTGCGGGAACAGCGCGCCCTCCTGGGCGACGTACCCGACCCGGCGGCGCTCGGTGGCCACAGACGTCGTGGGGTCGGCCACGAGCTCACCGCCGAGCCGGATCATGCCGGCGTCGGGGCGCAGGAACCCGGCGATCAGGCGCAGCAGGGTCGTCTTGCCGCAGCCCGACGGGCCCAGCACCGCGGTGGTGCTCGCCGGGGCGACCTCGAGGTCGACGCCGACGAGCACCGGCAGGTCGTCGAAGCTCTTCTGCAGGCCGTGCACGGTGACCGACATCATGCGGTGGACGACCTCCGGGCCTCGCGGGTGAGCAGGAACGTCGCCGGCAGCGAGATGAGGATCATCATCGCGGCGTAGGGCGCCGCCGCACCGTACGCGATGCTGCTGCTGTTGCTCCAGAACTGGGTCGCCAGCGTCTGCGTGCCGATCGGTGACAGCAGCAGCGTGGCCGTCAGCTCGGTGGCCACGGCGATGAACACCAGGGCCGCCCCGGCGCCCAGCCCCGGCGCGATGAGCGGCAGCGAGACCCGGCGGAACGTGCCCCACCGGCTGACGCCGAGGGAGTGCGCGACGTCGTCGAGGATCGGGGGCGCCTGCACGATCGCGGCCCGCGCGCTCACGACCCCGCGCGGCAGGAACATCGTCACGTAGGCCAGCACCAGCAGCAGCGTCGTCTGGTACACCGGCTGCGCGAACCGGATCGCCACCGTGACCAGCGCCAGCGCCACGACGATGCCGGGCAGCGCGTTGGCGGTGTAGGTGCCGCGCTCGATCAGCATGGTGGTCCAGCGGGGGTACCGGACGGCGAGCCAGGCCACGGGCAGCGCGGCCACCACCGTGAGGGCGGCGGCCACGGCACCGAGCGCGAGCGAGGTCACCGTCGTCGACACGAGCGACCCCACCGGGAAGGCCGTGGACGAACCCGACACCAGCCAGTGGACGAGGCTCGCCACCGGCACGCCCAGCGCCAGCACGGCCAGCAGCGCCAGGCCGAGCAGCGCGACCGGCAGCCACCGCCCGAGCCGCACGCGCTCGATCTGCCGGCGTGCGCCGCTGCCGACGCGGGCCAGGCGCGCGTGGCCGCGCGCCCGCTGCTCGCCCAGGAGCAGCACGAGGCAGCAGAGCACGAGCACGCCGGCGAGCATGTTGGCCGCCGGGCCGTTGAACGACGAGCGGTACTGGTCGTAGATCGCGGTGGTGAACGTCGGGAACCGCAGCAACTGCAGGGCACCGAACTCGGCCAGCAGGTGCAGGCCCACGAGCAGCGAGCCGCCGAGCAGGCCGGGTCGCAGCTGCGGCAGCACCACGCGCCAGAACGTGCGCCACCGGCCGTGCCCCAGGGCGGCCGCCGTCTCCTCCAGCGCGGGGTCGAGGCCGCGCAGCGTCGCCGCGACGGGCAGGTAGACCAGCGGGAAGTACGACATCGTGACGATCAGCACGGCGCCGGCGTAGCCCTCGACCCGCGAGGTCAGCGACACCCAGCCGTAGCTGTTGACGAAGGCCGGCACCGCGAGAGGTGCGACGAGCAGCGCGTTCCAGAGCCGACGTCCGGGCAGGTGGGTGCGCTCGACGAGCCAGGCGGCCGCCGTCCCGATCACCGCCGAGGCGACGACGCCGCCCACCACCAGTCGCACGGTGTTGACCAGCAGCTCACCGACCCGTGGTCGTACGAGCAGGCGCCAGGCCTCGTCCCACCCCGTGCTCACGGCGTAGACGACGACGAACACGAGCGGCACGAGAGCGAGGGCGAGCACGGGCAGCGACAGGCCGAGCACGACAGCCGGGGGACGCCGTCCGCGCGCGTCGGCACGACGAGGCGCCGCACGCCCCTTCACCGGGGCGGACGGCGCGTCGATCGCGGGGAGGGAGGCGCTCAGAGCAGACCCGCCTGCTGCATCAGCTCGACGACCTTGGGGCCGTTGAGCGACGCGACGTCGAGCGTCGGCGCGTCCAGACCCGCGAGCGGCGGCAGCGCGGAGTTGGCCGGCACACCGCTGCCGACGGTGTACTCGAGCGCATCGCTGTCGGCGAGGATCTTCTGGCCCTTCTCGGAGGTGAGGAACGCGACGAGCTGCTGCGCCTCGTCCTGGTGCTTGCTGGACTTCAGGACCCCCGCGCCCGACACGCTGACGAAGGCGCCCGGGTCCTGGTGACCGAAGAAGTGCAGCTTGACGTTCTTGCTGTTGTCGCCGGCCTCGGCCTGGTCCTTGTACCAGTAGTAGTGGTAGATGACGCCGGCCGCGATCTCACCGGAGTTCACCGCGCGCATCACCGCGCCGTTGCCCTGGTAGACCTTCGCATTGTCCTTCAGGCCCTTGAGCCACTGCTCGGCGGCCGCCTCACCCTTGAGGGCCAGCACGGCGCTCACGATCGCCTGGAAGTCGGCGCCACCGGCCGCGATGCCGAGCTTGCCCTTCCACCGCGGGTCGGCGAGGTCGAGCAGCGAGGCCGGCAGGTCGCCGTCCTTGACCTGGGTGGGGTTGTAGGCGAGCACCGTGGCGCGGGCGGCGAAGCCCACCCAGCTCTTGTCGGACGGCGTGTAGCGCTCGGGCACGTTCGACAGCGCCTCGGGGCCCACCTTGGCGAACAGGCCCTTGCCGTCGACGAGCGTCATGGCGGGCGAGTTCTCGGTGAGGAAGACGTCGGCCGGCGAGGCCGAACCCTCCTGCACCAGCTGGTTGGCGAGCTCGAAGTCCTCGCCGTTTCGCATCTGGACCTTGATGCCGGTGTCCTTCGTGAAGCCGTCGACCATCAGCTTGATGAGGTCCTCGTGCTGGGCGTTGTAGAGCGTCAGCGTCGGCTTGTCACCGCCGGACGCCGCTCCCGTGCCGCCCCCGCCACAGGCGGCGAGCACGAGGCTGGCCGCGGCGACGGACGCCACGGCGGCGGCCAGGCGCAGGCCGGGACGGCGGGATGCTCGCTGACGGACGGGGACGGGACGCAGGCGCACGGCACTCTCTCTCACGACGGCGGGACAGGGGGTCGTCCGGTGAGGCAACATAGGTGAGGCTCACCTAAGTCGAGGGTAAGGGCAGGGTCCTTCCCCGACCAAACCGGGGGCGGGACCATTGGCCCTGCGAGCCGGTGCGCCCGGGCGGCAGGGTCGAGTGCAGGGAGGACCGACATGACCACCAGCCCCAACCCCCGCGAGATCGTCGTCGGTGTCGACGGGTCGTCCGTGAGCGGCCTGGCCGTCACGTGGGCCGCCGACGAGGCCGCGCGCCGCCGACTGCCGCTGCACGTGCTGCACGCCTACCCGTGGGAGACCGTCTACCCGCGCGCCGGGGGCCTGCCGCTGCCCGGCCAGGAGCTCATGGCGATCGAGACCCAGCGCCGCGAGGCCGCCGAGGCGCTGGTCGAGCACACCCAGCAGCAGCTGCGGCGCACCCACCCGGACGTCGAGGTGCGCACCACGACGGCCCCGGGGTCGCCGTCCGGCATGCTCGTCGACGCCTCGCACGACGCCGACACGGTGGTGGTGGGGGCCCACGGCGCGGGCTGGCTGCACGACGTGGCGCTCGGGTCGGTGTCACTCGCCGTGGCGGCGCACGCGGCGAGCCCGGTGGCCGTCGTCCACGCGCCGGCGGACGCCGACCGGCTGCGCTCCGGCATCGTCGTCGGGGTCGACGACGCGCCGCAGGGTCAGCAGGCGCTGCGGTACGCGTTCGAGCGCGCGGCCGAGCGCGACGCGGAGATCACCGCCGTGCACACGTGGTGGATGGACACCCTCGTGGCGCCGCCGCTGATGGCCGCCTGGGACGAGGTCGACCAGGCCGAGGGCAGGCTGTTGCGCGACACCCTCGCGCCGTGGCAGGAGCGCTACCCCGACGTCAAGGTGCGGTGGGTGCTCGTGCAGGGTCACCCCGCGACGTCGCTCGTGCGCGCGAGCGAGTCGGCCGAGCTGCTCGTGGTGGGCAGCCGCGGGCGGGGCGGGTTCGCCAGCCTGCTGCTGGGCTCGGTGAGCCGCAGCGTGCTGCACCGCGCGAGCTGCCCGGTGGTCGTCGCGCGCTGACGGCGGTACTGGGATGCTGCCCGGGTGAGCGGGAGCACAGAGGACGGGCGTGCGGACCGGCCCCAGCGGATCCTCGACGCAGTGCTTGCCGCGCTCCCACTGTCAAGAGTCACCGAGGCGAGGTCAGTGACCGTGGTCGAGGCTTGGGCGGCGCCCGACGCCATCTGCGTCGTGTACCGCCTTCGCGGGTGCTCGTGCCAGATCGGCCTGCGCCGTGAGCTGGACGAGGGGATGCCCGACGCGGCGCTCGTCGACGAGATCGCCACCTACGAGATCGGCGAGCCACTCGGCACGGTGTTCGAGGAGGCGTGCGTCGGCCCCGACAACGTCTTCTGGTGGGACGGGGTTCGGGCAATCCCGCCACAGGACGCGCCACGACGGCCTCCACACCCCTAGCCCGCTGCATTACTTCGCTGTGCAACAACTGTCACGACTGTCGGTGGCTCCTTCTAGGTTGGTGGGCATGGAGAACACCGCCCTGGCTGCCGCCTCACCCGTTGAGGGCGCCGGCGAGGCCTCGGCGTTGACCGATCGGGGTCGGGCGGTGCAAGGACGGCTGCTGGCGAACGAGGCCGAGCGGCTGCGCTGGGCGCTGGGGGTCCTGGCCGAGTGCGAGGCGGATAGCCCGCAGGTGCTGCACGGCAGCGACTTCGAGACGTTCGCGCGCTCGCTGGCCGAGAGCGAGGTCGCCTGCACGCTCGGGATCAGCCTGCCCGCGGCCGGCGACCTGCTCGCCCTCGCCACCCGGCTGGCCACGGTGATGCCGAGTGCGCTGGACGCGCTGGGTGAGGCGCGGATCGACCTACCCCGCGTCCGGGTGCTGGTCGAGGCCACCAGCGTGCTGGACGACGCCACGGCCGCCACGGTCGCCGACCGGTTGGTCGCCGCACTGGACGGGCCGGTGTGGGACGGCCCCTCCCCGCGCGCCTGGAAGGCCCGGGTCCAGCGCGCGGTCGTGCGCGCCGACCAGGACGCCGCCGGCCGCCGCCGCGCACGCGCCCTTCGGCAGCGGCACGTGCGCACCTGGGCCGAAGCAGACGGCATCGCCGTCCTGCAGGTGCGCGCCGACGCCACCCACATCAGCCTGATCGAGCAGGTCCTCACCGACCTGGCCGCCCAGCTCCCCGAGGCCGACCCATCGACCGGCGAGGTAGCGACGCTGGACCAGCGCCGGGTCGACGCCCTCACCGACCTGTGCCGCTCCGTCCGCGACCAGGCATCACTGCCCCAGGTCCCGGTGCGACGCGTCCATGACCTCGGCCTCGGCCTGCACACCGACACCCTCTACGACGACGGCCCGCGCGCCGCCAGCCTGGGCGAGCTGCGCGGCCTCGGCACCCCCACCCCGCTCGACTCAGCCAGCGCCCGCGACCTCGCGGTCAGCCAGCTCCGCCAGGGCACCGCCGTCCAGGTGCTCGTCGTCGACGACACCGGCGCCCTGGCCCACGCCGTCCGCCTCACCGACCCGACCACCGCCCAGAGCCGCGAGCGGCTGGAAGCCGCGGTCCGCGCCTCCCTGTCCCACCCGCCACCTCAGTCCACCGACCGCTACCGCCCCACCACCGCCATCACCCGCCACGTGCACGCCGAAGCCCCCACCTGCTCCTTCTACGACTGCGCCCGCCCCGCCCGAAGCTGCGACCTCGACCACGACGACCCCTGGCCCCGCGGGCCGACGTCCGTCCACAACCTCGACCCAAAGTGTCGCTGCCATCACCAGCCCAAGACGCACGGCCTGGTGCGATCCCATCTGCACACCGGCCCCGGCCGAGGCCCCCGCCACATCACCTGGACCCTGCGCACCGGACTCCACGTGACGACTCAGTCAGAACCCCTCCCCGGCTGCGGCGACTGAGCCGCGAGGGTGAGCCCCTATCCGTGCGCGGGAGGTGGCGGGCCGGCCAGCCGGCTGGAGGTCTCGAGCAGCATCGCGTGCACGAACGCCTGGGGCAGGTTGCCGCGCAGCTGGCGCTGGACGACGTCGTACTCCTCGGCGTACAGACCGGGCGGCCCGCAGGCGGCCCGGTTGCGCTCGAACCACCGGACGGCGGCCACCTGGTCGCTCTGGTGCCACTCGGCGAGCGCCATGATGAAGCCGCAGAGGAGAAACGCCCCCTCGTCCTCGCCGAGGTCCGCCTCGCCGTGCCGAAACCGGTAGACGAAGTGGTCGTCGGTGAGCTGGGCGCGCACGGCCTCGAGTGTGGCCACCGTGCGCGGGTCGTCGGGCGCCAAGGCACCTCGTACCGGGGGCAGCAGCAGGGACGCGTCCGGCCCCGAGACGTCGGACGCTCGCTGCCAGCTGCGGTCGGTGGCAAGGCACCGGCGTGAGGTCTCATCGAGGATGGTGTCCGCGAGCGACCGCCAGCTCTCGGCCTGCTCGGCGCTCGTCCACTCGGCGGCCGACCGCAGGCCGGCGACGCAGCTGAGCCGCGAGTGCGTCCACCACCGGTTGTCGAGCTCCCAGATGCCGGCGTCCGGCGCCTGCCACCACTCGCGCACCAACCGCACGGCGAGGTCCATCGCCCGGCGGCCGTCCGTGTCGAGCCGGTCGTGCCGGGCGGCCGCAGCCAGCAGCTGGAGGATCTCGCCGGCGACGTCGAGCTGGCGCTGGCCGAGCACCCAGTTGCCGACGACGTCGGTGCCCCCGGGGTAGCCGGGGAGGTCGAGGTCGCGCTCGTGGGGCAGCACGGTGCCGTCGACCCGGTATGCCGGGGCGAGCTGGTCGCCGTGCTCGAGCAGTCGCGCGGTGGTGAAGGCCACGGCGTCGTCGAGCAGCGGGAAGGCCCCGGCGACGGCGGCCGCCTGGCCCGCGTAGGCCTGGTCGCGCAACCACACGTAGCGGTAGTCGTAGGAGTTGTTCTTCTCCGCCCGCTCAGGGATCCCGAGGGTCGCCGCGGCCACCATGCCACCGCCGGGTGAGGTGAGGCCGCGCAGCACCGCGTAGGAGTGCTGGGTGTCGCGCGGCGAGAGCGTCGACGGGAAACCCGGGGCGTCGTCGCGCCACGCCTGCTCGGTGCGCTGCCACAGGACGTCGACGGGATCGGGCTCGGGCAGCGGAGCGTCGCTGACCTCGAGCACCAGGTCGTGGTGCGTGCCGCCGGGCACCCGCAGGTGCGTGCGCAGCCGGCCCGCGTCGTCCACCTCGACGCGCTCCGCCCCCCGCCAGCGCACGTGCAGGTCGCCGGTGCGGGCGGTCCAGGTGCCGTCGTCGGCGCGGTGCAGCTCGCGCAGCGGCTGGGCGCCGAAGTCCATGCGCAGGTCGAGCACCACGCGCATGCGGGCTTCGTCCTCGACCGCGTCGATCCGGCGCAGCAGCACGACGCGCTTGGCGTCACCCGGCATCGCCAGCGCCTCACGGCACTCGATGGTCGTGCGCGTGCTCACCCACCGGCTGCGCCAGATGAGCGTGCCCGGCTCGTAGTAGCCGCCCCACACGAAGGGCTCGTCGGGCGTGACGGCGTAGATGCCGCCGCCTCCGATGAGCGACGCGAACACCGCCGGTGAGTCCCAGCGCGGTGCGCACATCCAGGCGATGTCACCGCGCGGGCCGATGAGCGCACCACGGTGCCCGTCGGCGATGAGTGAGTACTCACGCAGCACGTTCGGGGGGAAGTCCTGCCACAGCGCGGGGTCGCCGCTCACTGCACCTCTCCTGGGGTCGGGACGACGAACGGCTCGGCGGCGTCGTCGTCGAGGGTCAGCCCGTGACCCGGGCGGTCGGAGTCGGGCACCACGGCGCCGCCCTGCGGGTCGAGGGCGCCGCGCAGCAGCTGCTGCTCGATGCGCACGTGGTCGTGGAACCACTCGATGTGCCGCAGGTTGGGCACGGCCGCCGCCACGGGCGCGTGCAGGTTCGGCGCGCAGTGCGCCGAGACATCCAGCTCGAACGACGCCGCCACGGCCGCCGCGCGCAGCCACTCGGTGTAGCCGCCGCAGCGGGTCGCGTCGGCCTGCAGGCAGTCGACCGCGCCCGCGGTGCACATGCGCCGGAAGTACCCGACGTCGGTGCCGTACTCCCCCGCGGCGACGTCGGACGCCGTGTGGTCGCGCACCAGCCGCAGGCCGTCGAGGTCGTCGGACGACACGGGCTCCTCGAACCACGTGACGTCGGCGCCGGCGTCCCGCGCGGCCTCGATGGTGCGCAGCGCCTGCTTGGCCGAGTAGGCGCCGTTGGCGTCGACGAACAGCTGGGCGTCCGGACCGATCGCGTTGCGCGACACCATCATCCGCTCGACGTCGCGATCGTGGTGCACCCCGCCGGGTCGGCCGATCTTGATCTTCACCCGCGGGATCTGCTGCTCGACCGCCCAGCCGCGCAGCTGCTCGGCGAGCCGGTCGTCGTCGTACGACGTGAAGCCACCGCTGCCGTACACCGGCACCTGATCGTGGGCCCGGCCCAGCAGGTCGGCGAGCGCGGTGTCGAGCAGCCGCGCCTTGAGGTCCCACAGCGCGACGTCGACCGCAGAGATGGCGTAGCCGACGGCGCCGGCGCGGGTGGCGTTGCGGGCACGGTGCACCATCGCCGCCCACGTGCCGGTGACCGCCGCCACGGGGCGGCCCACGACGACCTCGCGCAGCAGTCCGTCGACCAGCGCGCCGCACGCCGCGGGGCCGTAGGTCCACCCCAGCCCCGTGACGCCCGCGCTGCGGGCGCGCACCACCACCATCGTGGTCGACGTCCACTCGGCCGTGCCGTCCGACTCGGGGGCGTCCGTCGGCACGGTCAGCACCGTCGTCGTCAGCTCCTCGACGACGGGTGACTGCCCGGCCATCAGCTCGAGTGGTGCGGCAGGAGCTCCTGCGCCTTGGTCTTGATGCCCTCCTTGACCACGCCCCAGCGGTCCTCGTCGCCCTTGATGAGCGCCTCGGCGGTGGCCTTCATCTGCGCGAACGTCGCGTGCGGCGGGATCGGCGGGATGTCGGGGTCGGTGTGCACGTCGAGCAGCGTCGGCCGGTCGGCCGACAGCGCCTCGTCCCACGCCGCACCGAGGTCGTCGGGATCGGTGATCGTGCGGCTGGCCAGCCCCAGGCTCGCCGCGAACGCCGCGTAGTCGACGCTCGGGAGGGTCTGCGACTCGGGGAACTTCGGCGCGCCGCCCATGGCCCGCATCTCCCACGTCACCTGGTTCAGGTCGTCGTTGTGCAGCACCGCGACGACCAGGCGCGGGTCGGACCACCGCTCCCAGTAGCGCTTGATGGTGATGAGCTCGGCCATGCCGTTCATCTGCATGGCACCGTCGCCGGCGAACACCACGCAGGGCCGGTCGGGGTGGGCGAACTTGGCGCCGATGCCGTACGGCACACCGGGTCCCATCGTCGCCAGGTTGCCGGACAGCGAGCCCCGGATGTCACCGTGGAACTTCAGCTGGCGCGCGTACCAGTTGGCCGACGACCCGGAGTCGGCCATCACCATGAGGTCGTCCGGCATGCGCGTCGACAGCTCGTGGAACAGCCGCATCGGGTTGACCGGGTCGGCCGACACCATCGCCTCGGCCTCCATGTCGCGCCACCACTCCGCGACGTTCTCCTCGATGGTCTTGCGCCACGAGCTCTCCCCCTTCGGCGTGAGCAGTGGCAGCAGCGCGCGCAGCGTCGTCGCGGCGTCGCCGACGAGGTTGACCTCGTTGGGGTACCGCATGCCGATCAGCTTGGCGTCGACGTCGATCTGCACCGACCGCGCCTGGGAGAGCCCCGGGTAGAACTGCGTGTACGGGAAGCTCGAGCCGACGATCAGCAGGGTGTCGGCGTCGTTCATCATCTCGTAGCTGGGATGGCTGCCGAGCAGCCCGATGGAGCCTGTGACGTAGGGCAGCTCGTCACTCAGGACGTCCTTGCCCAGCAACGGTTTCGCGACGCCGGCCTGCAGGGCGTCGGCTACCTGCATGAGCTCCTGCCGGGCGCCACGAGCGCCCTGGCCGGCGAGGATCGCCACCTTCTCGCCGGCGTTGAGGATGTCGGCCGCGCGGCGCACGGCGGCGTCGTCGGGGGAGGTCGTGGGCCACTCGACGCCGAGCGAGGACGGCACCATCTTGAACTCGTGTCCCGGCGGCGTGTACTCGAGCTCCTGGACGTCGGACGGGATGATGATCGCGGTGGGCGCCTGCTCGGCGATGGCCACGCGGATCGCGCGGTCGAGCACGTTCGGCAGCTGCTCGGGCACGGTCACCATCTGCACGAACTCGGACGCGACGTCCTTGAACAGCGTCTGCAGGTCGACCTCCTGCTGGTACGCCCCACCCATCGCCGAACGGGCCGTCTGGCCGACGATCGCCACGACCGGCACGTGGTCGAGCTTGGCGTCGTAGAGGCCGTTGAGCAGGTGGATCGCTCCGGGCCCGGACGTCGCGACGCACACTCCGAGCCGTCCCGAGAACTTGGCGTAGCCGACCGCCTCGAAGGCCGCCATCTCCTCGTGCCGCGCCTGGATGAACTCCGGGTGGTCATCGGCGCGACCCCAGGCCGCCAGCAGGCCGTTGATGCCGTCACCCGCGTAACCGAACACCTTCTCCACCCCCCACTCGCGCAGTCGGCTGAGCAGGAAGTCGGCGACGGTCTCAGACATGGTTCCTCCCGGTGGTTGCGGCGGTCGGCGTTCCGGTGCGGATCAGCTGGTCGGCCGCCCGTGCGGCGACCGACATGATCGTCAGGGCGGGGTTGGCCGAGCCCTGGGTTGGCAGCGTGCTGCCGTCGGTGATGAGCAGGTTGGGTACGGCGAACGCGCGGCCGTACGCGTCGACGACGCCGTGGCGTTCGTCGCGACCCATGCGCGCGCCACCGACCAGGTGGGCGTAGCGGTTGAAGCTGATGACCTCGTCGGCTCCGGCGGCGCGCAGGATCGACTCCATCACCTCAGTGGCGGCCTGCATCAGCGCGCGGTCGTTGTCGCACTGGCTGTATGAGAAGTGCGCCACGGGCAGGCCGTGGCGGTCGGTCTCGTCCGACAACGTCACCCGGTTGTCGGCCTGCGGCAGGAACTCGCACAGCGCACCGAGGCACGACCAGTGGACGTAGTCGCGCATGTACTCGCGCAGCGACGGACCCCAGTGACCCTGACCCGTGATGTGCTCGGCCCAGGTGATCGGCAGCGGCGAGACGGTCTGGATCGAGAAGCCGCGCTTGTACGGCCGGCTGGGATCGGTCTCGTAGAACTGCTCGGTCGACACCTCGGGCGGGGGCGCCTTGTACATGCGCACTTCGTCCTCGAACCGTCCGCCGGTCTGGGGTGCGCCCTGCACCATGAGGTAGCGACCGACGAGGTCGAAGTCGTTGCACATCCCCTGCGGGAAGCGGCTGTTGGCCGAGTTCAGCAGCAGCCGGGGCGTCTCGATCGAGTACCCGGCCACGATCACGTGCGCCGCGCGCTGGAAGTGCTCGACGCCGTCCTTGACGTAGTGGACGCCGGTGACGCGGCCCGTGCGCTCGTCGTACCCGATGCGCGTCACCATGCAGTGCGCGCGCACCTCGGCGCCGTGCGCCAGCGCATCGGGGATGTGCGTGATCAGCGGTGAGGCCTTGGCGTTGACCTTGCAGCCCTGCAGGCAGAAGCCCCGGTAGATGCAGTGCTGCCGGTGACCGAAGCGGCCGTTGGCGATAGCCACCGGGCCCACGCGCGTCTCGACGCTGATCGCCCGCGCCCCGCGCTGGAACACCTCACCGTTGCCGCCCACCGGGTGGGCGTGGTGCGGGTACGTGTGCGGGTCGCCCCAGGGCCAGTCCTCGCCGGCCACCGGCAGCTCACCCTCGATCGCCTCGTAGTACGGCTTGAGCTCGCCGTAGGAGAACGGCCAGTCGGCACCCACCCCGTCGCGGGTCTGCGTCTCGAAGTCGCTGGGGTGGAACCGCGGCGTGTAGCCCGCGTAGTGGATCATCGACCCGCCGACTCCACGGCCGGAGTTGTTGGAGCCCAACGGAACTGGGTCAGATCCGCCGATCTGGCGCGGCTCGGTCCAGTACAGCCCGTGCGACCCCGCCTCATCGGACACCCAGTCCCGCGCGGGGTCCCAGAACGGTCCGGCGTCCAGGGTGACGACGCGCCACCCCGCGCGGGCCAGCCGCTGCGTCATGGTCGCGCCACCAGCGCCGGCGCCCACGACCACCGCGTCGACCTCGTCGCCGTCGTCGAACCGGCGCATGTCGTCGCGCAGCCGGTGGTCGACGCGCTCGTCACCCTTCAGCGGCAGCAGCCACGCGGAGGCGTTGCGCGAGCGCACGTCGTCGGCCGCGCCGTCACGCAGCACCCCCAGCAGCCGCCCGCTCACGAGTGCACCACCGGGTCGACCGGGCGCTGTTCGCGCACCTCCCACGGCTCCCGGCCGCCGACGTGCGCGTTCTTGTAGCCGCGCGGGTACGCCGGGCCGCTGAAGCCGATCTCGTTCCAGGCCCACGGATGGGAGTAGAACGCCGTGCAGGCGTAGCGGGTCCACAGGCTCCACAGGCGGTCGGCCCGCAGGCCGTGCCACTCGCCGTCCGCCGCCTCCTGCACGGCGGCGACGATGCGGCTCTGGTCGTCCCAGGAGCAGTCGGCGAAGCAGCGGCCGCGGGACGCCTGCGCCTCGTCGTCCAGCGCCGCCAGGCTGCGCCGCCAGGCCTCGTCGTCGATCGGCATGTCGTCGTAGTGCCAGCCGTCGGTCTGGTGCTCGGCAAGGCGCGAGTCGACCATCTGCAGCACCGGCACGCGCGGCTCAGCGCGCTGGTCGAGCAGCTGGTCGAACAGCGCTGACGCCGCCCGCGCCTCGGTGTCGGTGAAGAACCGCAAGGGCCCCGGCGGCCGCGTGCGGTCGAGCACGACGCGGCGCGTCTCGTCGTCCCAGTGGTCGGCCTGCGCGAGGACGTTGAAGCCGGGGAAGTGGGTGTGGACGCCGCCGGGCGTCGGGCCGGTCTGGGAGCTGGCGCGGGCCACGGAGCTGTTGCGTGCCACCGCGCTCAGCGCTCCCGGCGCAGCAGCGAGGCGAGCAGGCCCATGCCGCCGACCATCGTGACGAGCAACGGTGCCAGCAGCGGCGGCCCCATCTCGACGTTGTAGCGGGCGTTGCGCCAGCCGCCGGGCTTCTGGCCGATGCCGCGCACGTGCAGGTAGGTGCCCTGCAGGCCGTTGGCCACGATCGCCGCGGACGCGGCGGGCAGGAACGTGTGGGCGGCCCGGGCGTTGAACGCTCCGGCCACGCCCGCCGCCGTGCCCACCGGCCCGAGCGCCACCGGCAGCCACATGAGGCGGTTGCCGAACGACGCCTTGTCGTGCTCGAAGAAGATCTCGGCCGCAGTCACCGCCGCGCCGACCCCCATGAGCGCCGACAGCGACCGCTCGAACCGTCCGTGACGGATGTCGGTGACGGCGCGCTCCACCAACGATGCCGGCTCAGATCGCTTGCCCCACATCAGGATCGGGCTCCCCTCAACTCGAGTACGGCGAGGACGACGGCTACGGCGCCGCTCGTGGCGGCGACGCGCCGGTACCTCGGCGACGTGGCCAGCGCGGCCATCGACAGGGCGTGCAGGACGTCGGTTGCGGCACCGACGCGTCCGGCGACCGACGGCCACCGCGCGATCGCCGCCGCCTGCACCAGCTGGCGACCGCCCAGCACCTTGGCCACGGTCTGCTCGGCGCCGTCAGCGGGCGGCCCGTCCAGGCCGCGCAGCACCAGCCCGGGCCGCGCCGTCAGCACCGTGCCCCAGGCCGCGCCCAAGGTGGTGGCCAGGGCCGTGGCCGCGCTCGCCATCAGTGGCTCCGTACCGCACGCCAGGCGGCCGCCGCGGCGGTCACGGCACCGGCGGCGACGCCCGCGACGACGCCGTGGTGCTGGCTGGCCCACAGCTGGTACGAACGCGTCGTCGACTTCTTGTCGAAGATGCCGTGCGCTCCGAAGTCCTTGCCGTCCAGGCCGTCTGCGGGATCCCACAGGTTCGCCGGCTGGTTGGGGTCGCGCGGCTCCGACGTCTGCTGCGAGTCGTAGCCGGTGCGGGCCAGGTAGCGGTCGAGGATCCCGGGCACGATGGCGTTGGCCGCGAGGGTACCCACGGTGCTGCCCCCCACCCAGTACTCGCGGCGGCGAGGGTGGTCTGCGGCGTACACGACCGCGTCCGCGGCCACCTCGGGCTGGTAGATCGGCGGCACCGGCTGCGCGTGGCGCGGCAGCCGCGACAGCACCCAGGAGAACTGCGGCGTGTTGACCGCCGGCATCTGCACCATCGTCACGTGCACGTTGCTCTTGTCGTGCAGCAGCTCGCAGCGCAGCGACTCGTTGAAGCCCTGGATCGCGTGCTTCGCGCCGCAGTACGCGCTCTGCAACGGGATGCCGCGGTAGGCCAGAGCGGACCCGACCTGCACGATGGTGCCGCGGTCGCGCGTCTTCATCCGCTTCAGCGCGGCCATGGTGGCGTACACGTAGCCCAGGTAGCTCACCTCGGTGACGCGGCGGAACTCGTCGGCGCTGATCTGGTCGAACGGCGCGAACACCGACGTGAAGGCCACGTTGACCCACGTGTCGATCGGCCCCAGCTCGGACTCGACGCGTTCGGCGGCCGCCTCGACGGCGTTAGCGTCCGCGGTGTCGACGGGGATGGTGAGCGGTGTGCCGCCGGCGCGGCGGACCTCATCGGCCGCGCCCTGCAGGCCTTGCTCGCCGCGGGCGAGCAGCGCCACGGTGGCGCCGCGCCGGGCGAAGGCCACAGCGCTGGCGCGGCCGATGCCGCCACTGGCTCCCGTGACGACGACGATCTCGGACCGGTTGCGGGAGGGAGTGTGGTTGGCGTCCATGCCCTCCATTCAGCGCCAACGATTGCCGTCACGCAACTTGTGCGCGACGATGAACGCGTGAGCCCCACCCCTGCCCGCACCTCGAGCCGCGGCCCCGCGCGGTCGCAGGTGCGCGCCGTCATGGACGCCTCACGCGTCTTCGTCGCCCTCATCGCCGAGTCGGTGGCGGAGGTCGACGACCACGTGACCCCGACCCAGCTGCGCATCCTCGTGCTGGTCGAGCGGACGCCGGGCACCAACCTGTCGGCGATCGCCGAGGCGCTCGACGTGCACCCCTCGAACGCGACGCGGGCGGTCGACCGGCTGGTGCGGGCCGGTTTCGTGGCGCGCACGGAGGCGCTGCGCGACCGGCGCAACCTCGAGCTCTCGCTGACCGACGAGGGGGTAGCGCTGCTGGAGCGGGTGATGGACCACCGCCGGCAGGCGTTCGAGCGGGTGCTGCGGCAGATGGAGCCTCACGACCGGGAGTCGCTCGCCAGCGCACTGGCCGCGTTCGCCCGCGCCGCCGGCGAGCCCGAAGGCAGCCGCTGGGCGCCCTAGCCGGCGACGGCTCTCCTGGCCTCCTGGGCGATCTGGAGGTCCTCGCGCGCCGCCACCACGTAGGTGCGCACCGCTGCGCCTGGGGCCGCGACGTCGGTGTCGCCGTCAGCCGCCTCGTTGTGCTCGTCGTCGACCGCCACGCCCAGGTAAGCGAGCCGGTCGGCCACGCGCCGGCGCACGACCGCGTCGTGCTCCCCCACCCCACCGGTGAACGCGAGCAGGTCGAGACCGCCCAGCGAGGCCGTCATGGCCGCCACGGACGTCGCCAGCCGGTGCACGTAGACGTCGAGCGCCAGCGCCGCCGCCTCGGGGTCGTCGACGTCGCCGGACACCAGGTCGCGCAGGTCCTTGCTGCCGCCCAGACCGAGCAGTCCCGACTCGTGCTCGAGCCCGTCGTCGAGCTCGTCGAGCGACAGCCGGCCCTCGCGCAGCAGCCACAGCACCAGGCCGGGATCGACCGAACCCGACCGGGTCGCCATCACCAGTCCCTCCAGCGGCGTGAAGCCCATCGTCGTGTCGACCGACCGCCCGCCCTTCACGGCACACAGCGACGCACCCGCACCCAGGTGGCACACCACGGTGCGCAGGGACGCCGGGTCGACGTCCAGACCGTCGGCCCGCGCGAGCTCGGCCACGTGCCGGGAGGCGTACGCGTGCGACAGTCCGTGGAACCCGTAGCGCCGGATCGGCCAGCGCCGCAACCACTCTCGCGGTAGCGCGTAGGTGCGAGCGGCCGGCGAGAGCGTCGTGTGGAACGACGTGTCGAAGCAGGCCACGGACGCGACGTCGGGCAGCACGTCGCGCACCGCCTCGATCCCCGTGAGGGCCGCCGGCTGGTGCAGCGGCGCCAGCTCGACGAGGCGCTGCAGCTCGGCCACGACGTCGTCGTCGATCACGGTGGGGTCGGTGAACCGCGTGCCGCCGTGCACCACGCGGTGACCCACGACGCCGGGCCGGTCGCCGTGCAGGAACTCGCGCAGCTCGTCCTCGTCGAAGCCGTGCCGGTCGGCGTGCAGGTCGGTGGTGGCCAGCACCTCGTCGTCCGGGCCCAGCAGCCGCAGCTTGATGCTGCTCGACCCGGCGTTCACGACGAGGACGCTGAGCCCCTCAGCCGCGCTGCTCACGCGTCGGCGTCGTCGTCGGGCAGCTGCCAGCCGGTGACGTCGGGCATGTCCTCACCGTGCTCACGCGTGTAGGCGCGGTGCCGCAGCCGCTCGTCGACCATCCGCTGCCGCAGCCCGGCCACGCGCGCGCCGAGCTGCGGCACGCGGTCGATGACGTCGATCACCAGGTGGAAGCGGTCGAGGTCGTTGAGCATCACCATGTCGAACGGCGTCGTGGTGGTGCCCTCCTCCTTGTAGCCGCGCACGTGGAGGTTGTCGTGGCCGTTGCGGCGGTAGGTGAGCCGGTGGATCAGCCACGGGTAGCCGTGGTAGGCGAACACCACGGGCTTGTCCGTCGTGAAGATCGTGTCGAACTCGCGGTGCGACAACCCGTGCGGGTGCTCGTCAGGGTCCTGCAGCCGCATCAGGTCGACGACGTTCACGACCCGCACCTTGAGGTCGGGCAGGTACCGGCGCAGCAGCTGCGCGGCCGCGATGGTCTCCAGGGTCGGCACGTCACCCGCGCAGGCGAGCACGACATCGGGGTCGCCGCCGTCGTCCGTGCCCGCCCAGTCCCAGATGCCGATGCCGCGTGTGCAGTGGTCGACCGCGTCGTCCATCGACAGCCAGCTCGGCGTCGGCTGCTTACCGGCGACGATGACGTTGACGTAGTCCTTGCTGCGCAGGCAGTGGTCGGCCACCGACAGCAGGGTGTTCGTGTCCGGCGGCAGGTAGACGCGGATGATCTCGGACTTCTTGTTGACCACGTGGTCGATGAAGCCCGGGTCCTGGTGCGAGAAGCCGTTGTGGTCCTGCCGCCACACGTGCGAGCTCAGCAGGTAGTTGAGCGAGGCGATCGGCCGCCGCCACGGGATGTCGCGCGTGACCTTCAGCCACTTGGCGTGCTGGTTGAACATCGAGTCGATGATGTGGATGAACGCCTCGTAGCAGTTGAACAGGCCGTGGCGTCCGGTGAGCAGGTAGCCCTCGAGCCAGCCCTGGCACAGGTGCTCGCTCAGCACCTCCATGACCCGGCCGTCCGGCGCGAGGTGGTCGTCGGCGTCCGTGCGCGCGTCGAGCCACGTGCGGTCGGTGGTCTCGAACACCGCCTGCAGCCGGTTGGACGCCGTCTCGTCCGGGCCCATCAGCCGGAACGACTCGGGGTTGCGGGCGATGATGTCGCGCAGCAGCCGGCCGAGCGCCCGGGTCGGCTCGCTCGTCTCGGCACCCGGTGAGGTCACCTCGACCGCGTAGTCACGGAAGTCGGGCATCGACAGGTCGCGCAGCAGCAGGCCGCCGTTGGTCTTGGGGTTGCCGCTCATGCGGCGCTCCCCCTTGGGGGGCAACGACCTCAGCGACTCGACCAAGGCACCGGACTCGTCGAACAGCTCCTCGGGCCGGTAGCTGCGCAGCCACTCCTCGAGCAGCTTGCGATGACCGTCGTCCGTGCGCGTCTCGGCGAGCGGCACCTGGTGCGAACGCCAGGTGCCCTCGACCTGCTGGCCGTCGACGACGTCGGGGCCCGTCCAGCCCTTGGGGCTGCGCAGCACCAGCATCGGCCACCGCGGGCGGGACGGGACGGGGTCGGCGCGCAGGGCCGCGATCCGGTCGGTCACGGTGTCGAGCGCCTCAGCCATCGCCCGGTGCGCGACCATCGGGTCGACACCCGCGTCGACCTCGACGAACACCGGGTCGTGGCCGTAGCCGACGAGGAGCGAGCGCAGCTCGCTCTCCGGGATGCGGGCCAGCACCGTCGG
>JBQCES010000205.1:0-4575 GCA_051960055.1 Angustibacter sp. | reverse complement strand
GGGTCGTGCGCGGCAACCCTTCACCCGAGGAGGTCGCCGCGCTCGTCACCGTGCTCGCCGCCGCGGGTGGCGACGACGCACCCGCGCCGGCTGCGCCGCGGTCGCAGTGGGCGGCCTCCGGGCGTCCGCACGGCGCACCCGCCGCGGGCAGGGGCGCCTGGCGGGCCAGCGCGCTCCCGCGCTGACCGGTCACGCCAGCAGCGCGACGCGGTGACGCAGCCTGCCGGGGCCGGCGGTCGGCGTCAGCGGCCGGCTCGCCGTCGTCCGGCGCCGGGGCGCTGCGTCGTAGCAGCCGTGGGTGCGGCGAAAGCGTGGTGATCACGACCGTTTGGCTGCACCCGCGCCTGCACTCCATGGCGCGCCAAGCCGAGGTGACGATCCAGGACGTCGCCGGAACGATCTACCGGTAGGAGCGCACGGTTCGGCGTGCGCGACCACAAGCGCTGACGGCGCACCCGGCCGGTAGGGTGCGCGCGTGACCGACACCACAGACGCCGTTCGCCAGCGCACTGCCGTCGACGAGATCGCCGACGCCCACCTCGACGCCGAGGTCGCGCTCGACCCCATCGCCGCGACGTCGCTCGGTGTGCCGGGCCACGAGACCGAGCTCACCGACTACTCCCCCGAGGGTCACGCCGCACGCCGCGAGGTCGGCCTGCGGACGCTGCGCGCGCTCGACGGCGTGGAGCCGGCGGACGACGTCGACCGGGTGACGATCGCGGCGATGCGCGAGCGCCTCGGGCTGGCCGAGGAGCTCTACGCCATCGGGGCGGACGACCACGACCTCAACGTGCTCGCCAGCCCGCTGCAGAGCCTGCGCTCGGTGTACGACCTGATGAACAAGGGCACCGCCGACGACTGGGCCACCATCGCGACGCGCCTGACCCGCACGCCGCAGGCCATGCAGCAGTGCGTCGCCTCCCTGCGAACGGGCATCGCGCGCGGCGCGACCCCCGCGCGCCGGCAGGTCGAGAAATGCGCGGCCCAGGCCGAGCAGCACGCGTCCGCGAACGGCTTCTTCGCCGAGCTCGCGTCGGGTGCTCGCGCAGGTGAAGCCGAGCTCCCGGCGTCGGTCACCTCCGACCTCAGTGACGCTGCAGGCGTCGCGGCGCAAGCCTTCGGTGACCTCGCGACGTTCCTGCGCGAGGAGCTGCTTCCGGTCGCCCGGGCCGACGACGCTGTCGGGCGCGAGGAGTACCAGCTGCGCTCGCGGTACTTCCTCGGGGCGACGGTGGACCTCGACGAGACGTACGAGTGGGGACGCGCCGAGCTCGCCCGCATCGAGGACGAGATGCGCGCCGTCGCCGAGCAGATCAAGCCCGGGTCGACGCCGGACGAGGCCATGAAGGCGCTGGACGACGACCCCGCGCGCCAGCTGCACGGCACCGACGCGCTGCAGGCCTGGATGCAGAAGCTGAGCGACGCTGCCGTCGAGGCCATGGCGGGCACGCACTTCGACATCCCGGGTCCGGTGCGGCGCCTGGAGTGCTGCATCGCACCGACCCACGAGGGTGGCATCTACTACACGGGCCCGAGCGAGGACTTCTCGCGACCCGGCCGCATGTGGTGGTCGGTGCCCGAGGACGTCACGAGCTTCGGCACCTGGCGCGAGACCACGACCGTCTACCACGAGGGCGTGCCGGGCCATCACCTCCAGGTGGCGCAGACGGTCTACCGCTCGAACCTGCTCAACCGCTGGCGCCGGCTGGGCTGCTGGGTCAGCGGCCACGGTGAGGGCTGGGCGCTCTACGCCGAGCGGCTCATGGCCGACCTCGGCTTCCTCGACGACCCCGGCGACCGGATGGGCATGCTCGACGGCCAGCGCATGCGCGCGGCCCGCGTCGTACTCGACATCGGCGTGCACTGCCGCAAGGACGCCCCGGCCGAGCTGGGCGGCGGCACGTGGGACGCCGACAAGGCCTGGGAGTTCTTCCGACACAAGGTGAACATGCCGGAGTCGTTCATCCGTTTCGAGGTCGACCGCTATCTCGGCTGGCCGGGCCAGGCGCCGTCGTACAAGGTGGGCGAGCGGCTGTGGTTGGAGGCCCGCGAGCAGGTCAAGGCGCGCGAGGGCGAGGCGTTCGACCTGGCGCGCTTCCACCGCCGGGCACTCGACCTCGGCTCGGTCGGGCTCGACGTCCTGCGCGAGGCGCTCGTCGGGTGAGGTCGTCCGGTCTGTGAGACATGGGCGGGAATAGCGTGCACGGCGCCTAAGGTTTGCCCTCGAGATGGGAAATGTCTGGGGACTGACGACGCGGCGCTGGCTCGACCTGCGCCGCTGGGCCGGTGACGGCTGTCGCGGCTGACGCGCGCCCTCACCCTCCCTACTCTCCCAAGGACTCCCATGTCTTCCGCCACCTCGGCGCGCCCTCGGCGTGCCTCGCTCCCTCGCGTGCCGTTCGGCGCGCAGATCCTGCTCGGTCTGGTGCTCGGCGTCGCGCTCGGTCTGCTGGCCCGCGCCCAGGACCTCGGCTGGCTCACCGAGACGCTTACCACGATCGGTGGCCTGTTCGTCCAGCTGCTGAAGCTGGCCGTGCCGCCGCTCGTCTTCACCGCGGTGCTGGTGTCGATCACGCGGCTGCGTGAGGTCACCGGCGCCGCGCGCCTCGCCCTGCGCACGCTGCTGTGGTTCGGCATCACGAGCGCCATCGCGGTCACGATCGGCCTGGTCCTGGGCACCATCACGCACCCCGGCCGCGGCGTCCAGCTCGACGTGTCGAAGGCGGCCAAGCCCGAGCACGTCGGCTCGTGGCTCGACTTCCTCACCGGCATCATCCCCACCAACCCGGTGGGCGCGTTCGTCGACGGCAACGTCCTGCAGATCGTGTTCCTCGGCGCCGTCACGGCCGCCGCGGTGCTGGCGGTGGGCGCCAAGGCCGAGCCCGTCGTCGCGCTGTCGGAGGCCGTGCTCGAGGTCGTGCAGAAGGCCCTGTGGTGGGTCATCCGCCTCGCGCCGATCGGCACCCTTGGCCTCATCGGCAAGGCCGTCGCCAGCTACGGCTGGGACCTGCTCTCGCCCCTCGCCACCTTCACGGTCACCGTGTACGTCGGCCTGGCGCTCGTCATCGCGGTCGTGTACCCGACGCTTCTGGCCGGTGTCGCCAAGCTCAACCCGGTGCGCTTCTTCGCGGGCGCGTGGCCGGCGATCGAGCTGGCCTTCGTGTCGCGGTCGTCGGTGGGCACCATGCCGCTGACCCAGCGCGTGGCCACCGAGAACCTCGGCGTGCCGCGCGAGTACGCCGCGTTCGCCGTTCCGTTCGGCGCCACCACGAAGATGGACGGCTGCGCCGCGATCTACCCGGCCATCTCCGCGATCTTCGTGGCCCAGGTGTTCGGGATCCCGTTGGGGGTCAAGGAGTACGTGCTGATCGCGTTCGTGTCGGTCGTGGGCTCGGCGGCCACCGCCGGCCTCACCGGCGCCATCGTGATGCTGACGCTCACGCTGTCGACGCTCGGCCTGCCGCTCGAGGGCGCGGGCCTGCTGCTGGCGATCGACCCGATCCTCGACATGGGCCGCACCGCGGTCAACGTGACCGGGCAGGCGCTCGTGCCGGTGATCGTGTCGGCCCGCGCCGGCATCCTCGACCGCGCGGTCTACGACGCTCGCGAGCAGGCGGTGCGCGACGCCGTCCCCGGCAACCGCGAGAGCACCCGCGAGCCGGTGCCCAGCGCGGCCTGAGCCGCACCCCGCACTAGGGTCGGGCGCGTGACCTCCTCCGCGCCCGACCCTCGTGCTCTCACCCTCGTCCTCGCCTCGCAGTCGCCCGCGCGGCTGAGGACCCTGCGCTCGGCCGGGGTCGAGCCTCAGGTGCAGGTGTCGGACGTCGACGAGGAGGCCGTCGAAGCCGCCGCCCGTGAGATCTACGGCGAGCTCGACGCCGACCAGGTGGCCCTGCTCCTCGCCCGCGCCAAGGCCGAGGACGTCGCGGACTCGCTCGACGACGGCCTGGTGCTCGGCTGCGACTCGGTGCTCGAGCTGGACGGCGAGCTGCACGGCAAGCCACGCGACGCCGCCGAGGCGACGGCCCGGTGGCAGCGCATGCGCGGTGGCTCCGGCGTCCTGCACACCGGCCACTGGCTGATCGACCTGCGTGACAGCGAGGACGGCGGCAGCGGCGCCACGCTCGGAGCGGTGGCCTCCACCACGGTGCACTTCGCCGACGTCACCGACGAGGAGATCGAGGCCTACGTCGCGACCGGCGAGCCGCTCGGCGTCGCCGGCGCGTTCACGACCGACGGGCTCGGCGGCGCCTTCGTGCGCGGCATCGAGGGCGACCACCACACCGTCGTCGGCGTGAGCCTGCCGGTGCTGCGCGACCTGCTCGCCGAGTGCGGCGTGCGCTGGACCGACCTGTGGACGACCCCCTGAGTTGACGGCCTGCGCCTTGGGTTGCTTAGGTAAGCCTTACCTATCTAACTCGAGGAGCTGCTGTGCTGCCCACGTTCGTCATCGGCCTGCGCGAGGGCCTCGAGGCCGCGCTGGTCGTCGGCATCATCGCCGCCTTCCTGGCCCGCCAGGGTCGCCGCGACGCGCTGCGCCAGGTGTGGCTCGGCGTCGGGGCTGCCGTCGCGCTG
>JBQCES010000204.1:0-6115 GCA_051960055.1 Angustibacter sp. | reverse complement strand
GGATGCGCTCGATCTCCGCGCGGGCCCCGCGCTTGATCTCGTCGACCTTCGCCTCGACGACGTGCGAACCGGCGAACAGGTCGTCGTACTCGAGCAGATCCGACTCGTAGGCCAGCACCTGCTGCATGCGCAGCGACCACTGCTGGTCCCAGGGGCGGGGCAACCCCAGCGCCTCGTTCCACGCAGGCAGCTGGACGGCCCGGGCGCGGGCGTCCTTCGACATCGTCACCGCCAGCATCTCGAGCAGGATGCGATAGACGTTGTTCTCCGGCTGCGCCTCGGTGAGACCGAGCGAATTCACCTGAACGCCGTAGCGGAATCGGCGGTGCTTCGGTTCCGTGACTCCGTAACGCTCCCGGGTGATCTCGTCCCACAAGTGACCGAACGCGCGCAGCTTGCACATCTCCTCGACGAACCGCACGCCGGCGTTGACGAAGAACGAGATGCGCGCGACGACGTCGGCGAAGCGCTCGGGCGGCACCTGCCCGCTGTCGCGCACGGCGTCCAGCACGGCGATCGCCGTCGACATGGCGAACGCGATCTCCTGCACCGGCGTGGCCCCGGCCTCCTGCAGGTGGTAGCTGCAGATGTTGATCGGGTTCCACTTGGGCAGGTGCTGCACGGTGTGGGCGATCGTGTCGGTGGTGAGCCGCAGGCTCGGGCCGGGCGGGAACGCGTACGTGCCGCGCGACAGGTACTCCTTGATGATGTCGTTCTGGGTCGTTCCCGCGAGCGCCCGCACGGCCGCCTCGGGGTCGGCTCCTTCGGCGCTCGCCTGCTCCTCCGCCGTCACCTGGTAGAGCGCGAGCAGCCACATCGCGGTGGCGTTGATGGTCATCGAGGTGTTCATCGACGCCAGCGGGATGCCGTCGAACAGCTGACGCATGTCGCCGACGTGGCAGATGGGCACGCCGACCTTGCCGACCTCGCCGCGCGCGAGCTCGTGGTCGGAGTCGTAGCCGGTCTGGGTGGGCAGGTCGAACGCGATCGACAGGCCGGTCTGTCCCTTGGCCAGGTTGCGGCGGTACAGCGCGTTCGACGCGGCGGCGTTGGAGTGGCCGGCGTACGTGCGCATGACCCAGGGGCGGTCGCGCTCAGGGCGGGCAACGGGCTCGGGCACGGCGTCCTCCTCGGGGCTCGGTTGGAACCGTACCGGCGAGTAACCGGCGAGGGAACGTCGAGCGACGGTGAGCGTCGTCACGTCGCCGGCGGCTCCGCGATGCACGCGGTGGCCCGACGCCGGAAGCCGGCCCGCTCGTAGACGCGCGCCACGTCGTCGTCCTGCGCCGAGAGGAACACCGTGCCGTGGCCGCGCTCGATCGCGTGCCGCGCGAGGGCGATCGCGACGGCCACCGCGATCCCCCGGCGTCGAGCGTTGGGCAGGGTCGCGATCGCGACGAGCTCGGCGACCCCGGCCGCAGACTGCATGCCGCCTACTCCCACGGGGCCCTCGTCGGTACGAGCCACCACCCGCGCCTGGCGGCCGGACCGGATGCCCTCACGCACCATGGACACTCGGTCGGGGTCGGTGTCGCGCGCGACGACGTCCCGCTCAGCGGTGCCGGCCTCGCCGACGGCCGTGCCGATCCGTGCCCCGAAGGCCACCGCGGCCACCGCCTCGGCCGCAGCGAGGTCCGGCTCCTCGGGGTCCACCACCGCGACCCGGACGCCGGGGGGCGCCGCCAGCTCGTCCGCCACGCGGCCGAAGGCGTCGACGTCCAGCACGAGCAGCGGGCAGCGCTGCACCGCCAGGCCCGCCTGCTCAGCCGCCGTGGTCAGCGACGGCGTCAGGTCGTGCACCCACTCCAGCGCCTGCGGCACGCCCAGCTCCTGCTGCCGGTGCAGGACGGCGCGCACGTCGTCGGCCTGCACGCTCACCGCCGGCGCGCTCGGGCGGGCATAGAACGGCCAGCCGGCGCCCTGCCGGACGAACAGCGTCAGCGGGCCGACCGTCTCGGTCGTGGCACCGCCGCGCGGCACGGCCTCGTAGAAGGTCTCGATCCGGAGCAGGAGGTCATCAGTCACGACGAGCGATCCTGACAGCCGGCCACCGCACCGGTCAGGTGGTTTTCCCGCCGTCGCGACGGCTCAGCCCAGCAGGTCGTCGACGTAGCACCAGCGCCAGTGCTCGTGCGGCTCGAAGCTGCGCATCACCGGGTGGCCGGTCTCCTCGTAGTGCGCGTCGGCGTGGTGCTGGGGCGAGCTGTCGCAGCAGCCGACGTGGCCGCAGCTGAGGCACAGCCGCAGGTGCACCCACTGCGTGCCGTCGCGCAGGCACTCCTCGCAGCCCTCCGGCGTCCGCGGCTTGACGAGAGTCGGCGCCTCCATGAGGTGCTCGCAGCCCTGCGCGCGACGCGGCGGCGCGAGGTCGGCGGCGATCCGCTCATGCCGCAGCTCGGTGCGGTCGAGCAGCGACTCCTCGACGTCCAGCATCGCCGTCACCGCGCGCAGCACGTCGTCGTCGTAGCGGCCGGCGTCGCGGGCCTCGATGAGCGCCGTCCGCTCCGCCTCGAGCATCTCCAGCCGCAGCCGCAGGTACGTGGCCGTGGGCGGTTCGTAGTCCTCGTGCGGCCGGCCGAGCCGCTCCCACGCGCGGTCGGCGCGGGCGAGCGACTGGTCGCGCAGCGCCTTGACGACGGCCTCGGGCTCGTCGTCGGCGGCGACGTCGTCCAGCTTCGCCCGCCCCGCCTTGGCCACCTCGCTGAGCAGCGCGGCCTCCGCCAGGGCGTCCTCGGCCGGGTCCGGACCAGGCACCCCCAGCACGCGCGCGAGCGCCGGCAGCGACAGGCCCTGCAGCGTCAGCGTGCCGACCACCACCACGAAGGCGACGAAGACGAGCACTCCCCGGCGAGGCGTCTCGGACGGCAGAGCCAGCACCGCGGCCAGCGTCACCACGCCGCGCATGCCCGCCCAGCCCACCAGCAGCGAGGAGCGCCACGTCCAGGACTCCCCCATCGGCTGGCGCACGAGCAGCCGGGTCGAGTACGAGAAGAACACCCACACGAAGCGCGAGATGATCACCACGACGAGCACGGCGGCAGCCACCCAGGCGAGCTCACCCACACTCAGCTCGGCCCTCGCCTGCCGCACCACGTACGGCGCCTGCAGCCCGATGAGCAGGAACACGGCGTTCTCGAGGATGAACTGCACGGTGCGCCAGTTGCTGGCCTCGGCCAACCGGGACGCGCCCGACTGCAGCAGGTGCGACTTGTGGCTGAGCACCAGGCCGGTGACGACCACGGCCAGCACACCGGACGCCTTGATCTCCTCCGCCGCGATGTAGGCGACGAAGGGCGCGACGAACGACAGCGTGGTGTCGGCCACCGGGTCGTTGACGCGGCGGCGCACCAGGGCCACGGCGGTGGCGACGACGAGCCCGGCGAGCACGCCGCCGGCCGCTCCTCGGACGAAGTCCCAGCCCACCTGCCAGACGGCGATGGTGCTGACCAGCGCCGCCCGCGCGGTGTTGAGGGCCACCAGCGCGGTCGCGTCGTTCACCAGGCTCTCGCCCTGCAGGATCGACACCACCCGGCGCGGCAGGCCGATGCGCCGCGCCACCGCAGTGGCGGCGACGGCGTCGGGCGGTGCGACCACGGCCCCGAGCGCGAACGCGGCGGCCACGGAGAACGGCTTCGGCACCACCCACAGGGCGACCAGCGCGACGCACACGGTCGTGAACAGCGTGGCGCCCACCGAGAGCAGGGCGATCGAGGAGCGGTTGGCCCGGAAGTCGACGAGCGAGGTGCGGATCGCCGCGGCGTAGAGCAGCGGAGGCAGCACCCCGACGAGAATCAGCTCGGGGTCGAGCCGCACGTCGGGGACGAACGGCAGGTAGGCGCCCGCGACGCCGGCCGCCACCAGCGCGAGCGGTGGCGAGACGCCGAGGCGCCGCGACACCCCCGCCACCGCGAGGACGACGAGCGCCAGGACGACGAGGGCGACGGCGACGTGCACCGCACCATCATGCGGGCTACCGGCACCGGCCGCGCAGCCGCGCCCCGCTCCTGCCGGGCCAGGCGGCTACGGCGTCGGGCTCAGTACTCGTAGAAGCCGCGACCGGCCTTGCGGCCGATCTCGCCCGCGGTGACCATGCGGTTCAGCGTCTCCGGCGGGTTGAACTTCTCGTCCTGGGTCTCCGTGTAGATGTTGCGCGTCGCGTTGCGCAGGATGTCGACGCCGGTGAGGTCCGCGGTCGCGAGCGGCCCCATGGCGTGGCCGAAGCCGAGGCGGCAGGCGGTGTCGACGTCCTCGGCCGTGGCGACGCCGTTCTCGACCAGCTTGACCGCCTCGACCACGAGCGCGGCGATGAGGCGGGTCGTCACGAAGCCGGCGACGTCGCGGTTGACCACGACGCACGTCTTGCCCACCGACTCGGCGAACGCGCGCGCCGCCGCGAGGGTCTCGTCACTCGTCTTGTAGCCGCGCACCAGCTCGCACAGCTGCATCATCGGCACCGGCGAGAAGAAGTGCGTGCCGACCACGGACTCCGGACGCTGCGTCGCGGCGGCGATCTGGGTGATCGGGATGGCCGAGGTGTTGGTGGCCAGGATCGCGCCCTCGCGGCAGATCCGGTCGAGGTCGGCGAACAGCGCCGTCTTGACCTGGACGTCCTCGAAGATCGCCTCGACCACGATGTCGCTGTCGGCGGCGGCCTCGAGGTCGGTGGTCGTGGTGATGCGGGCCAGTGCGGCGTCCGCGTCGTCCTGGGTGAGCTTGCCCTTGGCGACGAAGCGCGCGTACGACGCCTCGATGCCCGAGCGGCCGCGCGACAGGGCGTCCTCGGTGACGTCACGCAGCACCACCTCGTGGCCGGCCTGGGCGCTGACCTGGGCGATGCCCGACCCCATGAGGCCGGCTCCGACGACGGTGATCTTCTGCTGCGCTGACATGGGCAGGACTGTAGCCACCGGCCGACCGCGCCACCGGGCAGGGGGTTCGTCTGGCGGCCCACGCACGGCGGTCGCACACTGTCCTCGTGCCAGCGCTGGGCAGCTACTCCGCCGTCTACGGCCTCGCCGTCGCGTTCGCGATGGTGGGCCTGCTCGCGCTCCTGCTGCGCTGGACGTTCCGCCGCGGAACCTCGCTCGTGGCGCCCCGCCCCAAGGTCGGCGACCCCGACGACTACGGCCTGCTCGTGCCCGTGGCGGCACCCGCGACCTTCGCCGAGGCGGAGCTGATCCGGGCCCGGCTGGTGGGCCAGGGCATCCGCGCGACGCTGGCGCCCACGACGCAGGGTCCGCGGGTGCTGGTGTTCCCCGACGAGGCCAAGACCGCTCGGGCCCTGCTGCGCGGGCCTCGCTGAGCCCTCCACGCGCCGTCACGACCCGGGCGTGAAGGGCACCTCCTCGACCTGTTCGCGCCGGACGTCGGCGCCGAGCGAGCGCAGGGTGGCGTCGAAGCTCGGGTAGCCCCGGTCGACGTGGCCGACACCCTCGACGGTCGTCACGCCGTCGGCCGCGAGGCCCGCGATCACCAGCGCGGCGGCGGCCCGGATGTCGCTGCCGACCACCGGTGCCGCCGAGAGCCGCTCGCGGCCGCGCAGCAGCGCGTGGTGACCGTCGACCCGGACGTCGGCGCCGAGCCGAGCGAGCTCGGACGCCGTGTGGAACCGGGCCTCGAAGAGGTTCTCGGTGACCATCGCCGAGCCGTCGGCCAGCGCGTCGAACACCAGCGCGAAGGGCTGCAGGTCGGTCGGGAACCCGGGGACCGGCAGCGTCATGACGTCGAACGCGCGCGGCCGACGCGGGCAGGTCACCCGCACGCCGTCGGCGCGGCGGTCGACGACCACCCCGGCCCCGACGAGCTTGTCGATCACGAACTCCAGGTGCCGCGGGTCGAAGCCCTTCACCACCACGTCGCCGCGGGTGACGGCGGCCGCGAACATCCACGTGCCGGCGGCGATGCGGTCGCCCACCACCTCGTGGTCGACCGGCGACAGGCGATCGACCCCCGTGATGATCAGGCTCGAGCTGCCGACACCCTCGATCTCGGCGCCCATCGCCACGAGCATGCGGGCCAGGTCGGCCACCTCGGGCTCGCGCGCCGCGTTCTCGATCACCGTGGTGCCACGGGCGAGCGTCGCTGCCATCACGATGGTGTGGGTGGCGCCGACCGA
>JBQCES010000203.1:0-13446 GCA_051960055.1 Angustibacter sp. | reverse complement strand
GGTAGTCACCGCCCTTGACGGTGTCGAAGGTGTGCCACTCCCAGTTGTCCTCCTCGACGTTCGCGAGGGCGGCGCACATGCCGCCCTGCGCCGCGCCGGTGTGCGACCGGGTGGGGTAGAGCTTGGTGAGCACCGCCGTGCGCGCGCGCTGGCTCGACTCCAGGGCGGCGCGCATGCCGGCACCGCCGGCCCCGACGATGACGACGTCGTACGTGTGCGTCTGCATGGTCCCTACCTCGCAGTCACTTGGTGCAGAACGACGGCAGCAGGTTGCTGGGCTCGCCGACCGGGCACGGGTCGAAGGTGAAGATGACGAGGGTGCCGAGCACGAGCACGATGAGCGCGCTCAGCATCAGCAGGCCCTTCAGCACCAGGCGGGTGCTGTCCTTCTCGGCGTAGTCGTTGATGATCGTGCGCACGCCGTTGACGCCGTGCACCTCGGCCAGCCAGAGCATCAGCAGGTCCCACGTCTGCCAGAACGGGCTGGCCCACTTGCCCCCGACGAACGCGAAGTCGATCGCCTTGATGCCCTGCCCGAGCATGAGGTTGACGAACAGGTGGCCGAAGACGAGCGCGATGAGCACGACGCCCGACAGGCGCATGAAGGTCCACGACCACAGCTCGTAGTTGCTGCGCGTGGAGCGGCTGCGGCGGAACGTGGCGCGCGGGGCCGCGATCTGCGGGGCGGTGGTGGACCCTGCGCTGGTCGAGGACGTCGTCCCCTGGGTGTTGGCGGTCATGGCGTGCCCCTCAGCTGAAGACGTTCATCAGGTGGCGGATGGCGAACGGCACGAAGAGCAGCACCCACAGGGCGATGACCCCCCACAGCATCTGCCGCTGGTAGCGCGGGCCCTTCGACCAGAAGTCGACGAGCATGACCCGGACGCCGTTGAACGCGTGGAAGATGACGGCCGCGACCAGGCCGACCTCACCTAGGCCGACGATCGGGTTCTTGTACGTCCCGATGACGTCGTTGTAGGCCTCGGGCGACACCCGGACGAGCGCGGTGTCGAGGACGTGCGCGAAGAGGAAGAAGAAGATCAGGACGCCGGTCACGCGGTGCGCGACCCACGACCACATCCCCTCACGGCCCCGGTAGAGGGTGCCTGCAGGTGCCTTGGGCACGACGTTGCCTTTCGCGAGGTGGCGGCGACGCGCCGGTCTCCGCGCCACGCAGGCGGGGTGCGGGGGACGGCGTCGTCCACGACGTGGTCACTGTAGTGACGCACGCGTCGAAGTCCCCAACCGGGAGGCCCGGTGTGACCAACTTCGCAGGCCGGCGTACCGGCCAGTAGGCCCCGGAGCCGGCCGGCCGGTAGCGTCGCCGCTCATGATCGAGGACCTGGTGGCGATCGTCCCCGCGGGCGGCGCCGGCACGCGGCTGTGGCCGCTCTCGCGGCGTTCGCGGCCGAAGTTCCTGCTCGACCTCACCGGCAGCGGGCACTCGATGCTGCAGGACACCTGCCGTCGGCTCGCCGGCGTCGCGGCGCAGACCTACGTCGTCACTGGTGCGGCCCACGCGGCCGACACGGCCCGACAGGTGCCCGAGATCGGCGGCGAGCGGCTGCTGGTCGAGCCGTCACCGCGCGACTCGGCCGCCGCGATCGGGCTGGCCGCCGCCGTGGTGCACGCCCGCGACCCCGAGGCGGTCGTGGGGTCGTTCGCCGCCGACCACTCGATCGGGGACGACGCCGCCTTCGCCGCCGTGGTGGCCGAGGCCGTCGCCGTGGCGCGCACGGGGCTGCTGGTGACCGTCGGCATCGAGCCGACCCGGCTGGCGACCGGGTTCGGCTACGTGCGGGCCGGCGAGGCGCTCGAGGTGACGGGTGCGCCGTCCGCGCTCGTGGTGGAGGAGTTCGTCGAGAAGCCGGACGCCGCCACCGCCGAGCAGTACCTCGCCAGCGGCCGCTACCGGTGGAACGCCGGGATGTTCGTGGCGCGGGCCGCGACGCTGCTCGACCTGTTCGACGAGTACCGGCCCGAGCTCGGCGCCGGCCTGCGGCGGCTCGGCCGGGCCTGGGACACCCCTGACCGCGAGGCCGAGCTGGAGGCGGTGTGGCCGACGCTCGAGCGCGTCGCCGTCGACTACGCGGTGGCCGAGCCGGCGGCGGCGGCCGGGCGCGTGGCGGTGGTACCGGGCACGTTCGGCTGGGACGACGTGGGCGACTTCGCAGCGGTGGGCAGTGCGGTGGGCACCGTGCTGCCCGACGCGCCCGTGCAGGTGCTCGGGGAGGGCGAGGTGCTCGCCACCGACAGCACTGGCGTGGTCGCGGCGGAGTCCGGGCGCCTGGTGGCGCTGCTGGGGGTGGACGACATCGTGGTGGTCGACACGGCCGACGTCCTGCTCGTCGCGCATCGCTCGCGCGCGCAGGAGGTGAAGACCTTCGTCGACCGGCTCGTCGCCGACGGCCGCACCGAGCTGGTCTGAGCTGGTCTGAGCTGCTCTGAGCTGCTCTGAGCTGGTCTGAGCTGCTCTGAGCCGTAGCCGGCACTTCCTGTGGTGGCCGACACGAGCGGTCCCTCGGTGGTAACTTTCGCCCGGACCATCGGGAGGAGCCGCCCATGTCGGACCGTCTGCTCGAGACGTTCGCCGCTGGACTCAGGGTCCCGGTCGAGACCCTCGACGACGAGACCAGCCCCGCCAACACGCCCTCGTGGGACTCCCTCGCGGCCATGGACATGGTCGTGCGGATCGAGGACGAGTTCGGGGTGCGTCTGAAGACCTCCGAGATCATGCGCATGCGGTCGATCGGGCTCGCGCGCGAGGTCTTGCGAGGTAAGGGCATCGGCGGCATCTGACGGGCCGATGAGCGACTCGGCTCGGGCTGCCGTGATCGGCCTCACGGCGAGCTTCACGACCCACCCGCTGATC
Source organism: Angustibacter sp. (assembly GCA_051960055.1). Lineage (GTDB taxonomy): Bacteria > Actinomycetota > Actinomycetes > Actinomycetales > Angustibacteraceae > Angustibacter. The sequence goes on along the minus strand of JBQCES010000203.1, from coordinate 10,574 downwards.
CGCCCCCTGGTCGAGGCGGCGACGGTGCCGGTGCACGTCGTGTCCGCCGACTTCAACCAGGTGCACCAGACCCTGATGGACGTCGGGTCCGCGTTCGGGTCGGTGCCGGATCGCCTGCTGGTGCTCTGGCGCGTCGAGGACGTGTTCGGGCCGGCCCTGACGGACTGGCTCGTCGGCGAGGGTGACCCCGCCGGCCTGCGCAGCGACGTCCGCCAGCTCGGCGCGCTGGTCGCGCAGGCCGCCCGGGCCACTGGCGTCCCCCTGATCGTCGGCACGCCGCCTGTGCCGGCGCCACCCTGGCTCGACCCGCTCGACGCCCGCAGCAGCGTGCGCACGGCCGTCCTGCACGGCCAGCTGGTCGAGGCGTTCCTCGACGGCATCGGCGACCAGCCCGTCACGATCGTCGACCTGGCGGCTCTGACGAGGTACCACGGCGTGGCCCGGGCGTACGACACCCGCAACGACCTGCTGTACCACCAGCCGTTCACCGCGGACTTCGCCCGCGTCCTCGGCACCCTGCTGGGCGAGGCGCTCGCGGCCGTCGGGCGCCCACCGCCGAAGGTGCTGGCGGTCGACGCCGACAACACCCTGTGGGGCGGGATCGTGGGGGAGGACGGCCCCCAGGGGATCGCCATCGGTGACAGTTTCCCGGGGAACGGGTACCGGGCGCTGCAACAGGGCCTGGTGTACCAGGCGGCCCACGGAGCGCTGCTCGCCCTCGTCAGCAAGAACAACGGCTCCGACGTCGACGAGGTGTTCCAGACGCGGTCCGGTGACATGGTGCTCACAGCCGAGCACCTGGCCGCTCGTCGGGTCGACTGGAGCAGCAAGGCCGACAACCTCCGGAGCATCGCCGAGGAGCTCAACCTCGGCATCGACAGCGTGGTGTTCCTCGACGACAACGAGGTCGAGCTCGACGAGGTGCGACAGCGACTGCCCGGCGTCCAGGTCGTCAGGGTCTCGGACGAGCCGGACGAGATCGCGCAGCTGACCGCGTCGCTGACCGCCTTCCGGTTCGCCACCGTCTCGGCGGAGGACCGCGCTCGCACGTCCATGGTGCGGGCCGAGCAGGTGCGCACCGCGGCGGCGACCCACGCGCCGTCGCGGGCTGAGTTCCTGCACTCGCTCGGCCTGACCGTGCGCGTCTTCCGGCCCGGACCCCCACACGTCGCACGGGTGAGCCAGCTCATCAACAAGACGAACCAGTTCAACCTCACGACCGTCCGCCGCGACGAGGGCCAGGTGGCCGGGCTGCTCGCCTCCGAGGCGCACCGCGTCTACTGCGCCGAGGTGTCCGACCGCTTCGGCGGCTACGGCCTCGTGGCGGTCGCCGTGGTGAGCTGCACCGACGACGTCTGGGAGCTCGACACCCTGCTCATGAGCTGTCGGGTGCTGCAGCGTGGCGTGGAGGATGCCGTGCTGCAGGCCGTCGCTGACGACGCGGTGGCCGCCGGCGTCCGAGCGCTGCGCGGCGTGTACGTGCCCACCGCCAAGAACGGCCAGACCAGGAGCTTCTACCCCGAGCGCGGCTTCAGGGAGACCGGAGAGGGGCGCTTCGAGGCGCACCTGCCACTCGCTGTGGTTCCGGACCACGTCACGGTGCTCCGCGATGCTTGACGGTGACCCGTTCACCTACTTCTCGGACCTGCTGGTCCTGCTGGTGCTGGTGACGCCGCTGTACTACCTGATGCCGTGGGCGCGTGGGCGCCAGCTCCTGCTCGCGCTCACCGGCATGTACCTGCTGTTCCTGATCGCGCCCCGCCTGCTCGCGCTCTACCTGCCGCTGTGGGTCGGCGTGTTCCTGCTCCAGCTGGCGTCGACGCTGTGGCGCGACCGCCGAGGCGGCTGGGTGTGGATGACGCTGCTCGTGCTGCTCGCGCTCCTGCCGATGCTGGTGTGGAAGCTCGCGCCCGCGTGGTCGGTGACCGGCTTCAACGCCCGGATGAACGGTCTCGTCGACCAGCTGAGCCCGTGGACCGGATCCATCGACCGCGTGCGTGACCTGATCCTCCCGATCGGGTTGAGCTTCGCGACCTTCCGTGCCGTCGACCAGCTCGTGAAGGTGCGGCTGGAGATCGTCCCGCCGCTGCGACCGCTGCAGCAGCTGGCCTACGGCTTCTTCCCGACCGTGCTCGTGATCGGCCCCGTCATCGAGTACACGGAGGTGGCCGACGGCCTCGATCGGCGCCACCGCTGGAGCCCGCAGGACACCGTGAGCGGGCTGATCACGATCGGCGTCGGGGTGATCAAGGTCTTCGTGCTCGCCTACCTGCTGCGGGGCAGCCAGGACGTGTTCGCCCTGCGCACCCACACCGGCTCGGCGCTGGCCTACTGGGGTGAGCTCGTGCTGTTCGCCTGGTACTTCTACCTGAACTTCTCGGGCTTCTCCGACCTGGCGATCGGGAGCGCTCGGCTGCTCGGCTTCCGCCTGGCGCCCAACTTCAGGAACCCCTACCTGAAGACGAACCCCCAGGACTTCTGGAACAGCTGGCACATGAGCCTGACGCGGTTCGCGCAGCGCAACGTCTTCGTGCCCATGGGCGGCATGCGGGCTCGGACGCAGTACGTGGCCATCGCGGCGACCATGATGGTCATCGCGCTCTGGCACGATCTCAGCGTGCCGCTGGTGATCTTCGGGATCTACCACACCGCAGGGCTGGTCACCCACCGCTGGTGGGTGACCCGACATCCCGTCCCGGCCGACCGCAGCCTGGCGCGGCGTGCTGCGGCGTGGCTGCCGTTCTACGCCTACTTCCTGCTCAGCCTGCCACTGCTGATGCTCGACCTGTCGTCGCTGCCGACCTTCTACGCGAGGTTGCTGCCATGATCGCCGACCGCCTCCTGCAGCTCCTTCAGGACCGGCTCGGCTTCGTCGTCACGAGGTGGACGGTCGTGCGGATCGCGGGCTTCGCCGTCCTCGGACTCGTGGTCGCCAGCCTCGTCCTGCCGGCGCGGCCGGGTGACATCGCGCGCTCGCGGTTCCACGAGCTCGCGACCGACACCACGAGGAACGTCAGCCTGCCGTACGGCGACACGCGGGGGTACCGGCCGACGTCGGCCCCGGGCACCTTCCGGGTCGCCTGGGTCGGCGGCTCGGAGACCGTGGCCGTCGGGCAGCGGACGCGCGCGTTCATCCCGCAGCTGGTCGCCGACCGGGTCGGCTCGGTGGACGGCCGGAGCATCTCGACGGACGTGTACTACCTGAGCGCGGCCCGGCTGGTGGACGAGCTCGCCGGCCTGTCGGCCGCCCTGGAGACCAAGCCGGACCTCGTGGTCGTCAGCCTGAACCCGGTGTGGGTGCTGAACGACGTCGCGGTCCAGCAGTGGGGCTACCTCGACGGGGTCCTCGCCCAGCACAGCGCCTGGCCGCCGTCGCGCTGGCCGGTGGCAGCGTCCCTGGTGAGTCCGGGCGACGTGGGCTGGAAGGCGGCGTCGTGGGTCAGCCCGCGGGCGGTGGGCGACCGGTACGAGTGGGGGGTCCGGATCGCCCGCCGGACGCAGGACCTCTCGCTGCTGCACACCACGCGCGCGCCGGCGCCGGCCCTCGACCCGCTGCAGGAGCTGGCGGTGACCCGGCCCGTCGACTTCTGGTTCCGGCAGTACCAGCCGACGCCCCAAGGCAGCACCCTCGCCGTGCGCCAGCTGCGCATCATGCAGCGGGAGGTGGAGTCGAGGTCGTCCTTCAACCGCACGGTCCTTCGCGAGATGCTGGAGATGGTCGACCGGGCAGGGGTCGACGCGTACTTCTACATGCCGCCCATCGCCCCGCAGGTGTACGCGGGAGCGCGGGGGCGCGGCTACGTGGCCGAGGTCCGGACGATGCTCGCGTCGACCTCGGCCGGCCGGACCAGTGACCGGGTCGTGCTCGACCCCCAGGGCCTGCAGGACCGCGTCCCTCCGACCAAATTCAAGGACCTGGTGCACAAGCTGGACGGGACCGCGGAGGCCACGGTGCTGTCAGAGGACATCTGCTCGTTGCTCACCAGGCGCGGAAAGGACCCGGCATGCGGGCGATCGTGATGACGAAGAGGCAGGCGGGCCGCCCGGAGCCGGTGGGTGCGAGGGCGTGGGCGCGCCGGCTGCTGGTCGAGCTGCTCATCGGGTTCGCCCTGGCGGGCCTCCTGGTGGTCGTGGCGTGGGCGTCCAGCAACGCCATCCCCTTCGTGTACGGCGGGTACTGACGTGCGAGACGCGTCGCAGGGGGTCGACACGCGGCCCCGGCTGCACCACATCGGGTACGTCGTCGAGAACATGGCCGGTGGCGTCCGTCGCTTCCAGGACGCCGGCGGCGAGCTGGTGGTGGGTCCCACCGAGGACCCGCTGCTGCGGGTGGTCTGCGCCCTGCTGCGGCTGCCCGAAGGGGCGGACGTCGAGCTCGTGGCGCCGCACCCGGAGGGAGGTTCGCCGATCAGCGCGCGCCTTCGACGCGGCGGCGGGCTCGACCACCTGTGCTTCTGGGTCGACGACCTCCAGGCGGCCTTGGCCCGAGAGGAGGCTCAGGACGCGCTGCTGCTGGTGCCGCCGACGTACGCGGTGACGTTCGACTCGACCGTGGCGTTCGTGCAGCGCCGGTCGGGCCTGGTCGTCGAGCTGATGGGTGCCGGCCCGACGGCCGGTGGCTGACCGACGTCAGTCGCGAGCCGGGGCCAGGACGTAGGCGACGTTGATCGGCAGCTGCTCCGCGCGCGACTCCTCGAGGGTCTTGCCCTCGTACGGCAGCCGGAGCGGCTCGATGATCGACAGCCCGCTGGCCCGGATCATGTCCTCCAGCTCGTCGGTGGTGCGCCACAGGTAGATGTGGTCGACCGCTGGGGCGTTGACGCAGGTGGTGACGAACGCGAACCCGTCGTCCGCCAGGAGGTCGGCGATCCGGCGCAGGAAGGTCTGCGGCTGCTCGACGTGCTCCAGCACCTCACCCATGACGATCGCGTCGAAGGACGCCGGAGGCAGGTCGTCCGCGTCCAGGAAGTCCCGCTGCTCGATGCGGACGGGCGCCGCCGGGTGGAAGTGCTGCACGACGGTTCGCGTCTGCTCGACGCTGGCCGCCGACAGGTCGACGCCGAGGAGGTCACCGAACGAGCCGACCTCGATCGCGGTCAGCAGCAGGAACCCGTGCCCGGGACCGACTTCGAGGTACGTGCCCGTGCGGCCGCGAGGCAGCGTGCGTCGCAGGAACCGCGCCATCTCGACGTGGTTGGGCCACAGGAAGTTCGTGATGGCGAGGCCGTACATGTAGCGGTCCATGTACTGGCGGTCGTGGTAGACCGACTCGGCCACCTCGGCGAAGGTCGAGTGCCGGTAGCGTCCGTGGTGCTGGAAGTACTGCTGCTCGTCGAGCGTGTCACCGAGGATCGTCAGGTAGCTCTCGGCGAGGTAGTCGAGCGTCAGCCCCTTGGTCAGGCAGAAGTCCAGGTAGCGCGCGAGGCGGTCGACCTCCGCCGCGGTGGCCCCGGCGAGCGCACGCTCGATGAAGCCCTGGTGGACGGGGTACTGCTGCAGGATGGCGTCGACGAGGCGGTCCACGAGTGCCTGGCTCATGGACGCGCACGCTAGCGCCCGGAGTCCGGCCAGGCGAGCAGCTCGGCCAGGACGCCGGCGGTGCTCTGCGAGGTGTCCCTCGTCGCGGTGAGGAGCGTGAGCGGCCCGGAGGCCGCCAGCTCGCGCAGGTGCGCGACGGCGTCCGCTCCCACGCCGCTGCTCAGCTCGGCGCGGTAGCGGCGCACGAAGTCCTCGAACCGCTCGGGGTCGTGGCCGAACCACCGTCGCAGCTCGGGGGAGGGTGCGGCGTCCCGGCACCACTCGTCGAGAGCGGCCTTCTCCTTGCTGACGCCGCGGGGCCAGAGCCGGTCGACGAGCACCCGGCGACCGTCGTCCGGCGACACGGGGTCGTAGATGCGAGCGATGCGGACGGCGGCCACGACCGCACGCTACGCCGGCCCGCGCCGGAGGGGGGTGGGGAAGGGCGAGGTGTGAGGTCAGCCACGAGCGCGGGCCCGGCCGCCCGCACGCGGCTAACCTCTCGGCTGTGAACGAACCCCGCAGCGAGTCCGGCCTCCCGATCCGCCCGGTCTACGGCCCGGACGCCCTGCAGGGCTGGGACGCCGCCCAGCAGCTCGGCGAGCCCGGCCAGTTCCCGTACACCCGCGGGGTGTACCCGAACATGTACACCGGCCGGCCGTGGACCATGCGCCAGTACGCCGGCTTCGGCACCGCGAAGGAGTCGAACGAGCGCTACCACCAGCTGGTCGCGGCCGGCACCGGCGGCCTCAGCGTGGCCTTCGACCTGCCGACGCAGATGGGCTACGACTCCGACGAGCCGATCGCCCACGGCGAGGTCGGCAAGGTGGGCGTCGCCATCGACTCGATCGACGACATGCGCGTGCTGTTCGGCGGCATCCCGCTCGGGGAGGTGTCGACGTCCATGACCATCAACGCGCCCGGCTCGGTGCTGCTGCTGCTCTACCAGCTCGTCGCGCAGGAGCAGGGCGTCGAGGGCGCGCAGCTCACCGGCACGATCCAGAACGACGTGCTGAAGGAGTACATCGCGCGCGGCACCTACATCTACCCGCCCAAGGAGTCGCTGCGGCTGATCGCGGACACGTTCGCTTACTGCCGCAAGGAGCTTCCGCGCTGGAACACCATCTCGATCTCGGGCTACCACATGGCCGAGGCCGGGGCGACGCCCGCGCAGGAGGTGGCGTTCACCATCGCCAACGCCAAGGCGTACGTGCAGGCCGCGATCGACGCCGGGCTCGACGTCGACGACTTCGCCCCGCGCCTGTCGTTCTTCTTCGTCGCGCGCACGACGCTGCTCGAGGAGGTCGCGAAGTTCCGTGCGGCGCGGCGGATCTGGGCGCAGGTGATGCGCGACGAGTTCGGGGCCAAGAACCCCAAGTCGCTGATGCTGCGGTTCCACACCCAGACGGCGGGCGTGCAGCTCACCGCCCAGCAGCCCGAGGTCAACCTCGTGCGCGTGGCGCTGCAGGGTCTCGGCGCGGTGCTCGGCGGCACGCAGAGCCTGCACACCAACTCCTACGACGAGGCCATCGCCCTGCCGACGCAGAAGGCCGCCCGCCTGGCCCTGCGCACCCAGCAGGTCATCGCCTACGAGACCGACGTCACCAAGACCGTCGACCCCTTCGCCGGCTCCTACGTCGTCGAGTCGATGACCGACGAGCTCGAGACGGCGATCCGTGAGCTCATGCAGGCCGTCGACGACCGCGGGGGAGCGGTCGCCGCGATCGAGGAGGGCTTCCAGAAGTCCGAGATCGAGCGGTCGGCCTACGACGTGGCGCAGCAGATCGACGGCGGCGAGCGCGTGGTCGTCGGCGTCAACCGGTTCACCGTCGACGACGACGAGCCCTACGAGCCGCTGCGCGTCGACCCCGCGATCGAGGCCGAGCAGGCGGCGCGCCTGGCCACGCTGCGGGCCGAGCGCGACCAGGCCGCCGTCGACCGCTCGCTGGCTGCCGTGCAGGACGCCGCCCGCGGCACCGACAACGTGCTCTACCCGATGCGCGAGGCGCTCGCCGCCCGCGCCACCGTCGGTGAGGTCTGCCACGCGCTGCGGGAGGTGTGGGGCACCTACGTCCCGCGCGACGCCTTCTGAGCGCGCGTCGCGCGCGACGCCTTCTGAGCCCGGCTAACCTGGCGGGATCGTGGAACCTCACTCCTCTTCGCCGACCCCGCCGTCGCTCGCCGACCTCGTCGCCGCCCTGCGCGACGAGCTGGTCGAGACCCGCCGCGACATCCACGCCCACCCCGAGACCTCCCGGCACGAGGTGCGCACCACCGAGCTCGTGGCCGCGCGGCTGGAGAAGGAGGGCATCGCCGTCCAGGAGCTGCCACGCAGCGGCGTCCTGGCCGAGGTGGGCGACCCCGCGCCGTCCGCGCCGGTGGTCGCGCTGCGCGCCGACCTGGACGCGCTGCCGGTCGACGACGAGATCCCCGATCCCTGGCGCTCGACGGTCGACGGCGTCGCGCACGCCTGCGGGCACGACGTGCACACCACAGCGCTGCTCGGCGCCGGGCTCGCGCTGCAGGCGCGCCACCTGGCCACCCCGCTGCCGGGGCGCGTGCGCTTGGTGTTCCAGCCGGCCGAGGAGGTCATGCCCGGCGGCGCCGTCGACCTCATGGCCCTGGGGGTGCTCGACCGCGTGCACTCGATCTACGCGCTGCACTGCGACCCCTCGCTCGACGTCGGCCAGGTCGGCCTGCGCGAGGGACCCATCACCGCCGCGTCCGACTCCGTCACGGTGCGCCTGCGCGGCCGCGGTGGCCACACCTCGCGCCCGCACCTCACCCAGGACCTCACCTACGCCTTGGCCAAGGTCGTCACCGACGTCCCCGCGGCGCTGTCGCGCCGGCTCGACCCGCGCGCCGGCGCCAGCCTGGTGTGGGGCTCGGTGCACGCGGGGTCGGCCAAGAACGTCATCCCCAGCCTCGGCGAGGTCGCCGGCACCCTGCGGCTGCTCGACATCCGGGCCTGGGACCAGGCGCAGCGCGTCGTCGACGAGGTCGTGCGTGCGGTGGTCGCGCCGTATGGCGTCACCGCCGAGATCGAGCACGTGCGCGGCGTCCCGCCGGTGGTGAACGCGCCGGACGCCGCCCGGCACCTCGCGACCGCCGCCACGTCGGTGGTCGGCCCCGCCGGCGTCGTCGGCACCGAGCAGAGCCTCGGCGGCGAGGACTTCTCCTGGTACCTCGAGTCCGTGCCCGGGGCGATGGCCCGCCTCGGCACCCGCACGCCCGGCGGCCCGACGTACGACCTGCACCAGGGCAACCTGCGCGTCGACGACGGCGCGGTGGCGATCGGCGCCCAGCTGCTGGCGCAGGTCGCTCTGGACGCGCTCGCCGCTCTCGCGCCGCACGCATCGCTCGATGATGCCGAGCGCGACGGCAACAGTTGACGAGGTGACTGGCCGGTAACGGTTCGGATACTCACTCGGGTCCTGCCCACATCGCCTGTGTGGCGCGGGTAGAGTCCCGACCGACTTGCGCGAGGTGTCGAGGCAGACGCCGGACGTCGGCGAAGTGTCCAGCTGGGCTCGCTTCGAGGTCAGCACGTGTAACCGGATAGAAGGAGACACCCCTTGCGTCGGGTGATGAAGATGGTGGCCGCCGCCTCGGTGGCAGCCCTGGCACTGGCAGCGTGCGGCAGCAGCTCCGACAACACCTCGAGCGGTTCGTCCAACACGAGCTCGAGCACCAAGAAGGCCCTCAAGGTCGGCCTGGCCTACGACATCGGCGGCCGCGGCGACCAGTCGTTCAACGACGCGGCGGCGGCGGGCCTCGACAAGGCCAAGTCCGAGCTCGGCGTGACGGCCCAGGAGGCCGAGGCGACGTCCGGCGAGGCGGAGTCCGCCAAGGAGGACCGCCTGCGCACCCTCGCCCAGGCCGGCTACAACCCGATCATCGCGGTCGGCTTCGCCTACGCCTCGGCCACCGACAAGGTCGCGGCCGAGTTCCCCGACATCAACTTCGCCATCGTCGACAACGCTCGTGGCGACAAGACGCCCAAGAACGTCCACGGCCTGCTGTTCGCCGAGAACGAGGGCTCCTACCTCGTCGGCGCGATCGCCGCGCTGAAGTCGAAGGCCGGCAACATCGGCTTCGTCGGTGGCGTCCAGGTGCCGCTGATCCAGAAGTTCGAGGCGGGCTACGTCGCCGGTGCGAAGGCGGTCAACCCGAACATCAAGATCCAGATCAAGTACCTGACCCAGCCGCCGGACTTCTCGGGCTTCACCGACCCGGCCAAGGGCAAGACCGCGGCGCAGGGCATGCTCGACGCCGGCGCCGACGTCATCTACCACGCGGCCGGCGGCTCGGGTGGCGGCGTCTTCGAGGCCGTCAAGGCCAAGAACGCGATGGCCATCGGTGTCGACTCCGACCAGGCGCTCACCGCGGCCCCGGCCGTGCGCGACGTGATCATCTCCTCGATGATCAAGAAGGTCGACGTGGCCGTCTTCGACTTCATCAAGGCCGCGCAGGAGGGCACCATCCCCGATGGTGACCAGGTCTACGACCTGAAGAAGGGTGGCGTCGACTACGCCACCACCGGCGGCAAGATCGACGACATCAAGTCGAAGGTCGACGACTACAAGCAGCAGATCATCGACGGCAAGATCACGGTGCCCGCCAAGCCGTGACGTCCGAGGTCTGACCGGGGTCCGGGGCGGCGCGGTAGCGTCGCCCCGGACCCGTCCTGCGCCACACCACCGCCGTCCCCCTGCGCGCCGGCCCGTCCCCAAGGCACCGGCGGCCGTGACGAGGAGTTCCGTGACCACAGCACCCGAGGTGGACGCCGCGGTGGCGGCGGTGCGCCTGACCGGCATCACCAAGCGCTTCCCCGGGGTGGTCGCCAACCGGGACGTCAACATCACCGTGCGCCGGGGCACGGTGCACGCGCTGGTGGGCGAGAACGGCGCCGGCAAGTCGACGCTGATGAAGATCCTGTACGGCGTGCAGAAGCCCGACGAGGGCACGATCTCCGTCGACGGCCGCGAGCTGACGTTCTCCTCCCCGACCGATGCGATCAAGGCCGGCATCGGCATGGTGTTCCAGCACTTCATGCT
>JBQCES010000202.1:0-4615 GCA_051960055.1 Angustibacter sp. | reverse complement strand
GGCGTCGCGTTCACGACGCCGCAGGGCACCACCCTCTACGGTCAGGCCGGGCGGCAGGTGTTCTTCATCGTCACGAGCGTCTACGGCTGGTGGCGCTGGAACGCCAACCGCAGCCGCGGTGACGGTGCGGCCGCGGTGGAGCCGCGCTGGGCGACCTGGCGTGAGCGGGCCCTGCTCGTCGGCGTCGGCGTCGTCGGCGTGCTGGTGCTGACGCCGATCTTCCGGGCGCTCGGCTCGTACGACCCGGTGTGGGCCGACGCGTGGATCTTCGTCGGCTCGATGCTCGCGACGTACGCGATGGCCCGCGGCTGGGTCGACTTCTGGCTGTGCTGGATCGCCGTCGACGCGGTGGGCGTCCCGCTGCTGCTGCGCGCGCACTTCTACCCCTCGGCCGCCTTGTACGCCGTCTACGGCGCCTTCGTGGTGTGGGGCTTCGTCGTGTGGCTGCGCCTCGCCCGCCGCGACCAGACGGTGCAGGGCCTCAGCGACCCGGCGATGGAGGCGACGTCGTGACGGGGGTCGGTGCCCGCGAGCCGCTGTCGCTCGTGAGCATCCCCGCCGCGCTGGCCGCGCTGCGAGCCGGACGTCCGGTGCTCGTCGTCGACGACGAGCACCGCGAGAACGAGGGCGACGTCGTGCTGGCCGCCCTGCACGCGACTCCGGAGTGGATCGCGTGGACCGTGCGGCACACCTCGGGGCTGCTGTGCGCTCCCATGCCTGCCGAGACGGCCGACCGGCTGCGGCTGCCCGCGATGGTGGCCGACAACCAGGACCCGCGCGGCACCGCCTACACCCTCACCGTCGACGCGCGCGACGGCGTCAGCACCGGCATCAGCGCCGCCGACCGGGCGCACACCCTGCGGCTGCTGGCGGCGGAGTCCACGACGGCCGACGACCTCGTGCGCCCCGGCCACGTGCTGCCGCTGCGCGCCCGGCCCGGGGGAGTGCTCGAGCGAGCCGGGCACACCGAGGCGTCGGTCGACCTCTGCCGCCTCGCGGGGCTCGCACCGGTCGCGGTGATCGCCGAGCTGGTGCACGACGACGGCCGCATGATGCGCCTGCCCGACGTCCTGGCCCTCGGCGCCGAGCACGACCTGGTCACGGTGAGCATCGCCGACCTGGCGCTGTGGCGGCTCACCCACGACGACGCGCGGCCCGTCGAGCCGCAGCCGGCGGCCACGCCGCGGGTCCAGCGCGTGGCCAGCACGACGCTGCCGACGCGGCACGGCACGTTCGTGGCGCACGGCTACCGCGACCTGCTCACCGGCGCCGAGCACCTGGCGCTGGTGAGCGGCGACCTCACCGCGCCGGACGCCGTCGTGCGCCTGCACTCCGAGTGCCTCACCGGTGACGTCCTCGGTTCGCTGCGCTGCGACTGCGGCGCTCAGCTCGACGCCGCGCTCGAGCAGGTCGCACGCCGCGGCGGAGCGGTGGTCTACCTGCGTGGCCACGAGGGACGCGGGGTGGGACTGCTGGCCAAGCTGTCGGCGTACGCGCTGCAGGACCTCGGCCGCGACACCGTCGACGCCAACCTCGAGCTGGGGCTGCCCGCCGACGCCCGGGAGTACGGCGCGGCCGCGGCGATCCTGCGCGATCTCGGCACGAGCGAGGTGCGCCTCCTCACCAACAACCCGGCCAAGGTGGAGGGGCTGGCGTCGCACGGCGTCGCCGTCGTCGGGCGCACGCCGCTACGGGCCGGCGAGTCGGTGTTCAACGCCCGCTACCTCGCCACCAAGCGCGACCGCATGGGCCACGACCTCGACCTCGGCTCCGGCAGCGTCGCGTCGCACCGGCGGCCGGCATGAGCGGCGCGGGCTCGCCCAGGATCGCCGTCGACGCCGACGCCGCGCGCGACCTGCGCGTCGCCGTCGTCGCGGCGCAGTGGCACGAGCAGGTGATGAACGGGCTGGTCGACGGCGCCCTACGAGCGTTGTCGGACGCCGGAGTCAGCGAGCCGCTGCTGGTGCGCGTCCCCGGGTCGTTCGAGCTGCCCGTGGCCTCCGCCCGGCTGGCGCGCGCCGGCTACGACGCGGTGGTGGCGCTCGGTGTCGTGGTGCGCGGGGGTACACCGCACTTCGACTTCGTCTGCCAGGCGGCGACGTCCGGGCTCACCGACGTCGCGGTCTCGACGGGTGTGCCGGTCGGCTTCGGCGTCCTGACGTGCGACGACGACGCGCAGGCCCTCGACCGCGCCGGGCTGCCCGGCTCGCGCGAGGACAAGGGCCACGAGGCAGCCACCGCGGCCGTCGCCACGGCGCTCACCCTGCGGACGCTGGCGGTGCCCGGGGCCGACGACCTCCGCTGACGCCGTAGGCTGGTGGCCTGTGAAGACCTTCGACGCGCTGTTCGCCGAGCTGGCCGACAAGGCGGCCACCCGTCCAGAGGGCTCGGGCACGGTCGCCGAGCTCGACGCCGGCGTCCACGCGATCGGCAAGAAGGTCGTCGAGGAGGCCGCCGAGGTGTGGATGGCGGCCGAGCACGAGGGCGCGGACCGCACGGCCGAGGAGATCAGCCAGCTGCTCTACCACCTGCAGGTGCTGATGCTGGCTCGCGGCCTCAGCCTGCAGGACGTCTACGCGCATCTGTGAGCGGACGCCCCGCACGCCGCTCCCGCCGTCCCACCGCACCGGAGGACCAGATGCTCCGTATCGCCGTTCCCAACAAGGGCGCGCTGTCCGAGGCCGCCAGCGACATGCTGCGTGAGTCGGGCTACCGCCAGCGCTCCAGCAGCCGTGAGCTCGTGCTCGCCGACCCCGACAACGACGCCGAGTTCTTCTTCCTGCGCCCGCGCGACATCGCCGTCTACATCGGCTCGGGCACGCTCGACGTCGGCATCACCGGACGCGACCTGCTGCTCGACTCCGGCGTCGACGTCGAGGAGGTGCTGCCGCTCGGCTTCGGGCGCTCGACGTTCCGCTTCGCCGGGCCGCCCGGCGTCGCCAAGGCCGTCGGTGACCTGGCCGGCACGCGCGTCGCGACGTCGTACGCCGGGCTGCTCGAGCGGCACCTGGCCGACCACGGTGTGCCGGCGACCGTCGTCCGGCTCGACGGGGCGGTGGAGTCGGCGGTCGAGCTCGGCGTGGCCGACGTCGTGGCCGACGTCGTCGAGACCGGGTCGACGCTGCGCGCCGCAGGGCTGGAGGTGTTCGGCGAGCCGATCCTGGAGTCCGAGGCGGTGCTCGTCCAGCGGGCCGGCGCCGACGGCAACCCCGCGGTGGGTGTGCTGTCGCGGCGGCTGCAGGGCGTCCTGACTGCGCGGCGCTACGTGATGATGGACTACGACGTCCGGGTCGAGCTGGTCGAGCGGGCGTGCGCGCTCACGCCGGGCCTGGAGTCGCCCACGGTGTCGCCGTTGCACGACAAGGGCTGGGTCGCCGTGCGCGCGATGGTGCCGCGGGCGACCACCAACCGGGTCATGGACGAGCTCTACGACCTGGGCGCCCGCGCCATCCTCGTCACCGACATCCACGCCTGCCGGTTGTGACAAGCGCATGACCAGCAGCAGCGGCGCGGACGGCGATCCGTTCGCGCCGTTCGTTCCTCAGCGGGGACGACGGGTGGCGGCGGCGTTCGCCGTCGGCGCGCTCGTCGTGTTCGGGGTGCTGGCGGTGACGTTGCCCGCCACCGGCTACCGCTCCTGGTCCGTGGGCGACTCGTTGCTCATCGCCGGGTTCGGCGTGCTCGTGGCGTTCGTGATGTGGCGGTTCGCCGCGATCCGCGCGGTGCCGTCGCGCGAGGGCATCGTCGTGCGCAACGTCGCGGTGACGCGCCGGCTGAGCTGGGCCGAGATCGAGTCCGTGCGCTTCGCGAACGGCGACGCGTGGGCCTGGCTCGACCTGGTCGACGGCGACCAGGTGGCCGTGATGGCCATCCAGCGATCGGACGGCCCGCGCTCGCTCGCGGACGCCTCGCGGCTGTCCGCGCTGGTGCAGGGGCTCGGGCCGGCCCGGCGATGACCGCCGTCGGCGTGGTGCTCGCGGCCGGGGGAGGGAGCCGCTTCGGAGCGGCCAAGGCCCTCGTCGAGCTGGACGGCGAGCGGCTGGTCGACCGCGCCGTCCGGGTGCTGCGCGAGGGTGGCTGCGACGACGTCCTCGTGGTGGCCGGCGCCGTGCCGGTGCGCGACGTCGACGCCACGGTCGTGACGAACGTCGACTGGCCCACGGGCATGGCGTCGTCGCTGCGGGTCGCACTGGAGTCGGCGGCGCGGCTCGGCGACTGGTCGGACGCGGTGCTCGTGCTCGTCGACATGCCGTGGATCGGCGCGCAGGCCGTGCGGCGCCTGCTCGAGGCGGACGCCGCCCCGGCAGCTCAGGCGTCGTACGACGGCACGCCCGCTCACCCGGTGCGGCTGGCTCGCGCGGTGTGGTCCGACGTCGTCGCCGCGGCGTCCGGCGACCAGGGCGCGCGGGTGTGGCTGCGCCAGCACCCCGACGACGTCCTGCTCGTCGAGTGCGGCGACACCGGCCACCCGCGCGACGTCGACACCCCGGCCGACCTGCCCTGACCGGCCTCCTCGCCCGTGATCATGCGCGCCAGCGCATCTCTGGGGAAGATCACTCCACCGAACGAATGCAACGGGGGCACCCAGCTCCAATAGGAGTGCAGCAGGGTGCCC
>JBQCES010000201.1:0-7355 GCA_051960055.1 Angustibacter sp. | reverse complement strand
GCCGCGGCGTACATCAAGGAGCACGTGACCAAGCCGGTCGTCGGCTACGTCGCCGGCTTCACCGCCCCCGAGGGCAAGACCATGGGCCACGCCGGCGCCATCGTGTCCGGCTCGTCCGGCACCGCGCAGGCGAAGAAGGAGGCCCTCGAGGCCGCCGGCGTGAAGGTCGGCAAGACGCCGTCCGAGACCGCCGAGCTCATGCGCGAGATCATGAAGAACCACTGAGCTGACCGCTCAGCACCCTTGAGCCGCAAGGCTCGTACGACGGCCCCTCGCTTCGGCGGGGGGCCGTCGGCGTGTGCCGGCTGACACGGTCTGCGCAGCTCAGACCCGCCGGATGCGGATGGGGCCGCGGGCGGTCGACGGGTCGACGACGTGCCCACCCTGGGTCACCACCACCTGGCCGGACGCCACGAGCCGGCGCGCCGCCCGCCGCGCGGGCTCCATCAGGTCGCGCCAGGTGTCGTCCGTCCCGACGGCGCGCGCGGCGTCGGAGGGGCAGATCGTCTTGCCGCGGCCGCGCTGGTCGAGCAGGTCGAGGATCGTGGTCTCGAGCCGCCGGTCGGTGTCGCTCACGCCGTGCCGGCGGCAGGCGGTGGAGCAGTAGCGCACCGACTCCCAGTCGCGCTCCCACTTCTTGCGCCACTCGATGCGCCGGCCGCAGGACGCGCATGTCTTCGCCTCCTGGGTCACGCCACCAGTGTGGATGCAGTACTCACCGCCGTCGACGGGTCAGCACCAGGTCGGTGACGCCGAGCACGAGCGCGGCGGCGGTGAAGGCGAGCGTCGCGAGGACGGCGTTCGAGAGCGCGTGCGAGTACGCCGTGGGATCGTGCTGGCCGGGGCGTACCCCTTGCGCCGCAAGGGTCGCGAAGAAGACCGAGCCGATGACGGCCTGGCCCACAGCCGAGCCGATGCGCTGTGCGGTCTGCAGCACGCCGCCGGCCGCACCGCCCATCCGCGGGTCGACGTCCTGCAGCGACAGCGCCTGGTTGGGCGTGATGATCCCGCCGCTGCCGAGGCCGAGCACCAGCAGCGGGAGCGCCAGGGCCAGCGCGGCCCCGCGCCCGCCGGCTCCGCCGTGCCGCGCCACGAGGTCGACGGCGACGGCACCCGCGGCGAACACAGCGAGCGCCACGATCACCAGCGGACGCCCGCGCGCCGCCACGCGCCGTCCGACGAGCGGTGCCGAGACGGCCGACCCGATCGCGAACGCCGTCACGCCGAGCCCCGACTCCAGCGCTGAGAAGCCCAGCCCCAGCTGGTAGTACAGCGCGAGCACGAGCGGGAGGCCGGTGAAGGCGCAGAAGTAGAGCAGCGCCAGCAGCACGCCCACGGTGTACGACGGCTGTCGGAACAGCCGCAGGTCGACGAGCGGGTCGGTGCGCGAGCGCGTCAGGCGCCACTCGCGGCGCAGGAACAGCAGGGCGAGCGGCAGCGCCGGCACGAGGATCCAGAAGAGCCGCGCGTCGCGCACGGTGTCGTACTGCACGGTCGGGAAGAGCACGCACAGCGTCGTTAGCCCGAGCAGGCTCGCGCCGAGGACGTCGAGCCGCGGCTTGCGTTCGGGCGTGGAGTCTTCGGGGCCGGGTAGCCACCGCCGGGCCAGCACGATCGCGAGCACGCCCAGCGGGATGTTGACGAAGAAGACGAGCCGCCAGCCCAGCTGCTCGCCGCCCAGCCCGATGAGCAGCCCCCCCACGAGCGGGCCGACGGCGGTCGCCGTCCCGACCATCGCGCCGATCGCACCGAAGGCGCGCCCGCGTTCGGCGCCGGTGAACAGCTGCTGCACGATCCCCGACACCTGAGGGTTGATCAACCCACCGAAGAGCCCCTGCAGCACCCGCGCGGCGATGATGAGCGTCGGGTCGGGGGCGACGCCGACGACCGCGGAGGTGACCACGAACCCCGCCACGCCGATGATGAACATGCGCCGCCGGCCGCGGTCGTCACCCAGCCGCCCGGCGAGCACCGGCACGAGCCCGAACGCCAGCACGTAGCCCGTGACCACCCACTGCAGCTGCGACGGCGACGCGCCTGTGGCCTTGCCGATGGAGGGCAGGGCGACGTTGGTGACGCTGACGTCGAGCAGCGTGGCGAACAGCGCGAGCTGGCAGACGGCGAGCGCCCGCCAGCGGTGGTCCGGCTGCTGCTCGGCCCGCCTCACGGCGTCAGGTCGGGGTGGACGCTCCTCACTGCGACAGCGTGCTGGGCGGCGACGCGTACCGCATCTGCTGGCGCGCCTCGTCGGCGAGCCGGCGCAGGGCACCGACAGTGACGGCCGACTGCTCGAACTGCGGGAGGCTCAGGAAGCTGACGGCCGCCCCCGCCCGCACCAGCACGACGTACTCGACGAGCCGGGACCCTGCTCCCGTCCCGTAGTCGGTGGTCGTCCGCCACGCGCGCGTCGCGCCGTCCAGGTCGAGGTCGGCCACCGACTTCAGCGGCAGCACCTCGGCATCGGGGACCGGTGCGGTCTCGCCGGGGGGCAGCGAGTCACCCTCGGCCTTCGCCGCCTCGCGCAGCCGCTGCTGGCAGGTCGGGATCTCGTCGGCCAGCAGCGTGAACAGGTTGTCGCCGGCGTTCATCGAGCTGGTGAGCATGACCTTCTGCGTGGCCACCATGAGGCCCGAGCGCTCGACGACCTGGAGGAAGGCGACGTCGTCGACCGGCGTCGGCGGGTCGCAGGCGAAGCGGGTGGCGCTGCCCTCGGTCTCCTTGGGCTCGACCGAGATCATGGCGTGGCCGTGGTTGAGGTCGGGTCCCTGCCAGAGCTGCCCCGGGAGGAAGTAGGCCGCCGGCACCGTACCGCCCGTGCTGAACGGCGGAGCCGGCGTCACCGTCACGACCGGACGCGACGTCCGCGAGGGCGTCGGGGTCGGTGAGGCGGTCGACGACGCCGCGGTCGGGCTGCCCTTCCCGGTGGCCGCCGGCGCGGGACGCAGCGGTGCGGAGCCGCCGAGGAGCTGGGCGCTGGCGACGGCGATCGCTGCGACCGCCGCGATGCTGCCGACGCCGGCCGCGACCCGCCGCCGTCGGGTGCGCTGGTCGCCGCGCTGCCGGACGCGGTCGGCGGGGGCGAGCGCAGCCCGGCTGACATCGTCCCGCAGGCCGCTCAGCGCCTCGTGGAGCGGATCGTGCGTCTCAGTGGCCATGACGGAGCCCTTCCTCGGTGTGGGCGTCGAGCGGTCCGATCACGGCGGCGAGCGCCGTGCGGCCACGGCTCAGGCGGGCCTTGACGGTGCCGGTCGGTGCCCCGGTCTCGCGGGCGACCTCGTCGACGCTCAGGCCCACGAGGTGATGCAGGACGACGGCGTGCCGCTGCGCCTCGGGGATGCGCCGCAGAGCGTCCACGAGCACCCGGTGGTCTTCGCTCGGTGGTGCCACGGTCTGCTCGCGCCCGTGCGCGAGCAGGTGCCGGGCCGCCGTGCGGGTGCGGCGCCAGCGCGACACCGCGATGCGGCGCGCGACGGTGCGCACCCAGGCTTCCGGATCGCCGTCGCCGCCGTCGGGGCGGTGGAGGTGCCCCCACCGCTGCCACGCCCGCGCGTAGGCCTCCTGGACGCAGTCCTGCGCCTCGGTGCGGTCGCCGGTCATGGCGTAGACGTGGTGCATCACGCGCCGGCTCGTCGTCCGGTAGAACTCGTCGAACGACGACTCGTCCTGCTCGCTGCTCACGCCACCCTCTCCTCGGTCGCTGGGCCCCCTGCGCCCAGCCTCCACCACACACACGCCTGAGGGGGGCTTGCGGTTGCACCTGTCGTGCCGTCGCCCGCGACACCCCGAGGCCGGTGCGGATGCGGGGCCGGGCGCCGCGCACGGGCGACCATGGGAGGGCGATGAGCCTCCTCGACCGACTGCACCCCTCGAGCACCAGTGCGAGCACCGGCACGTCCGGCCGCGGCGTGGACGACGGGCCCACCAGCCCGCTGCTCGCCGCGCTCACGGGCCTGTGGAGCGCCGCGCTGTCGTGGCTGGCCGTCGTGCTGCCTGCGCTGCTCGCGTGGGCGACCTCGGCCCAGTCGACGGCGAGCTGGAGCCAGTCGGTGCGCGTGGCCTCCGACGTGTGGCTGGTGCTGCACCGCGTCGCGGTCTCGGTGCCGGAGGGGCAGGTGGCGCTGGCCCCGTTCGGTGGGCTGGCCCTCCCGGTCGGGCTGGCCTGGCTCGCCGGACGCCGGATCGGTCACTCGCTCGACGCACGGCACGTCACGGCGGCGGGTGGCGCGCTGCGCGCCGTGGCCCCGCTGGTGGCGGCGCTCGCGGCCGGGTACGCGCTCGTGCTCGTGCTCGTAGCCCTGCTGGCGCACGGTGACGGCGTGCGCCCGGTGGTCTGACAGGCCGTCGCGGCGGGGCTGCTGCTGCCCGCAGCCGGCGGTCTGGTGGCGGCGCTGCGCGCGGTCGACGCCCCGGTGGCCGCCACGCTGGCTGACGCCGTGCGGCTCCCCGTGCTGCTGCGCCGGGCCGGTCGGCCCGCGGCGCTCGCAGCCGCAGCGCTCGTGGCCGTCGGCGCGGCGCTGGTCGTGGTCACGCTGGCGCTGCGGTTCGCCCGTGTCGGGTCGTTGTACGACGCGCTGGGTGCGGGGGTGGTCGGCGGTGCCGTCGTCACCCTGGGCCAGCTGCTGCTGGTGCCCAACCTCGTGCTGTGGGGCGTCGCGTTCGTGAGCGGGCAGGGCTTCGCGCTCGGCGCGGGGACGTCGATCACGCCGGCGGGCTCCGACCTCGGGCTGCTGCCGCTGGTGCCGGTGCTCGGCGCGGTGCCCCCGCCGGGCCCGCTGCCCGTCGCGTTCCAGGCGCTCATCGTCGTTCCGGTCGTCGTGGGCGCGGTGGTGGGCTGGTGGGTCGTCGCCCGGCGCGACGGCACGGTCTGGGAGGCCCTGGCGGCAGCCGGCCTCGCCGCCGCCGGTCTGACGCTGCTGCTCGCCCTGAGCGGTGGCGCGGCAGGCCCGGGCACGCTGTCGGCCGTCGGCCCCTCGGCCTGGAAGGCGGGTCTGGTGCTGGCCGGCGAGCTGGCACTCGGGGCCGGACCGGCCGCCTGGGCGACCCACCGGCGACGCCGGGACTGAGGCGCCGATACCCTCGTCGTCCGTGACGACCCTGACGCGGCGCTCGGACCCCGCGCGCCTCGTCGTCCTCGTGTCGGGCGCGGGCACCAACCTGCAGGCGCTGCTCGACGCGTGCGCCGACCCGTCGTACGGCGCTCAGGTCGTGGCGGTCGGAGCCGACCGCCACGGCATCCAGGGCCTGGCCCGGGCCGAGCGGGCCGGCGTGCCGACGTTCGTGCAGCGCGTGGGCGACTACGCCGACCGCGCCGCGTGGGACGCCGCACTCACCGCCGACGTGGCGTCGTTCGAGCCCGACCTCGTCGTCTCGGCCGGCTTCATGAAGCTGGCCGGCCCGGCGTTCGTCGCGCGCTTCGCCGGCCGGTTCGTCAACACCCACCCCGCGCTGCTGCCGTCGTTCCCCGGCATGCACGGCGCGGCGGACGCCCTGGCGTACGGCGTGAAGGTCACCGGGGCGACGCTCTTCGTGGTCGACGACGGCGTCGACACCGGCGCGATCATCGCCCAGCGGGCGGTCGACGTCGCGGACGACGACGACGTCGACTCCCTGCACGAACGCATCACGACCGTCGAGCGCGAGATGCTCGTCGACGTGGTGGGGCGCATGTCCCGCGACGGCTGGACCATCAACGACAGAAGGGTCACCATCCCGTGAGCGAGCAGCCCGCCGTCGACGGCGCCCGACGTCCGATCCGTCGCGCCCTGGTGTCGGTGTACGACAAGTCCGGCCTCGAGGACCTCGCGACCGTGCTGCACGGTGCGGGCGTCGCCATCGTGTCGACCGGCTCGACGGCGGCCCGCATCGCCGCTGCCGGCGTGCCGGTGACGCAGGTCGAGGAGCTCACGGGCTTTCCGGAGTGCCTCGACGGGCGCGTGAAGACGTTGCACCCCAAGGTGCACGCGGGCATCCTGGCCGACCGCCGCAACGCCGACCACGAGCGCCAGCTCGCCGACCTCGGCATCGAGCCGTTCGACCTGGTGGTCAGCAACCTCTACCCCTTCCGCGAGACCGTGCGCTCGGGCGCCGGCCTCGACGACGTCGTCGAGCAGATCGACATCGGCGGCCCGTCGATGGTGCGCGCGGCCGCCAAGAACCACGCCAGCGTCGCCATCGTCACCGACCCCAGTGACTACCCGCTCGTCGTGGAAGCGTTGCACGACGGCGGTTTCGACCTCGCTGCGCGCCGACGTCTCGCCGCGCGCGCGTTCGCGCACACCGCGTCGTACGACAAGGCCGTGGCCGAGTGGTGCGCGCGCGAGCTCGCCGACGACCCGCAGTGGTGGCCCGCGTACGCCGGTCTCGCCCTCGAGCGCGCCGCGACCCTGCGCTACGGCGAGAACCCCCACCAGCAGGCCGCGCTGTACGTCGACCCCGACGCCGCGCCGGGCATCGCGCAGGCAACTGCCTTGCACGGCAAGGAGATGTCGTACAACAACTACGTCGACGGCGACGCGGCGCTGCGGGCGGCGTTCGACTTCGACCAGCCCGCGGTCGCGATCATCAAGCACGCCAACCCGTGTGGCATCGCCGTCGGCTCCGACATCGCCGAGGCGCACGCCAAGGCGCACGCGTGCGACCCGGTGTCGGCGTACGGCGGTGTCGTGGCGGCCAACCGGCCCGTCACCCTCGCGATGGCCGAGCGGCTCGCCGACATCTTCACCGAGGTCGTGGTGGCCCCGGCGTTCGACGACGACGCCTACGAGGTGCTGACGCGCAAGAAGAACGTGCGGCTGCTCGAGCTGCCCGACGGGTACGCCCGCGACGCCGTCGAGCTGCGCCAGGTGAGTGGGGGCGTGCTCGCCCAGACCGGCGATCGCATCGACGCCCCCGGTGACGACCCGGCGTCGTGGACCCTCGCGGCCGGCGAGGCCGCCGACGCCGAGACGCTGGCCGACCTGGCCTTCGCCTGGCGAGCGGTGCGGTCGGTGCGGTCGAACGCGATCCTGCTGGCGGACGACGGCGCGAGCGTCGGCGTGGGCATGGGGCAGGTCAACCGCGTCGACTCCTGCCGGCTCGCCGTCGAGCGGGCCGGGGCGGAGCGGGCCCGGGGCGCCGTCGCGGCGTCCGACGCGTTCTTCCCCTTCGCCGACGGCCTGCAGGTGCTGCTCGACGCCGGGGTGCGGGCGGTCGTGCAGCCGGGTGGGTCGATCCGCGACGACGAGGTCGTGGCCGCGGCGCAGGCGGCCGGCGTGACGATGTACTTCACCGGCACGCGGCACTTCGCGCACTGAGCGACTCCGCGGGTCGTCACGCCGGGCGGGGCGTCACTCTCCGCGGCGTGACTGGTCGTAGAT
>JBQCES010000200.1:0-24032 GCA_051960055.1 Angustibacter sp. | reverse complement strand
CGCGATCGACCCGCGGCCGAGCGCGCCGTTCACCTACACGAACAACTGGGGCAACAGCTACTCGGTGCTGCTGCCCTTCGTCCTGGTGTACCTCATGACGGCGCGGCGGCGCGGGCCCGCCTGGTGGTCGGTCGTCCTCCTGCTGCCGGCTTCGCTGATCCCGGCGTTCCTCACCCTGAACCGCGGGATGTTCCTCGCGCTGATCGTCGCGGCCACCTACGTCACCGCGCGCCGGATCGGTCGTGGTGACGCGCGGGCCCTGGTGGCGGCAGCAGCCCTGGGCGTGACGGCCGTCGTGGTCTTCTCGGCCCTGCCGGTGCAGTCGCGCGTGGAGAACCGGCTGGAGAACAGCTCGACCAACCAGAGCCGGCTGGGCGCCTACGACGAGGCGTTCCGACGCACCGTGGACGCCCCGGTATTCGGATACGGCGCCCCCCGCAAGTCAGACAACCCGCACGCTCCCGCGATCGGGACGCAGGGCCAGTTCTGGATGGTGCTCTTCTCCCACGGCTTCGTCGGAGCGGCGTTGTTCCTCAGCTGGTTGCTCTGGGTCTGCTGGCGCGGGATGCGCGCCCCCACCTCGGTCGACGTGCTCCTGCACTCGGTGTCCCTGATGACGCTGCTGGAGGTCTTCTACTACGGGATCCTCGGCTCGGGTCTGGTGGTGTCGATGATCGCGGCCGCAGTCGTGCTCCGACACCAGGACCGGCCCCGCCCGCAGGGATCGGGACACCGATGAGCATCAGCGCGCAGGCCGGTGCCGCCGCACCGCGCGACCTCTCGGCTGCCGCCCAGGGCAGCGCCGCCGCCTTCGCAGGGGCGGTGGTGGCCGCCGTCGGCGGCTTCGCGCTGACCTTCGTCGTCGCGCGCAGCCTCGGCTCTGCCGGCAGCGGGATCTTCTTCCAGGCGGTCGCCGTCTTCACGTTGCTGACCAGCGTGGTGCTGGCAGGTTCGGACACCGGGCTGCTTCGAGCCATCTCGCGCTCGTTGGCGCTCGGGCGCGGTCACGAGGTGCGCGGGACCCTGGCCGTGGCGCTGCTGCCGGTGACGCTGGCCAGCACGTGCTGCTCGCTGCTGCTGTGGTGGCTCGCCCCCGAGGTCGCCGGGCTCATCAACCACGGGTCGGTCAGCGGCACGGCGGTGACCAGCCTGCGCGCGGTAGCCGCCTTCCTCGTGTTCGGCACCTTGTGCACGGCGCTGACCCAGGCCACCCGGGGTTTTGGCGCGCTTCGGCCGTACCTGCTGGTGCAGAACCTGCTGCTGCCGGTCGGGCGCCCCGTGCTGGTCCTGCTCGGCGCACTCACCGGTCTGGGCGCGGCTGCCGCCCCACTGCTGTGGGCCGTGCCGCTGCTTCCCGGTGCGCTGGTCGCAGCAGTCGTGGTCCGCAACCGGCTCCGCGGAGTCGAGTCGCGCGCGCGCCGCGACGGTGAACCGTCGAGCCGGCCTTGGCCGGTGCTGGCCCGCGAGTTCTGGGCCTTCTCCTCCTGGCGCGGGCTGGCCGCCGTCGTCGACCTCTCGCTGGTGTGGCTGGACGTGCTGCTGGTATCAGCCTTGGTCGGGGCCACCGCGTCCGGAATCTACGCCACCGCGAGCCGCTTCGTGATCAGCGGCACGTTGGTCATGCAGGCCATGCGGCTCGCCATCGCCCCTCAGCTCAGCGCGATGCTCGCCCGGTCCGAGCACGACCGAGCCGCCCGGCTCTACCGGGTCGCCACGCTCTGGATCGTCGTCACGTCGTGGCCGCTGTACCTGTTCATGGCCATCTGGGCACCGCTGCTGCTGTCGGTGTTCGGCGACGGTTTCCGAGCGGGAGCCAGCTGCCTGACCATGCTGTCTCTGGGCATGCTGCTGAGCCTGTGGACCGGCAACGTGGGCACGGTGCTGCTCATGGGCGGCCGGAGCTCATGGGTGCTGCTCGACAAGGTCGCCGCGCTGGCCGTCAACGTGACGTTGAACCTGCTGCTCGTGCCGCGGATGGGCATCGAAGGCGCCGCCCTGGCCTGGGTCGCGGCCATCGCGGTCGACAACCTGGCGGCGAGCGCCCAGGTCCGGTTCGGGACGGGGCTGCGCGGCTATGACCGCTGGTCCTGGTTCGCCTGCGGCCTGGCCGTTCTCGTCTTCGGCGTCCCCGGCCTGGCGGCGCGATGGGCGCTTGGCAGTGGCCTCGGTGTCGCCCTTCTGACCACCACACTGTCCGCCGCCGTCTACGGCCTGGCCCTGTGGCGCTGGCGGGCCGCTCTCGAGCTGCACGAGCTCGCGCGCCTACCCCGCTCCGTCCGACGTCCGACGCACCGACCAGGGGGACCGTCATCGTGACCGACCTGACCACGACCGGCAAGCGCCTGCTGCCTCGACCCGTCAAGGAGGGCCTGCGCGGCGCTATCCGGCAGTACGGCGTCGTGACCGCCACCTCCCGACCGCTGCCGGACTTCCTCGTGCTGGGCACCAAACGAGGCGGCACCACGTCGATGTGGAACTACCTGCTCGGCCACCCCGGGGTGCTGGCGATGTTCCCACCGGCAGAGAACTTCAAGAGCCCGCACTACTTCTACTGGCACTACGACCGCGGCGAGCGCTGGTACCGCTCGCACTTCGCGACCGAGCGCCAGCGCCGCCGCAGCTCCGGACGCACCGGCCAACCCGTCGCGGCCGGTGAGGCCAGCCCGTACTACCTCTACGACCCGCGCGTGCCGGCCCGCGTCCGTGCGCTGATGCCCGACGTGCGCCTCGTGGTGATGCTGCGCGACCCGGTCGAACGGGCCTACTCCCACTACAAGGAGCGGGTGCGAGCCGGCGTCGAGGACCTCTCGTTCGAGGAGGCGCTGGACGCTGAGCCGGCCCGGCTCGCCGGGGAGCTGGAGCGCATGATGACCGAGCCGGGCTACTACAGCCGCTCGCACGACTGGTACTCCTACCGCGATCGCGGGATCTACCTTCCGCAGCTGCAGCGTTGGTCGGAGCAGTTCCCGGCCGAGCAGCTCCTGGTCCTGCGCAGCGAGGACTTCTACCTCGACCCTGCCGCCCAGTACGACCGGGTGGTCTCGTTTCTCGGGTTGGCGCCGTTCGCGCTGCAGGGCGCGGAGCGCTGGAACTACCGGCCCGCGGCGGGCATGAGCGACAGCACCCGCCAGGAGCTCGAGGAGTTCTACGCTCCGCACAACGCGGCGCTCGAGGACTACCTCGGCCGGCCGCTGGGATGGGCGAGCGCCCAGACCGGGTCCGACCCGGACGCCCCCGGCCAAGGCCACGTATGACCCCTGGGGATCGCGCGCCTGCCAGGCGAGGACCCTCGCGCTACCGCCATCTGGCGGCAGCTCTCCTCGCGTGCCTCGCCGCAACGGCTTGCTCTGACGGCGCGCCACACCCTGAGGGTCTGGCGCCGACGAACGCTGACCGGGCTGCTTCGTCGGCCCCGATCGCCTTCGGCGCGTGGGCCCAGCCTCGCACGGGCAACCGCCCTGCTCAGCTGCGCGAGAGCGTCGAGCGGCTGGAGGGTGAGCTGGGTCGACGGCTGGCGATCGACCACTTCTACGTGCCACAGATCGCCCCGGTCGACCGGTGGCGCTGGCGGCTGGAGTGGGACGCCGCGCAAGGGCGCACCCCGATGATCTCGATCGGCTACGGCACCGACGTCCGGGACGTGGCCGACGGCCGGTACGACGCGGAACTGCGGTCGTTCCGGACAGCCATCGAACAGATGGGCGCACCGGTGCTGGTCCGCTACGCCTACGAGATGGACGGCGCGCAGGCCGCGCCGTGGGTGCACAGCGGCGCGGACTTCGTCCAGGCCTGGAAGCACGTGCACTCGCTGTTCGCCGGCTCCCCCGTGCGGATGGTCTGGTCGCCCAACGCTCCCGCCTTCGACGGACGTGACGGTGGGGTGCAGCAGTACTGGCCGGGAGCCGACCAGGTCGACTGGATCGCTGCTGACGGCTACAACTTCTACCGGTGCCAGGGGGGCGATGTGTGGAAGACGTTCGACACCATCTACACCGGTTTCGTGCGGTGGGCCGAGCCCAAGGGCAAGCCGATGATGATCGCGGAGTTCGGCACCGTGGAGGACAGCTCGCGCCCGGGCCGCAAGGCGGAGTGGCTCCGTGAGGTGGCGGACCGCGCCGCAGAGTCGGGGGTGCAGGCGATGGTGTACTTCGACTCCAACCGTGGTTGCGACTGGCGGCTGACGACGTCCGCTGAGACCCGCGCGGCCGTTCGACAGCTGGCCGACTCGGTCCAGCTGACGGGTGTGATCGGTCCGGACGGCCGCAGCGTGACTCCCGGCCCGGCCACCGGCGGTCGCGGGTGAGCGCGAGCGAGCAGGCCCGCACCGATGGCCCGGCCCGGGCGCGGCTCAGCCCCGAGCTCGCTCGTCTCGTCGAGCAGCTGTGGGGCGAGGAGGCGCGCGGCCTGCGGGTGGTCACCGACGGTCCGCCGCCCGTGGGATTCGTGCCCGTGGAGCAGTACGACGTCTTCCCCGACCTCGCCCGCGCGAAGGTGCTGCTACCGACAGGCGACCGCAGCGTCGCGCGCGCTGTGCTGTTGCAGTACGCGGCCCTTCGGGCCCGCCCCGCTCGATGGGCTCGGCGGGTCCTGGCGGCTCTGCTCGCAATGGGCCTCGGACGGCTGGCGCTACGGCAGCGGCTCGTGGTGTGCGCGCCTGCTCACCTGGACGAGGCCGAGCTGGGCGACCGCGTGCTGCTGCGCCACCTGCGCAGGGCGCTCGGCCGCGACGACCTGGTCGCGGCGATCGGCGTGGCCAACCCAGGGCCGAACCGCAAGCCCACCCTCCAGCTGTTCGGCCCGAGCGGTGAGCCGGTCGCCTACGTCAAGGTCGGCTGGAACGACCTCACCCGGGGCATGGTCGAGAACGAGGCGACCACGCTGGACCTGCTGGCTGACGCCCCGGTGGCCCCGGCGCACCCTCGCCCGCTGCTGCACAGCCGCTGGGGCGAGCTGAGCCTGCTCGCCGTGTCGCCGCTGCCGCTCGACGTCCGGATGCAGGACCGCTCCACGGTGCCGGACCCCTCATCTGTACGAGATCTGCTGCCGAACCGCCCGCCCGCAAGGTTGGCCGAGACAGCCTGGTGGTCGTCGGTGCGCGAGCGGCTAGACCAGCTGGCGATCGACGACACGGTGGCCGCCGACGAGCGCGCCACCGTCGCCGGCTTCGCCGCCGGCCTGCTCGACCGCGTAGGCGTCCAGCTGTGCCACGAGGCCCCCTGGCACGGTGACTGGGCTTTCTGGAACATGGCACCGGCGGGTGACCAGCTGTGGGTGTGGGACTGGGAGCACTTCGCCCCAGCCGTGCCGGTGGGATTCGACGAGTGCCACTACGTCTTCCAGGAGCGGTTCGTCACCGGTGGCCTCGACGTGGCCGGTGCGCTGGCGGCCGCCCGGCAGGAGCTGACCCGGCGGCCGGTGAGCGCGGCACTCGCCCCCGACGTCCTCGTGCGGGCCTATGCCCTGGAGATGTACCTGCGAGCCGCGCGGATGCACCGACTCGGGGCCGGCTGGAACCCGAGGTTCCACGGTCCCCTCGTCGACTGGGTGGGTGGAGCATGGTGACCGCCGCCGGCGGGGCGGCCACCCGGGTGCTGTACGTCGGCGGATTCGGGCGTAGCGGTTCCACGCTGCTGGAGCTCTGCCTGGGCTCGCTACCGCAGGTGTGCGCGCTGGGTGAGGTGGTGCACCTGTGGCAGCGCGGGCTGGTCGAGGACCAGCTGTGCGGGTGTGGTGAGCCGTTCAGCACCTGCCCCTTCTGGCAGCAGGTCGGGGATCGCGCCTTCGGTGGGTGGGACCGGCTCGACCTGCCCGCCGTCCTGGCGTTGAAGGAGTCGGTCGACCGCAACCGGTTCGTCCCCGCGTTGCTCGCGCCACGGCTGAGGGCCGACCGCGACGAACGCGTCCAGCGCTACGTCGGGCTGTACCGGGCGATCTACGCCGCGGCACTCGCGACGTCCGGCGCCAGCGTGGTGGTGGACTCGAGCAAGCACGTGTCGCTGGCCTCCTGCCTGCGCTGGTCTCCCGAGCTCGACCTGCGGGTGATGCACGTCGTGCGCGACAGCCGCGGGGTCGCCTACTCCTGGGCCAAGCAGGTCCGACGTCCGGAGATCACGGACAGCGTGGAGTACATGCCGACCTACTCGGCGCAGCAGTCGGCCGGACTCTGGCTCGCGCACAACGCGATGTTCGAGGCGCTGGCCCGGCGCGGCGTGCGTCGTGAGCTCGTGCGCTACGAGGACTTCTCGGACGACCCGACCAGCACCATCGCGCGAGTGGCGGCGCTGGCCGGGCTGCCGGCACCGGTTCCAGGGCCGGACGACCGGGCCGGCACCGTGCACCTCAGCGCGAACCACACTGTCGCCGGCAACCCCATGCGCTTTCGACAGGGCGCCGTCCAGGTCAGACGCGACGACGCCTGGCGCCGGGACATGCCCGCCGCCAGGCGTCGCCTGGTCACTGCGCTGACCGCACCACTTCTGCTGCGGTACGGCTACCTGCAGCTCACCTCACGTTGACGTACGGGTCCTTGGCCGAGGCCACGAAACCGTTCAGCAGGTTGGTGGCCTGCGTGACGCGGAAGTCGCACTTGGTCGAGGTGCTCGAGTTCCACTGCACGACGGCCTTGATGCTCGGCAGACCCTTCAGGGCGTCCGCGACTCCGCCGTACCACTCACCGGCTCGCGTGGTGTTGGTCGGCTCCTGCACCGAGCCGTACTCGCCGAGCATGATGGGCTTGCCGGCCATGCCGTTCACCTGCAGCCAGTCGTAGAACGGCTTGAGCGTCTGGGTCGGCGTCTCCCAGCCCGACCCGTTGCAGGTGTAGAAGTTGTACGGGTCGTAACCCACCCAGTCGACGTACGCCGAGCCCGGGTACATGGCCTTGATCCGCGTCGCGTTCCCCATGGTGCCGGTCGGCATCCACACCCACACGACGTTGCTCGCTCCGGCCTTGACGACGACGTCGTGGATGTGCCGGTAGGCGGCCACGTAGTCGTCGGTCGTGCCGTTCCCGGTGCGGGACCTGCCGTCCATCTCGTGGTCGAAGTCCAGGAACACGGGCTGACCCCACGCCTTCAGCCGCTGGGCCTCGGGCTTGATGATGGAGTCGTCGTACTTGCCGGCGGCGATGTCCGCCCACAGCGCGGTCGTACCCGCTGACCAGTTCTTGGACACCCACGAGAAGTACAGGATGCGGGCGCCGCTGGCGCCGAGCTTCTGCTCCGAAGCGTCCGGGAACTGGCCGCTGCCGCCCTGGTTCGACCAGTCGTGGTAGCGCTTGACCAGGTCGAACCTGCGACCCATCGAGGACTCAACCGTGGTGAACGGCGTGGCCCAGTCAGCGCCGCTGGACGTCGTGGTGTACATACCCCACAGCGCGCCACAGCTCGGGACCAGCTTCGCTCCCACCGTGCACTTCGACGGGTTGGACGTCGTCGTGGTCGGTGACGGCGCCTTGGTCGTCGTGGTCGTCGTCGTCGTGGTCGTCGACGGCGCCTTGGTCGTCGTCGTGGTCGTCGACGGCGCCTTGGTCGTCGTCGTGGTCGTCGACGGCGCCTTGGTCGTCGTCGTGGTCGTCGACGGCGACGGCGCCTTGGTCGTCGTGGTCGTCGACGGCTGGGACCGCTTCACCACCAGGACGTCGTCGACGTCGAACGACTTCCTGGGAGCCAGCTGGAACCCGACGAGGTTGAGGTCGAGCGAGGCGCCGCTGGTCTTGGCGGTGTAGGTGAAGCTCAGCTGGTGCCAGGCAGTGTCCTGCATCCAGACGTGCGGCCCCTCGGACTTGACCAGCGCACCCGCCTTGACCTCGCGGATGCGCAGCTGGGTCGTCACCTTGGGTGTGGTGGTACGGACCCAGGCCTGCACGGTGTACGTGGCACCGGCCACGGTCGAGCCCACCGTGTTGACCTTGTCGTTGAGCGCCACGGTGCTCGTCGTCTTACCGGCGTTGGTCACCCGCAGGCCCTTGCCAGCGTGTCCGGCGACGCTGGACAGCGCGCCAGGGGCCGCGGCGAGCCAGCCGGTCGTACCGGCCTCGGCCGTGCCGTTGACGACCTGGTTCGGACCGAGCGTGCCGGCCGACGCGGCGAGCGACGAGATGCCGGTGACGGACGCCGCCACAGCGGCTGCGATGATCCCGACCGACGCGACCGACAGGCGGGGGCGCGGGGCGCGCAGCACCGTGACCGCGGGGGTCCGGTGCGAGCCCGGCTCGGGCTGGGGTGTCGTATCCAGTCTGTGCTGGGCCATCTCTAGTACTCCGGTTGCGATCAGGGACTCGCGTCCATCTACCACTCCGAACGATGTGTCGGAGCCCGAACTCCGCGACTTGAATCGCTGCCAGCCCGCCAGAGGGCCCGCAGGAACCGCGCGAAGTGTGCGTGGAACGCCGGTCTGAGCACAGAAACACGCCCGAAACCGACATCCGGGCTCCCCCCTCAGGACCACCCGGACGGACTAGTCCTACTTGACTAGTCGAGCCGAAAGCAAACCAGCCACGCCGGCGGCTCGTCCCAGCGGTCCCAGCGGCATCACCGGTCCCGTGAATGCCTGTTCTCGCCCGCGGCGACGGGCCGGCTCCTAGACTTGACGACGATCGGGGCACTCGGTCGGACGTCGGCACGAACGGTGGGCGGAGGGGCGAGTGGCAGGTGCAGTCGCACGAGCCGCCGGCTGCGCCGGTGGGATCGCGGCCGTGGTGGGGGCTTTGTCCCTGGTCGTCGGGCCGCAGGCAGTCGCCGCCAGGGCGTCCGCCGCGCCGCAGCCCATCAACCTGTTCTCGTTCTCCGACTCGCGCATCAAGGAAGCGAGCGGGCTGGCCGTCGACCCGAAGCTGGACGTCGTGTACACCCAGCAGGACGCCGGCGAGCCCGCGGCCGTCTACGTCGTCGGGGCGAACGGCGCGACGAGGTCGACGGTCACGGTGAACGCCCCGAACGTCGACTGGGAGGACCTGGCCCTCGGCCGGGTGGGAGGTCGACCCGTGCTGTTCCTGTCCGACACCGGTGACGACTCCCAGCGACGCGCTCCGAACGCGCCGCGCCGCGACTTCGCCATCGTCCGGCTGGACCTGCCGAACGGCGCGTCCACCGCCGCCACCCAGGCCGCCCGTGGCGTCGTCCGCTATCGCTTCGCCTACCTCGACCGGCAGGCCCGCAACGCCGAGTCGCTGCTCGTCCTGCCAGGCACCGAGCAGTTCTTCGTCGTGCAGAAGGTCCAGCGCGGCAAGGCCGGCGTGTTCGCCGGGCCCCGCAGCCCGTCCACTGCTCACGTCAACGACCTCACTCAGGTCGGCGAGCTCGCCATCACCGGCTTGTCCGGAGGAGCGGTGTCGCCAGACGGCGATCGCGTCGTGCTGCGGGACGCCACCCATGCGTACGTGTTCCACGTACCCGACGGCGACGTGGCCGCAGCGCTGAACAGCACGCCGACCCGAGTGCTGCTCCCGCACGAGGGGCAGGGCGAGGCGATCAGCTTCGACCGCAGCGGCCGCTCACTGCTCGTGACCGGCGAGGGTCGCGCCGAGCCGGTGTGGCAGGTGCCTCTGCCACCCGCGGCTGCCGCCGGCGCCGCGGCGGCACCCAGCGCTGCCGCCGTGACGAGCACCGGAGAAGGCGCAGCGGTCCCGAGCGGGCTGCCGGCCTGGCTCCTGGCCTCGATCGCTGCCGCGAGCCTCGCTGCAGTGGGCGTCGCCCTGGCGCCGGTGCGGCGACACCGTCGGCGCGCACACGCCTGAATCAGCCCGCCTGGGTGATCATCCCGGCGGCCACGGTGCGGTTGGTGGCATCGTCGATCAGCACGAACCCGCCGGTGGTGCGGTTGCGCGAGTACTCGTCGGCCATCAGCGGCACCGTCGTGCGCAGCCGGATGCGGCCGATGTCGTTGAGCCCCAACGACATCGCCTCCTCGTCGCGGTGCAGCGTGTTGACGTCGAGCCGGTACTGCAGGTCGCGGATGATCGTGCGCGCCGTGCGCGTCGTGTGCTTGATGGTGTACTTGCGGCCGACCTGAAGCTGGGCCGACTCGTCCATCCAGCAGATCATCGCGTCGAGGTCCTGGGCCGCGGCCGGTGCGTTGTGCGGACGGCAGATCATGTCGCCGCGCGAGACGTCGATCTGGTCCTCCAGGCGCACCGTCACCGACATCGGCGGGTAGGCCTCGTCGACCTCGCCGTCGGCGGTCTCGACGGAGGCGATGCGGGTGGTGAAGCCGGACGGCAGCACCATCACCTCGTCACCCTTCTTCAGCACCCCGCCCGCGACCTGGCCCGCATAGCCGCGGTAGTCGTGCCAGCTGTCCGACTGCGGCCGGATCACGTACTGCACGGGGAACCGGACGTCGATCAGGTTGCGGTCGCTCGCGACGTGCACGTTCTCGAGGTGGTGCAGCAGGCTGGACCCCTCGTACCACGGCATGTTCTCCGACCGCGTCACCACGTTGTCACCCTTGAGCGCCGACACCGGGATCACCGCCAGGTCAGGGATGCGCAGCTTCGTGGCGAAGGCGCGGAACTCGGCGTGGATCCGGTCGTAGACCTCCTGCGAGTAGTCGACGAGGTCCATCTTGTTGATGCACAGCACCAGGTGCGGCACCTCGAGCAGCGTCGCCAGGAAGGCGTGCCGACGGCTCTGCTCGACGATGCCCTTGCGTGCATCGACCAGCACCAGCGCCAGGTCGGCGGTCGAGGCGCCTGTGACCATGTTGCGCGTGTACTGCACGTGGCCGGGGGTGTCGGCGATGATGAACTTGCGCCTGGGCGTGGCGAAGTAGCGGTAGGCCACATCGATGGTGATGCCCTGCTCACGCTCGGCGCGCAGGCCGTCGGTGAGCAGCGCGAGGTTCACGTGCTCATCACCGCGGTCACGGCTCGCGCGCTCGACGGCGTCGATCTGGTCCTCGAACACCGTCTTGGTGTCGTAGAGCAGACGCCCGATGAGGGTGCTCTTGCCGTCGTCCACGGACCCGGCCGTGGCGAACCTGAGGATGTCCATCAGAAGTACCCCTCGCGCTTGCGGTCTTCCATCGCTGCTTCGCTGAACTTGTCGTCGCCTCGGGTGGCCCCGCGCTCGGTGACCCGGGTGGAGGCCACCTCGTCGATGACCTTCTCGATCGTGTCGGCGTCCGAACGCACCGCCGCGGTGAGGCTGGCGTCGCCGACGGTGCGGTACCGCACCCGCTGGACGCTCGTCTCCTCGTGCGGCTTGGGCCGGCAGACGTCGTGGACGCCGAAGAGCATGCCGCTGCGCTCGAACACCTCGCGCTCGTGAGCGAAGTAGATCGACGGCAGCTCGATGTCCTCCTGGGCGATGTACTGCCAGATGTCGAGCTCGGTCCAGTTCGACAGCGGGAAGACCCGGATGCTCTCACCGCCGTGGATGCGACCGTTGTACAAGCTCCACAGCTCGGGACGCTGGTTCTTCGGATCCCACTGGCCGAACTCGTCGCGGAACGAGAAGATCCGCTCCTTGGCCCTGGCCTTGTCCTCGTCGCGCCGGGCGCCACCGAAGATGGCCGTGAAGCTGTGCTTCTCCAGGGCGTCGAGCAGCACCGGTGTCTGGATCCGGTTGCGGGTCCCGTCGGGCGGCTCGACCACGCTGCCGTTGTCGATCGCCTCTTGGACGCTCGCGACGATCAGCTGCACCCCCAGCTGGTCAGCTCGGCGGTCACGCAGGTCGAGCACCTCCTGGAAGTTGTGGCCCGTGTCGACGTGCATCACCGGAAAGGGGATGCGCGCGGGGTAGAACGCCTTCTCCGCCAACCGGAGCATCACGATGGAGTCCTTGCCGCCGGAGAAGAGCAGCACGGGTCGCTCGAACTCGGCAACGACCTCCCGGAAGATGAAGATCGCCTCCGCCTCCAAGGCAGCCAGCTGCGAGAGCTGGTAACGCGTCGGCTCGGTCATCGGGAGAGCACCTCCTGCGAGCAGCTGCTGATGGCGCTGAGCAGCACGTCCGCGGTCTCGGGCCGGCAGACGAGCAGGTCCGGCAGCAACGGGTCAGGTCGGTTGTAGGCCAGGGGGCTGCCGTCGATCCGGGTCGTCCACAGTCCGGATGCCGCGCACACGGCAACCGGAGCGGCGGAATCCCACTCGTACTGCCCACCAGCATGGACGTAGGCGTCAACGACATCGGCGAGCACGGCCGTGGCCTTGACTCCCGCGCTCCCCATCGGCACGAGCTCGGCGCCGAGCCGCTCGGCGAGCTCGGTGACGAACACCGGCGGGCGCGAGCGGCTCACCGCCAGTCGGATGCGTTCCGGCGTCCCGGTGGGCCGTGGCGCGGGTTCGTCGGTGGCGTAGGTCATACCGCGAGCGGGCAGGGCGACCGCGCCGGCCGCCAAGGCACCGTGCTCCCACAGCGCCACGTGGACGGCCCAGTCGTCGCGCGGCACCTCGCTGTACTCGCGCGTGCCGTCGAGCGGGTCGACGATCCAGACCCGCTCGGCAGCCAGCCGGGCGGGGTCGTCCTTGCCCTCCTCGCTCAGCACGGCGTCACCGGGTCGCAGCTCTGCGAGCCGGTGCACCATCAACTCGTGCGAACCGGCGTCACCGCGCCGCTTCAGCTCGTCGGCGGCCAGACTCGCGTCGCGCAGGTCGAGCAGCAGCCGCCCGGCCTCATCGGCCAGCTGGCGCGCCACGTGCGCGTCGTCAGGGCGTGCCACGGTCAGTCCCCTCACTCAGGTGGTCCCGGCGCCGTTGCCGCGGCGGTCGGGCGGTGCTTCTACTGTGCCGGTCGAGCCGGTCAGTACGCGCCGGAACCGCGAAGAACGGCCCGTGTGGTCTTCCAGAGGATCAGCAGGTCGAGCGCGATCGACCAGTTGTCGACGTAGCGCAGGTCGAGCCGCACCGACTCCTCCCACGACAGGTCCGCGCGACCGCTCACCTGCCACAGGCCGGTGAGGCCGGGGCGCACGCGCAGCCTGCGGTGCACGGCGTCGTGGTACTGCTCGAACTCCGACTGCAGCGGCGGGCGCGGGCCGACCAGCGACATGTCGCCGCGCACGACGTTGAGCAACTGCGGCAGCTCGTCGACCGAGAAGCGGCGCAGCACCGCACCCACGCGTGTCACCCGGGGGTCCCGCTGCATCTTGAACATCAGCCCGTCGCGGCTGCTCTGGTCGAGCAGGTCAGTACGCCGGTCCTCGGCGTCCACCACCATGCTGCGCAGCTTGTACATCGTGAACGTTCGTCCGTCGACACCCATACGGACCTGCTTGAAGAACACCGGGCCCCGGCTCGTCAGCCGCACGGCGAGAGCGGCGAGCGCGATCACCGGGCTGGCGGCCAGGAGCAGGGCGGCCCCCACCACGCGGTCGATCGTGGCCTTGCCCAGCATCCGGCCGGTGCGGCTGGACGGCCGCTCCAGGTGCAGCAGTGACAGGCCGGCCGCGGGACGCAACGCGACGTTGGGTCCGGCCACCTCGACCAGACCCGGCTCGACGAGCAGGCCGGCGCCGGTGCGCTCGAGCGCCCACGACAGGCGGCGCAGGGCCTGACCGTTCAGCTGCGACCCCACGACGATGACGGCGTCGATGTCGTTGTCGACCACGACTTGGGGCACGTCGGGCAGGACGCCGAGCAGCGGGGTCTGGAGGTACTCCTCGATCTCAGGGCCGGGCTGAGGCACGCAGGCGCCCACGACCTCGAAGCCGTGCGAGACCCGGCTGCGCAGGTCGTCGGCCACCCGCTGCACCGACACCGGCTCGCCCACGACGAGCGTGCGGAGCATGGCCTCGCCGCGGTAGCGCCGACGATGCAGCCGCTGGCGCATGACGTGCCGCCATCCGGCGCTCAGCGCCGCCACGACCGGCACGGCGATGAGCACGTCACGGCGTGGCAGCAGGTACTGCGCCGAGTAGGCGCCGAGCCCGAGGGCTGCCACCACGCCGGTCGCGGCCTTGAGCACGGCCTGGAACTCCTCGGCGCCGTCGCCCATGCGCCCCGCCTCGTAGCCGCGGGTGATCGCGACGGCCGCCACCCACAGCAGCGCCCCGACGACCATGAACACGCCGGTGAGGGGGCGGGTCGCCGGCAAGGAAGCGGCGCACAGGCCGGCCACGGTCGCCGCGATCACCGTGTCGGCCACCACGGCCTGCATCGTGAGCGGGCGGGTCCAGCTGCGACGGCGGGCCTCGGCCTCGGCGGCTGGGTCGACGCTGTGGCCGTCGCCGCGCTGGCGAGGCAGCGCGAACGGGTCGGCCGACGCCCACGAGCGCCGTGACCGCGACGCGTGCCGCCGGCGCTCGGCGGCGGCCCCGTCCGCCACGTCGAGCGAGGGGGCAGCGGTGCGCGCGGTCCCCTGCTCCGGCAGGCGCGCAGCCGGCCGCGCTGCAATGTCGTGGCGTTCCTCCGGATGCGCCGACATCACGATCCCCTTCCCCTTGCCGCAAGCCTGTCGGACTTCACCGCCGCCGACCGACGGTTCCCCGAAGTCGCCGCGCCCCTGTGCGGCTGCTGCTCAACGTAATGACGACGCGCTCCACCGTCTGGCGAATGCGCGAACTGGTGACGCCGGGTAGGTCACTTGGCGCACCGGGTGTCGCAGTGCGCCGCCGAAGCGGCACACTGCGTCACCATGTCGGTCAGGTCAGGACTCCCGCCGCGGCACGAGGCGCAGCAGAGCGAGACCGAAGAACACCAGGGTCGCGGCGGCCACGAGGTAGTGCGCCGTGTTGAGCCCGGTGTAGGCGAGGGTGACGGCGCCGGTCGCGCCGCCGGCCACGAACTGGGTACCGAGGACGCTGGGCGAGTTGTACATCAGACGAGCTCCTTCATCGAGGTGGTGCGCGTGGTCACGCACCCGGGAGGGGTGGACAGGTCAGATCCGGTGGCCGCCACGCGGTGTGCACCGACGATGGGGTGGTGCCACTCGGCGTCCGCGCGGCGGATGCTGTCGCTCACCGCGCGCAGGAACGTGGCCTGCAGCAGCAGGTCGTAGCCCAGCTCGGGCAGCAGCAGCGCCGACATCAGCCGGCCGTAGCGGCTTCCGGTGCGCCAGGAGCTCACCACGCGCTCGACCAGGAAGCCCAGGCCGATGAGCGACCACCACAGCGAGAACCGCAGGGTGCCGGTGAGGATCCCCACGGCGGTCATCAGCGCGAGCAGCATGATCACGAACACCGAGAAGGCGAGGCTGGACTGCTGCAGCCAGTACCGCGCCGTGACGCGCGTCCAGCCGTAGGCCCGCAGGTTGTCGATGGCGCCGCGGTACCACCGCAGGCGCTGCCGGTACAGGTCGGACGGCGTCGGCATGAGCTCGGTCCACACGACGCACTCGCGCGGCGACACCAGGCGGTGGCGCAGGTGCTTGAGGGCCAGCGTGATCTCGTTGTCCTCGGTGAGGGAGGCGACGTCGTACACCGCTCCGGGCTCCCCCGGCAGCCGAGTGCCTCGCGCCGCCGCCACCTCGCGCAGGGCGCTCGCCCGAAAGGCCGTGGCGGTGCCCGTGAGAACCATGACTCGGCCACCGTGCCGGGCGACGTCGCGGGAGTAGCGGGCGTACTCGTTGGCTTGGCAGTGCTCGAGCCACCCCGCGGGTTCGGCCCCCGCGAACACCCCACCCACCGCGCCTAGCTCGTCGTGAGCGGCGAGAAGCGAGACGGCGACCTCGACGAAGCGCGGTGAGAGCCGGGTGTCGGCGTCCATGACCAGCACGACGTCGTCCGGCCGCAGCCTCGGCAGCTCGCGCCGCAGGAACTGGTTGAGCGCACCGGCCTTCTTGTGCGCGTTGTCGACGGTGGTGAACACCTCGGCGCCGGCGGCGGCGGCGAGGGCCGCCGTCTCGTCGGTGCAGTTGTCGGCCAGGACGGTGATGCGGCCGGGCGTGAGCGACTGGCGGCGAACCGACGCGATCGTGGCCTCGATGCCCGCTGCCTCGTCGTGCGCGGGAACGACCACGAGCACCGCCACGCAGACCACCCACCTCGTCACTCAGCGTCTCCGCTGGACGAGCCCCCGTCGGACTCCTCACTACAGAGAGTAGATGGCGAGGCGGGAACTGGCCGTCGGAATGCGGATTCTGCGCACTCTCTGTGGGCAATTTGCACCGTGAGGCTCAGCACTCGCTACAGCACGTGACAAAGCATCAGCGCACCGCGACGAGTCGCGGTGCGCTGATGAGGGATCGTGGGCGGGGGTCAGGTGGAGGGAGCGTGGAAGCGCTGCTGGGCGGCGAGCAGCCCCGACCCGAGGAGCTCCTCCACCGCGTCGGCGGCGTCCTCGACCAGCAGCGGCAGCTCCTTGCGCTCGCTGCCGGAGAAGTCGCGCAGCACGAACTCGGCGGGGTCCTGGCGGCCCGGCGGGCGGCCGACACCCACGCGCACCCGCAGGTAGTCGCGCGTGCCGATCGACCGGCTGATCGAACGCAGGCCGTTGTGCCCGCCCTCGCCGCCGCCCAGCTTGAGGCGCACCTGGTCGAAGGGGATGTCGATCTCGTCGTGCACGACGACGAGCCGCTCCGGCTCGACCTTGAAGAACTTCAGCAGCGCGCTGACCGGGCCGCCGGACTCGTTCATGTACGACGAGGGCTTGGCCAGCACGACCCGCGGCCCGGGCGCGCCGCCGGGCAGCACGCCGAGCCGTCCCTCGAGCACGGCCGCGCGCGAGCGGTGGCTCTTGAACGCGCCACCGACCCGGGCGCCGAGGACGTCGAGCACCATGGCACCGACGTTGTGCCGGTTGCCGGCGTACGCCGGGCCGGGGTTCCCGAGCCCGACGACCAGCCAGGTGCCGGTGTCGCTCACTCCTGCTCGGCGGCCTCGCCGCTCTCCTCGCCCGCGGGCGCCTCGGTCTCCTCAGCCGGAGCCTCGTGCTCGATGCCGGCCTCGGCCTCAGCCTCGGCGAGCTCGGCCTCGAGGGCCTCGGCGGTCACCTGGGCGGTGACGTTGACGACCAGCGCCTCGGCGTCGGTGACCAGCGTCGCTCCCGCCGGCAGCGTGACCTCGCCCGCGTGCACCTGGTGGCCGGCCTCGAAGCCCTCGACCGACACCTCGACGTTCTCGGGGATGTCGGTGGCGGCCACCTCGAGCTCGAGCGTCTGGTGCTCGAGCTGCACGACGGTCTCCGGACCGGCCTCGCCCACGACGTGGACCGGCACCTCGACGGTGACCTTCTCGCCCTTGCGGACGATGACCAGGTCGATGTGCTCGATGACCGGCTTGATCGGGTCGCGCTGCACGTCCTTGGCCAGGGCCAGCTGCTCCTTGCCGTCGAGCACGATGGTCAGCAGGGCGTTGGGGTTCTTCAGCGCCAGCATGGTCTCGTGACCGGGAAGCGTGATGTGCACGGGGTCGCTGCCGTGGCCGTACATCACCGCAGGGATCTGGTGGGCGCGGCGGATACGGCGGGCAGCGCCCTTACCGAACTCGCTGCGGCTCTCGGCGTTGAGGGTCAGGTCGGCGCTCACGGTGGTGCTCCTCGAGGTCTCGGTCTGCGTAAACGATGCGGAGGCGGGCCTCGACGCGGGGCGCAGCACGATGGGCACCCTGCCGGGTACCGCGTCGATCACGGACGTCGAGCACGAGGCGAACGGTCCACCGTCGTGCGTCGTCCCTCGCCGAGGCAACCCCCCGAGTCTACCCGGGGGGTTGCCGCGGACGAAATCCGGTGCCGGTCAGGCCGGCCCGGCGTCAGGCCTGGCCGTCGAACAGGCTGGTGACCGAGCCGTCGTCGAACACCTCGCGGATCGCTCGCGCGATCAGCGGGGCGATCGAGAGCACCGTGAGCTGCGGGAACTGGCGCTCCTCGGGGATGGGCAGCGTGTTGGTCACGATGCCCTCGCTGATCCGGCGGTTCTTCAGCCGGTCGACCGCCGGGCCGCTCAGCACCGCGTGGGTCGCGGTGACGATGACGTCGGCCGCGCCCTGCTCGAAGAGCGCGTCGGCCGCCTGGGTGATGGTGCCGGCGGTGTCGATCATGTCGTCGACGAGCACGCAGGTGCGCCCCTCGACCTCGCCCACGACCTCGTGCACCTTGACCTGGTTGGGCACCGACGGGTCGCGGCGCTTGTGGATGATCGCCAGGGGCGCCCCGAGCTTGTCGGACCACTGGTCGGCGACGCGCACGCGGCCGGCGTCCGGCGACACGATCGTGATCTTGCTGCGGTCGACCCGCGATCCGACGTACTGCGCCAGCAGCGGCAGGGCCCACAGGTGGTCGACCGGACCGTCGAAGTAGCCCTGGATCTGCGCGGCGTGCAGGTCGACGCAGATGAGCCGGTCGGCGCCCGCGGTCTTGAACAGGTCGGCCATCAGGCGAGCCGAGATCGGCTCGCGGCCGCGGTGCTTCTTGTCCTGGCGCGCGTAGCCGTAGAACGGCATGACGCAGCTGATCCGCTTGGCCGAGGCGCGCTTGAGCGCGTCGGTCATGATCAGCTGCTCCATGATCCACTCGTTGATCGGGGCCGTGTGGCTCTGGATCACGAAGGCGTCACAGCCGCGCAGGCTCTCGCGGAACCGCACGTAGATCTCGCCGTTGGCGAAGTCGTAGGCCGTGGTGTCGACGAGCTCGACCCCCAGCTCGTGCGCGACCTCCTCGGCCAGCTCGGGGTACCCCCGGCCGCTGATCAGGACGAGCCGCTTCTCGCCCGTGGTCGTGATGCCGGTCATGCCGAGGCGTTCCCTTCGGTGGTGGGGTCGGGCTTGCCGAGGGCACGCGCGGCGGCCTGGGCCGACGGCGTGCCGGGACGCTTGGTGAGGGTCCACTCCTCGAGGTTGCGCTGCGGCGCGACGTTGATCGCGAGCGCACCCGGGGGCACGTCCTTGCGGATCACGGTGCCCGCGCCGGAGTAGGCGCCGTCGCCCACGCTGACCGGGGCGACGAACATGTTGTCCGAACCGGTGCGGCAGTGGCTGCCGATCGTCGTGCGCGACTTCGTGACGCCGTCGTAGTTGACGAACACCGAGGCGGCGCCGATGTTGGTGCCCTCGCCGATGGTGGCGTCGCCGACGTACGACAGGTGGGGCACCTTCGAGCCGGCACCGATGTCGGAGTTCTTGGTCTCGACGAACGTGCCAATCTTGCCGCGCTCGCCGAGCCGGCTCCCGGGGCGCAGGTAGGCGAACGGCCCTACCGAGGCGCCGGGGCCGATCTCCGACTCGCTGCCGTGCGTGCGCACGACGCTCGCGCCCTCACCCACCACGACGTCGGTGAGCGTGGTGTCGGGGCCGACGGTGGCGCCGTCCGCGACGCGCGTGCCGCCGTGCAGCTGGGTTCCGGGCAGCACCGTGACGTCGCGCCCCAGCTCGACCTGGACGTCGACCCACGTGGTGGCAGGGTCGACCACCGTGACGCCGGCGCGCATCCACCGCTCGAGCACCCGGCGGTTGAGCTCGGCGCCCAGGCGAGCCAGCTGGACGCGGTCGTTGACGCCCTCGGTCTGCCAGACGTCGTCCAGCGGCAGGGCGCTGACGCGGCGTCCGGCCGCGCGGGCGATGCCGAGCACGTCGGTGAGGTACATCTCGCCCTGCGCGTTGTCGGTGGTCACCTGGTCGAGCGCCTCGTGCAGCACGGCGGCGTCGAAGGCGTAGATGCCGGAGTTGATCTCGCGCACCGCGCGCTCGGCCTCGTCGGCGTCCTTCTGCTCGACGATGCGTGCGACCTGGCCGTCGGCGTCGCGGATCACCCGCCCGTAGCCCGTGGCGTCGTCGACGTGGGCCGTCAGCACGGTGACGGCGCTGGCCGACTCCTCGTG
This sequence comes from Angustibacter sp., assembly GCA_051960055.1. GTDB lineage: Bacteria > Actinomycetota > Actinomycetes > Actinomycetales > Angustibacteraceae > Angustibacter. Next base: position 4,344 of record JBQCES010000200.1, on the reverse strand, counting down.
CTCGTCGACGAGCCGCTGCAGGGTGGCGGCGTCGAGCAGGGGGACGTCGCCGTACGTCACGACGACCGTGCCGCTCAGCTCGGGCAGCGCCTGCAGGCCGCACTGCACCGCACGGCCGGTGCCCGGCACGTCGTCCTGGTGCGCCACGACCGCCTCGGGCGCCACCTGAGCGACGTGCTCAGCGACCCGCTCGCGCTGGTGGCCGACGACCACGGCGAGGTGCTCCGGCCGCAGGCCCTCGGCGGCCGCCAGGGCGTGCCCGAGGAGTGAGCGCCCACCGATGGCGTGCAGCACCTTCGGCAGGTCGGACTTCATGCGGGTGCCCTCGCCTGCCGCGAGGACGACGACGGCGGCCGGGCGATGATCTGGCACCCGCGCATGCTACCTGCTCTGAACTGCCTGGCTCCGCCCCCACGATTCGAACGTGGACTGCAAGGCTCCAAAGGCCCGCGTGCTGCCGTTACACCAGGGCGGAACGCCACGCCCCGAGCAGGCGCGACGGCCCCATCCTGCCAGCGGGAGGCATGATGGGAGGTATGACCCCGCCCGCCGAGCCCTCCGCGACCGCCTCGCTGGAGCGGTCGTCCGCCGCGCCGGTCGGCGGTGCGAGCGGCGGCCGGTCGGGCAAGGGCGGGCGCAGCGCGCGGGCTCGCATGACGGGCCCGCAGCGGCGTGAGCAGCTGCTCGACGTCGGCCGCAAGCTGTTCGCGGAGAAGGGTTTCGAGGGCACCAGCGTCGAGGAGATCGCCGCTCGCGCGCAGGTGTCCAAGCCCGTGGTCTACGAGCACTTCGGTGGCAAGGAGGGGCTCTACGCCGTCATCGTCGACCGCGAGATCCGCTACCTGCTCGACGAGATCACCGGCGCGCTGAGCACTCGCGGCAGCGCCCGGGCGCTGGTGGAGCAGGCCGCGCTCGGCCTGCTCGGCTACATCGAGAGCTCGACCGACGGCTTCCGCATCCTCGTGCGCGACTCCCCCGTCGCCCAGGCCACCGGCACGTTCTCGAGCCTGATCAGCGACGTCGCCAGCCAGGTCGAGCACCTGCTGGCCGCTGAGTTCAAGCGCAGCGGGCTCGACCCGAAGACGGCGCCGATGTACGCCCAGATGCTCGTCGGCATGATCGCGCTCACCGGCCAGTGGTGGCTCGACGCGCGCAAGCCCAAGCGCCACGAGGTGGCCGCGCACGTCGTCAACCTGGCCTGGAACGGCCTGTCAGGGCTCGAGGCCAAGCCGACGCTGCGGTCGAAGCCCCGCACCTGACGCCCGCCGGTCAGGCCTGCTGCAGCTCGATCCGGTTGCCCACCGGGTCGTGGGTGTGGAAGCGCCGGACGCCGGGGATGGCGTCGTCCCACCGCACGGGCAGTCCGGCGTGCGCGACCCGCTCGGCCAGCGCATCGACGTCCGACACGGCGATGCCGGGGTGCGCCTTGCGGGCGGGCGCGAAGCCCTCCTCGACCCCGCAATGGATCTCGCACGTTCCCGAGCGGAACCACACGCCGCCGCGGGCCGCGAGCACGGGCGGCTTCGGCACCTCGCTCATGCCCAGGACGTCGCGGTAGAAGCCGCGCAGCGCGTCCTCGCTTCCGGCGGGGCACGACACCTGCACGTGGTGCAGGCCGACGACGAGCGGCTCGCTCACGCGGCCACCTCCTCCGGCTTGTGGGCGACGCAGAAGACGCGACGGAAGGGCAGCAGCGTGCCCCACGAGCGACGGGGGTACGACGCGCGCAGCCGCTCGGCGTAGGTGTCGACGAAGTGCTGGCGCAGCTCCGGGACGTCGGCGAGGGCGTCGAGCACCGGACGCAGGCCCGTGCCCGACACCCAGGCCAGCACGGCGTCGTCCCCGTGCTCGCCCTCGGGGTCGAGCACCTGCACGTAGGTGGTCTCCCAGGCGTCGACCACGCAGCCGCGCTCGGCCAGCAGGGTCGCGTAGGTGCTGGGCTGGGCCACCGACTCGGTGCCGCGCAGCACGCCGGAGAGCCGTTCGGCGAACGGCGGCAGCGCGGCCACCTCGCGCATCAGGGCGTGCGAGGGGGCGGCGAAGTTGCCGGGCACCTGCAGGGCGAGCCAGCCACCGGGCGCGAGGGCATCGGCCCACTGGGGCAGCAGGTCGAGGTGCTGCGGCACCCACTGCAGCGCCGCGTTGGTGACGATGACGTCGACGGGGGCGTCCGGCGTCCACTCGGCGAGGTCGCCCTCGACGAAGCCCAGCCGGCCGTCGAGGTCGGTGGCCTCGGCCTGCGTCGCGGCCTTCGCGAGCATCTGCGGCGAGGAGTCGACGCCCACGACCCGGGCGGTGGGCCAGCGCCGGGCGAGGGAGGCGGTGAGGTCACCGGCTCCGCAGCCGAGGTCGACGACCGAGCGCGGCTCGGTGGCCCCGATGCGGCGGACGAGGTCGTCGAAGGGTCGGGTGCGCTCGGCGGCGAAGCGCGCGTAGGCGGCGGGGTCCCAGCTGACCATGCGTCCTCCCGAGGGGTGTGCCGTGAGACGGCGCCAGCGTGCCAGCAAGTTATCTTGACGTCAAGAGAAATGGCCCTTCACTGTTCTCTCGATGTCAAGATGCTTGACGGCCTAGACTCACTGACGTGAGCACGCCCCCCGACGAGGTAGACCGCATCGTCGCCGCCTGGCGACGCGAGCGCCCCGACCTCGACGTCGCGCCCCTCGACGTGCTCTCGCGCGTGTCGCGGCTGGCCCGCCACCTCGACCGCGCCCGCAGCGCCGCGTTCACCGAGCACGACCTCGAGAGCTGGGAGTTCGACGTCCTGTCGGCGCTGCGGCGGGCGGGGGCGCCGTACGAGCTCTCGCCGGGTCAGCTGGTCACGCAGACGCTCGTCACGAGCGGCACGATGACCAACCGGGTCGACCGGCTGACCGCGCGGGGGCTCGTGCAGCGGCTGCCCGACCCGCACGACCGGCGCGGCGTGATCGTGCGGCTCACCGAGGCAGGGCGCCGGCGGGTCGACGACGCCTTCGCCGGCCTGCTCGACCGCGAGCGCGACCTGCTCGCCTCACTCACCGCGGCCGACCGCGCGCACCTCGCCGACCTGCTGCGCTCGCTCGTGTCGCCGTTCGACGCGCGCTCCTGAGCGCTGCGGGTCGAGGGTCCGGTCGAGGGTTCCGTCCGCTTGTCGAGGGGTGCAACCCTCGACAAGCGGAATGTCACCCACTGAACGTGATCAACGGGCGGAGTGCGCCGGGGTCAGGTGGCGGTGAAGGACCCGTCGCGCAGCACCGGGACGACGGACGACGCGTCGACCTGCTCAGCGAGCGCGACGTCGTCGGCGAAGCCCCGCTCGACCAGCTCGCGGCCGGACGGCGTGGCCCGCAGGTCGTCGAGCTTCGCGAAGGCGAGCGCGGCCACCCGCGCCTCCGGCGAGAGGCGGACGCCGCCCAGCACCTGAGCGAGCCGGGCGACGACCGCGCCGGCGCCCACGTGGTCCTCGTAGGCGACCCGCAGCGAGCCGTCGCCCCAGCGCTCACCGGCCGGGATCACCGCCACCCGCAGCGGCGCGTCCGGCGTGCCGCGGTCGGCGCGCGAGTCGACCTCGGCCACCACGCGCTTGGCCACGGCGTCGGCGTTGCGCAGGCACCCGATGAGCACCAGCGCGCGCGATCCCATGAGCACGTGCGAGATCGACGAGCCGTTGGGTGAGGGCAGCACCAGGCGCACGCCCTCGGGCAGGTCGAGCAGCGACGCCGGCGACAACGACGGCCCCGCCGTGTGCGCGCGGGTACCGGCCAGCACCGCCTCCCGCGAGCGCGCGAGCTGGTGCGCTGCCTCGCCGCCAGGGTGCGGCCACACGCGGGCACCGCGCTCGCACGCGATGGTCACCGACGTCGAGAACGACAGGACGTCGACGACGACCACGACGTCCGCGGCGGCCGAGCCCTCGGTGAGGCTGCGCGCCCCCGAGACCCCCCACTCGACGTCCACCAGCACGTGAGGCGGTGCAGCTTCGATCCCGGTCACGGCTGAGCAGCGTAGCCGCACACCGCCCGGGCCGGTGCAGCGCTCACCGCTGGCCGGCGCCGGCGGCCCAGCGCGGCCGCGACGACGTCATCGGCACGTCGGCCCAGAACGAGCGCGACGCCGCACTGAGGGTCGGCGTCGACGCCGGCTCCTCCGGGGCCCCGAGAGCGACCACGAAAGCGTGTCCGTCCGCTCGTCCGGTGCGCACCTCGCGGCTCGTGCCCAACGCGGCCCGGCACCGCTGCACGTCACCGCTGCAGACCGTGACCAGCGGCTCACCGGGGCCGTAGAAGGTGACGGCCGGCTGACCCTCGAGCGTCAGCGGCTGCGCCTGCGACAACCGCTCCGGGAGCCGAGCCGGCACCACCACCG
>JBQCES010000199.1:0-5996 GCA_051960055.1 Angustibacter sp. | reverse complement strand
ACGACCGCCTGCGGGCGGTGTACGCAGGTGCCTTCGCGGCCCGGTGAGGTGCGCGGCCGTCAGCCGCGTCAGAGGTCGGCGACGGCGGGGATGACCCGCTCCCCCATCAGCTCCAGCACTCCGGGCTCGCTCACGCGGGCCAACGTGCCGTGCGCCACCTCGATGCCCAGACCGGCCAGCTCGCGCAGGTGCTCGATCGTCGCGTCGACGTTCGTGCCGTCCGGCCCGAGGTCGAACCGCACCTGCGCGGTCTTCTCGATGGCGTCGTAGTCGCGGCCGAGCCGCTCGCAGTGCTCACGCAGCACGTCGAGCTTCCGACCGAGCTCGGGTGAGTCGAAGATGTTGCACGCGTTGGCGTACTGCGCCACCAGCCGCAGCGTCTTCTTCTCTCCCGCACCGCCGATGAGGATGGGCGGGTGCGGGCGGAAGAGCGCCTGCGGGGAGTTGAGGGTGCGCTCGAGCTGGTAGTGCTCGCCGCTGTAGGGCGCGTCGTCGTCGCTCCACATCTGCAGGCAGATCTGCAGCGCCTCCTCGAGCCGCTCGAAGCGCTCCTTGGTCGAGGGGAAGAACAGGCCGAGCCCGCGCGACTCCTCCTCGTTCCAGGCGGCGCCGATGCCCAGCATCGCCCGACCGCCCGACAGCACGTCGAGCGTCGTGACGGCCTTGGCCAGCAGGCCGGGGTCGCGGTAGACGACCGCCGTGACGACGGTGAGCAGCTTGACCCGCTCGGTCACCGCAGCCAGGTACCCCAGCGCCGTGTACGCCTCGAGCATCTCGTTCTCGACCGGCCCGATCGGGCCGATCTGCCACACGTGGTCCATGACGCTGACGCGGTCGAACCCGGCCGCCTCGGCCCGCTGGGCCACGTCGGTCAGCTGGCTGCGCAGGCCGGCCGGCCCGCCGTCCCAGGTGAAGTCCGCGATGTGCAGTCCGAGCTTCATGCCACTCCTTCGACCAGACCAGACGACGGGCGGGTGCCCCAACCGATTCTCCGCGCGGCGGGTCGATGCTGCCCGCTCTAGGGTGAGCGAGCGCGCCACTCCGCCACCACCCCCGCGACGATCCCGGGCGCGGCCCGACCCAGGAGGCACCGTGCTCGACGAGCCGACGCTCGACGCCGCGAGCCCCGCAGTCCCCGACGTGCTGGTGGAGCACCTGCGACACTGGCTCGGCGCGTGGCCGCCCACCAGCGAGCTGGACGTCGTCGCGGCGCCCCAGCGCACGCAGCCGGGGTGGGACGGGCGCGTCTACCCCGTGCTGGGCATCGCAGACGCCGCAGGAGCGACGGTGCTGTCGGTGCCCCCCGAGGTCGCCGACGCGGTGCGGCACGCAGCCGACGACGACCCCAAGACGCTGTGGGCCCGGCTGCCCGGACTGCTCGGTCAGCCGTCGCGGCAGGTGTTCCGGGCGGTCTTCCGGTGGACGACCGAGCCGGCCGAGGCTCCGGAGGCCGGCCGCTGGGTGGCCGCCGACGCGCCTGACGTGCCCGAGTGGCTGCACCCCTTCGGCGGCGAGGTGCTCGTCGCCACGGCCGACGACGGAACGCACCTGGCGGGTGTGGGCATCAAGCGGCACGACGCGTTCGGCCGCGAGCTGGCCGTGGTCACGGCACCTGCGGCCCGTGGTCGAGGGCTCGGCCGCGCCCTGGTCGTGCAGGCGGCCCGGCACGTGCTGCGATCGGGAGCAGTGCCGACGTACCTGCACGCCACCGACAACATCGCGTCGGCGCGCCTGGCCGACTCCGCCGGCTTCCCCGACCGCGGTTGGACCGTGCTGGGGCTCGGCGGCTGACTCAACCGGTGAGCGCCCGTGCCAGCGCGCGCGAGTCGGCCGCCACCCTGAACAACGCTCGCGGGTCCTGCAGCAAGGCGGGCGGTCGCACCGCAGAGCGCGGGATTCGCCCGCGCCAGCGCACCGGACGGGTGTGGAGCAACGCCGCGAGCGCGTCGTCGTCGGGCGTCCAGAAGCGGTAGTCCCCGGCCAGCTCGCCGACGACGAGCTCAGCCCCGTCACCCCCGAGCAGGCCGACCGCATCGCCCGGCCGCATCGACAGCACCAGCGCCTGCAGCTGGCGCAGGGCCTTGCCCGGCCGCCGTCGCGGAGCGCGCTCACGCAGCAGCGCCACCAGCTCTGGCTCGCTCGCGACGCAGGCGTCGACGTCCACGCCGCACCCGGCGTCGAGGCCGACGACTCCCTGCTGCAGCATGGCCGCCACCTGACGGTCGTCAGCCGGGCGCACGACCCAGAGGGCCTGCACGTGCGGCTCCGGACGTCCTGGGTGAGCCGGCGGACGCCCGTCCGGCCAGACGTACGGCTCGTCCGGGTCGGCGTCCGGGAACACCGGGCCGTAGTGGTCGGGATCCTTGCGCACCAACGCCGAGCGGTGACTTCGGTGCACCGCGTCGTCCCCCCACCACTCGGGGAGCAAGCCGCGCGCGAGCAGCTCGTCGGCGCCGACGCCCACGACCTGCGGGGCGAACTCGGTGATGGGTTCCAGGGTCGTGTCGGCGTAGCCGCGTGCCGTCCAAGCCTCGACGACGGCGCGGCCGTAGGCCACCAGACCGGGCAGCGCACCGGACCACATCAGCACCGCGGGATGGCGCTGCCAGCCGTAGTCCGGCAGCGCCAGAGCCCGCAGCACCTGCAGCGTCTCGACCCGCTGCTTACCCAGCCGGCGGTCGTCGAGCACCGCTGCGCTGGCGACGAGGTCGGCATACGGCACGAAGGTCTGCACGGCCACCACCCTGCCGAGGCAGCGCGACGACGGCGACCCGGCGCCGCACTCGCTGAAGCGCTCGCGCCGGTTGCCCGCAAACCGCGCCAGCTCGAGCCCGATGAAACCGGATCGCGTCCCGCCGCGAAGTACCCGTGACCGACCCACCGACGGACCTCGCGACGGGCCGTCGACCTCATCCGAAGGAGCTCGAGATGGCACGAACCCTCATGACGGCGGCCCGTGTGGGCGCCGCGGCGGCCCTGGCCGGCAGCGCGCTGCTGCTCGCCGCGCCGGCCCAGGCAGCTTCCACCGCCACGGTGACCGTCGTCCACGGCATCCCGGCGACGAACGTCGACGTGTACGTCGACGGCGCGAAGGCGTTGTCGGACTTCACCTTCAAGACGGTGACGAAGCCGATCTCGCTGCCGGCCGGCTCCCACGACATCGCGGTGCGCAAGGCCGGCGACCCCGCCAGCGCCAAGCCCATCCTCACCGCCTCGGCGAAGCTGACCGCCGGCGAGAACGCCACGATCGTCGCCAACCTCACGGCCGACGGGAAGCCCACCCTGACGCCGTTCGTGAACCCGACGACGGCGGTGCCGTCGTCCATGGGCCGGTTGGTCGTCCGGCACACCGCCGCGGCGCCGGCCGTCGACGTGCTGGCCGGAGGCAAGGCGGTCATCACCTCGCTCACCAACCCCAACGAGAAGTCGCTGATGGTGCCGAAGGGCACCGTGAACGCCTCGGTGGCGGCCGCGGGCACGACCGACCCGGTCATCGGCCCGGTGGCGCTCAACCTGGCGGGTGGCTCGACGACCATCGTGTACGCGATCGGCAGCCTCGACGGCAAGACCCTCACCGCTGTGACGCAGACCTACTCCAGCAACGCTTCCAGCCCCTCGGCGGTGGCTGCTGGCACGGGCGGCCAGGCGGCTGACTCCACGACGCCGTGGACGGCGGTCGGCGCCGGCGTCGCGGGCGCGGCGTTGCTCGCGGGTGCCGCAGCGGCCGCGCGCCGTCGCCGGGTCACGGTCGACGTCCGGTCGTGAGCGACCTCGCGTGACCGCTTCGCGAGCCGCAGGACGGCGACGGCGCTCCCTCGTGGGCGTCGTCGCCGTCCTCGGCGCGCTGCTGATCGGGTACGCCGCCGTCCAGCTGCTGGCCGACCGAGGCGGTCGGCACTTCGAGGCGGCAGGCAACGTGCCACAGTCCGACGCCCCCTCGTCGGTGACGACGTCTCCGACAGCGCAAGCGCCGTCCACCACCTCGCCACCCCCGGTGCCCACCGTGCTGGAGGACCGGTCGTTCACGCCCTCGCGAATCCTGATGAGCCGACCCGACGTCGACGCGCGGGTCGAGCCCGTCGACGTCCTGCCCGACGGCAACCTGGTGATCCCTGAGGACGTGCGCACGGTCGGGTGGTGGCGCTCGGGTGCCGCGCCGGGGTCGCCGGTCGGGACGGTGGTGCTCGCCGGGCACGTCGACTCCGCGACCGCCGGGCCGGGAGCGCTGTTCCACCTCGACCAGGCACCGGTCGGCAGCCGCATCACCTTGCGTGGCACGAACCCCACCGCCGCGCAGGACACCCAGGTCTACGAGGTGGTGGGTCGTCGCCGCTACGCGAAGGCCGCACTGCCCGCTGCCGCGCTGTTCGCTCAGGGCCGCACCCCGCGGCTGGTCGTCATCACCTGCGGCGGTGAGTTCGACCCCGTGACGCGCCACTACACCGACAACGTGGTCGTCTTCGCCGAGCCGGTGGGCTGAGCGCCGGCCATCGGCGGGGGCGGCCCTCGTCGCCCTCAGATGCGAGCGTCCATGTCCTGGTAGCCGGAGTCCTCGCGCGTGCCGCCCATGCCGTCGCCGACGTCGCGGTAGTCACGGATCCACGACACCGACCGCACCCACTTGACCATCTTGTAGCCGTGCATCGACTCCGTACGCAGCCGGAGCGGGGCGCCGTACATGTCGGGCAGCGGCTCGCCGTTCATGCCCCAGGCGAGGATGGTCTCGTCCTCCATCGCCATGTCCTTGGTGAGCACGGTGTAGTACGGCTCCACGGGCCGACCGTCGTGCATGTGCTGGGCGAGGCCGAACGACTCCACCATCACGTAGTTCGCGCCGTCGAGCGGCTCCACCCGCGCCAGCACCTCGCGCAGCGGGATGCCGGACCACTTGGCGATGCCGGTCCAGCCCTGCATGCACGTGTGCATCGTGATCTGGTCCTGGGCCGCGATCTGCCTGAGCTCGTCGAGGGAGAACGACCTCGGCTCGCTCACCAGGCCTGTGACCTCGAGGCGGTAGTTGGTGAATCCCTTGTCGCGCAGGGCGACCCACTCTGGTGATTGCGCGAGGTCCGGGGGGCGGGTGTTGACCCAGTGGAACGACGAGATGTCGTCCTCAGTGAACACCTGCTGCGTCCGCTGTCGGGAGGTCATCCGGTTGAGCGCCAGGCGCTTGAGGGGTTTCTGCAGCCCGTAGAGCACGCGCTGGCTGCGCCGCACGTCGACGAGCGAACCGTAGGAGGCGGCGATCCACAGGCCCACCACCACGACGACGCCGATGATGACGCGCGTGACGGCCTGGCCGACGAGCGCGGGGTCGTACTCGCGGCCCATCATCATGTGCACGAGGTTGTGCTCGGGGTGCACGACGAGCACCAGGGCCACGTGCATGACGGCGAACACGACGAAGATGGCCATCCCGATGAAGTGCAGAGACCGGGCGGCCTGCCGGCCCCCGAAGAGCTTGGGGTACCACGGGAACCGGCCGACGACGGCCGGCGACATGACCGGTCCCGTCACGATCATGAGCGGCGCCAGCACGAAGACGACGAAGGTGTACATCAGCTGCTGCAGCGCGTCGTACGGCTGGAAGTGCTCGATCGACGGCACGCCGAAGCCGGCGTAGATCTTCAACGACTCCCAGGCATCCGGGAGCACCTGCCACGACGTCGGGATCAGCCGGCGCCACTGGCCCGTGCCGAAGAGGAGGACGACGTACAACAGCCCGTTGAGCACCCACAGGCTGGTCACGAGCCCGTGCCATGCCCGGCCCAGTCCGATCTTGGCGCGGCCCGGCAGGCTGATCAGCGGGTGGAGGTCACGTTGGTCGTCGCGGGCGGTGAAGGCGCCGACCTCGGTGGGGACCTCGTCCTTCGTGAACTTCAGCCACTCGGTGCCCGGGCCGCAGCCGTTGCGCCAGTAGAGCCGCGGGTGCGACGCGAGGATCTCCCAACCCGAGCGCACGAGCAGGCCGAGAAAGAGGAAGTTCACCAGGTGCG
>JBQCES010000198.1:0-2530 GCA_051960055.1 Angustibacter sp. | reverse complement strand
GGTCGCCCGCGTGAGCCAGCCGGGCGCTCTTCAGCTCGTCCAGCGACGTGGCAGCGGCCGCGGCGGCGAGGGCGTCGGACAGCGCGGTCTGCACCGACTCGGCCGACAGCGCCTCGACCTCCACGGGGTCGTAGCTGGAGTTGGGGCCGGACATGAGTACCTACTTCCGTGACGAACGGGACGGCACTGCCGACGTCGGGGCCGGCGCACCAGGTGGCCATCGTCCCAGGCCGCGGTGTGGCGGCGCTGAGGGGGCGCCCGCGCTCAGGCCACGTGGTCCGGGGCCGACGCGGGCAGGGTAAATCGGAACTCGGCACCACCCGACGCCGCGCGACCCACAGTGATGCGCCCGCCGTGCGCCTCGACCAGACCCCGCACCAGGTAGAGCCCCAGACCCGTACCGCCCCGGCGCCGGCCGTGCCAGAACCGGGTGAACACCCGCTGCAGGTCGGCCTCGTCGATGCCCTCGCCCTCGTCGCTCACGCTGACCACCACGACGGGCTCGGCCGCCGCGCCGGGGGTGAGCACCTCGGAGCCGGTCATGATGTCCAGGGTGACGGTGCCGTCGCCGTGACGCACCGCGTTTTCGAGCAGGTTGGCGAGCACCTGCTCGATGCGGTCAGGGTCGGCCCACACCTCGGGCAGCTCGGTGTCGGCGTTGACGACGAACCGCCGGTCGTCGGTGCCGCTGGCCACCATCCGGTCGACGTACCGGCGGGCCGCCGACTCGACGTCGACGGGCTGGCGCCGCACCTCCAGCCGCCCGGCGTCGATGCGCGAGATGTCGAGCAGCTCGGTGATAAGCCGGGTGACGCGGTCGGCGTCGTGCTCGATGGTCTCGAGCATGAAGCGCTTCTGGTCGTCGGTGAACCGCTCCCAGCGGCGCAGCCGCGTCGCGGTGAAGCCCTTCACCGACGACAGCGGCGAGCGCAGCTCGTGCGCCACCGTCGAGATGAGCGCGCCGTCCTCCTCGTGGGTGCGCCGCCGGCTCACGGCGTCGCGCACCGACAGCACCACGCGGTCGACCGGCGCCAGGTGCTGCGGTCGGTGGTACGTGGCGGTGACGAACAGCTCGATGGGCTGCTCCTTGCCGGCCAGCAGCAGCAGCCGCTCGCGGTGGCCGGTGCGGGTGGCCAGACCGTTCCAGGGGTCGGTGCACGTCCACCACGCCCGGCCCTGGGTGTCCTGCAACGGCAGGGCCTCGCGGACGTCGCGGCCGAGCAGGTCGTCGCGTTGGCGCTGCAGGATCCGCGCGGCGACCTCGTTGAGCTGGACGATGCGAGCCGAGCCGTCGACCACGACCACGCCGTCGGGCAGGTCCTCGATGCCCACCAGGGGCGCGTCAGGCTCCGCGGGCATCAGGCACCGCCTGCGCGTGCGAGCCGGTCCGCGAGCATGCAGCGACTGTAGTCAATCCGGCCGACAGCGGAAGATCCGCGCTCATCAGTCGGTCTCGCCGCCGGTCCTGCGGCCGCTCGCGCGGTCCGTCGCGCGGCGGGCCGTCGTGAGCGCGCGGGACGAGGCGTACAGGCACACGGTCGCGGCCATCGCGAGGTTGAGGCTCTCGGCGCTGCCCCGCAGCGGCACGCGCACGACGGCGTCAGCGAGGGCACGCGTGTCGTCGGCCAACCCCCAGGCCTCGTTGCCGAACAACCACGCCGTCGGTCGGCGCAGCAGCGCCTCGGAGTCGTGCTCGGCCTCGTCGAGCAGGTCGTCGAGGTCGTGGTCACCGGCGCCGTCGGCAGCGAGGACGACCACACCGCGCGCCCGCAGTCCGGCCACGACGTCCGCCAGGGTGGGGCCCTGGCACACCGGCAGGTGGAACAGGCTCCCTGCCGTCGACCGCACGACCTTGGGGTTGTGGACGTCGACACTGGCCTCGGTGAGCACGACGCCGCACGCGCCGGCGGCGTCGGCCGCGCGCAGCACGGTGCCGGCGTTGCCCGGGTCGCGCCCGTGCACGAGCACGGCCAGCAGCGGCAGGGGGCCCCGCGTGCGGCTCGCCTCGAGCACGGCGTCGAGCACGGCGTCGAGCCGGTGGTCGACCGTCCGGCACACGGCGAGCAGGCCCTGCGGCGAGACGGTGTCGGTGAGGGCGGCCATCACGGGGTCGCTCGTGCCGAGCGGCGTCAGGCCGGCCTCGCGGGCGGCGGCCACGACGTCCGGCCAGCGCTCGAGCGCCGCCGAGGTGACGTACAGGTCCTCGACGACGTCGTGGGTCCGACCGTGGGCCGCCACGGCCTCGCGCACCGCCTGGGGGCCTTCGGCGAGGAAGCGGCCGCCCCGCTCACGACCGACGCGCCTGGCCAGCCGGTGCACGCGCTTGACCCGGTCGGCTCGAGGGTTGTCGAGCCAGACCTCCACACCGTCCCCTGCGGGGTCGGCGGGGGTGGGAGTCATCGGCGGTGCGGGCTGACGCAGGCGCGTCGGTGGTGTGCTGCTGAGCCGGGGCTCAGGCCGCGTCGGTGGCGGCGTCGGTGGCCGGGACGTTCGCGCGAGACAGCTCGACGAGCGCGGTGAAGGCCGCGGC
>JBQCES010000197.1:0-6374 GCA_051960055.1 Angustibacter sp. | reverse complement strand
CTCGAGCGCTTCGCCGTCGTCCGTCGCCGCCCAGGGAGCGAGCAGTGTGACGTGCGGCGGGAAGCGACGCTCGATCGGCAGCGTGGGGTGGTCGGGCGCGTACGACGTCGCCCGCCACGGGGAGGTGAAGGCGGCCAGCTCAGGCAGGGCCAGGATCAGCCCGGTGTCGTACTGCGGTCGCGGGCGCTCGTCGCCCACGGCCTGCGCGCTCATCGCCGGCCGCTCAGGCCGACGGCTGGGTGGAGGGCTGGGAGTCGCCCGCGCCGCCGCGACCGCGGCCACCACGACGACGGCGACGACGGGGTGCGCCCTCACCGCTCGCGTCGGAACCCGTGGCGTCGGAGGTGCTCGCGGCCGGACCGGTCGTCGCTGCCTCTGCGTCCTCGCCCGAGCGGCGCGTGCGACGCCGGTTGCGCTGACGCGGGGCCTGCGCCTCGCCGTCGCCGGCCTCGCTGCGGTCGCTGCGCTGGGTGCGCTGGGTGCGCTCACCGCGGCCGCCTCGCTCGCCACCACGGCCACCACGGTCACGGCCACCCTCGCTGCGTGAGCCGCCCTTGCTGCGCTGGCCGGTCTCGCCGAGGTCCTCGACCTTCTCGGCCGACAGCCCCTCACGCGTGCGCGCCGAGCGGGGGAGCGTGCCCTTGGTGCCCTCGGGGATCGAGAGGTCCTCGAAGAAGTGCGGCGAGCTGGAGTAGGTCTCGACGGGCTCGGGGATGCCGAGGTCGAGGGCCTTGTTGATCAGGCCCCAGCGGGGCATGTCGTCCCAGTCGACGAACGTCACGGCCACGCCGGTGCGGCCCGCGCGACCGGTGCGCCCGATGCGGTGCAGGTAGGTCTTCTCGTCGTCCGTGCACTGGTAGTTGACGACGTGGGTGATGCCCTCGACGTCGATACCGCGCGCCGCGACGTCGGTGGCCACGAGCACGTCGACCTTGCCGTTGCGGAACGCGCGCAGGGCCTGCTCGCGCGCGCCCTGGCCGAGGTCGCCGTGGATCGCCGCGGCCGCGAACCCGCGCTCGGCGAGCTCGTCGGCCACCTTGGCCACGGTGCGCTTGGTGCGCGCGAAGATCATGGTGAGCCCACGGCCCTCGGCCTGCAGCATGCGCGCCAGCATCTCGACCTTGTCCATCGCGTGGGCGCGGTAGACGAACTGGCTGATCGCCTTGAGCGTCGCGCCGTCGTCGGCCGGGTCGATGGCGCGGATGTGCGTCGGCTGGGTCATGAAGCGGCGGGCCAGCGACACGACCGCGCCCGGCATGGTGGCCGAGAACAGCATCATCTGGCGGCCGTCGGGCGTGAGCGCGAGCAGGCGCTCGACGTCGGGCAGGAAGCCCAGGTCGAGCATCTCATCGGCCTCGTCGAGCACCAGGGTGCGCACGTGGCCGAGGTCGAGGTGGCCCTGCTGGGCGAGGTCGAGCAAGCGGCCCGGCGTGCCCACCACGACCTCGACGCCACGCCGCAGCGCCTCGACCTGCGGCTCGTAGGCCCGGCCGCCGTCGACGGTGAGCACGCGCGTGCTGCGCAGGGTGCTGGCGGTCTCGAGGTCGCCGGCCACCTGCACGGCCAGCTCGCGGGTCGGCACGACGACGAGCGCCTGCGGCTTGCCCGGTGCCTCGAGGGCGTCGAAGCCGTCCTCACCTGGCGCCACCGTGCCCTGCAGCAGCGGCAGGCCGAAGCCGAGGGTCTTGCCGGTGCCGGTCTTGGCCTGGCCGATGATGTCGTGGCCCGTCAGCGCGACCGGCAGGGTCATCGCCTGGATCGGGAACGGCGTGGTGATGCCCACCCGGCTCAGCGCCTCGACGATGTCGGCGCGCACGTCGAAGTCGGCGAACGTGCGGGTCTGGGTGGCCGGAGCGGCCTGAGTGCTCTCGGTGGTCTCGAGCGCCTCGTCTGCGCTGTCGGTGGTGTCAGTGGGTACGGTCGTCTGGTCGGTCATCTGCTCAGTCACACGCGGCCTTCACGTCGGGCGGGGGCCGCACGCCGCGCGTCGTTCGCGCTGAGCGGGCCGCTCCGCTGGGGTGGAGCCGATCGGGTGTCTTCAGGCTCTGCAAGTGCGTCGCCGACGCTGTCACGCCGGCAGGCGAGGTGCCGTCTGGTGCGTAGATGGTCCGACCGGGCATCCGTGTCGTGATCCAGTCTACCGCTCGCGGCTACGCTCGATGCTCATGACGCCCCCGCCCGATGTGTCCGAGGCTCCCGACCCCTTCGCCGACGCCGACTACCGGGCCGCCGTGGTCGACCTGCTCGGGGCGCTCGCGTACGGCGAGCTGACGGCGTTCAGCCGGCTGGCCGCAGACGCCGAGCTCGCGCCGTCGCTGCCCGACAAGGCCGCGCTGGGCCGCCAGGCGGTGAGCGAGTTCCACCACTACGAGCTGCTCGAGGCGCGCCTGCGCGAGCTGGACGTCGACGCCGCCGAGGCGATGCAGCCCTTCGTCGAGGCCATCGACGCCTTCCACGACCGCGCGCGTCCCTCCAGCTGGCTCGAGGGGCTGGTCAAGGCCTACGTCGGCGACGGCATCGCCACCGACTTCTACCGCGAGGTCGCCGCCTACCTCGACCCCGCGACCCGCGAGCTCGTGCTCGAGGTCTCGCAGGACATGGGCCAGGCCGATTTCGCCGTCCGGGCCGTACGCGAGGCCATCGACCGCGACCCCACCGTCGGCGGTCGGCTCGCCCTGTGGGGACGCCGGCTGGTCGGCGAGGCGCTGTCGCAGGCCCAGCGCGTGGTGGCCGAGCGCGACGCCCTCGCCAACCTGCTGATCGGCGGCGGCTTCCACACCGGCGCCGACCTGGCCGAGATCGGGCGGATGTTCGCGCGGCTCACCGAGGAGCACACCCGGCGGATGGGGCGGCTGGGCCTGTCGGCCTGAGCGCCTCGACCGTCCCCCGCACACGCACCGAGGGCCGCACCCCGTGCGGGGTGCGGCCCTCGAGAGCTGTGTTGTCGAGCGTCAGGCGATCGTGCGTCGGTCGCCACGGCCCAGGATCGCGGCCGTGATGGCCACGAGCACCATGGCGACGATGATGCTGATGATCCAGCGGATCCAGTCGACACCGCTCGTCTCCTGCACGCCCAGGGCGCCGGCGATCCACCACCCGATGAGGGTGCCGATGATGCCGACGATGATGGTCGCGATGATGCCGATGCTCTGCTTGCCCGGCATGAACAGACGCGCCAGCGCACCGATGATGATTCCGGCGATGATCAGACCGATGATCGTCATGTGTGGCCCTCCCAGCTGGCCCGGGGGTCACCCGGTGCCGTTGTCGTCGCGAACCGTTCACGACGTGGTCGGCGTTCGCCGACCGCCTGAAAGGCTTCCACGGGTGATCGACCTCCGCACGTCGAGCCGAGGCCCGACGTCGGCGGACGGTCGGCGCGACCACCGCGGTCACATGGTGCCGAAGCCCACCCGCCGCTCGGTCTCGACGCCGACCTCGACGTAGCCGATGACGGAGCCGGGGACGATGACGGTGCGGCCCTTCTCGTCGTTCAGCCGCAGCATGGCGCCGGTCTGGACGGCCTGGTCGACGAGCGTCGCGACCTCGTCCGCGGTCTGCGACGACTCGAAGGTGATCTCGCGGGCGACGTTCTGGACGCCGATCTTGACCTCCACGGGCGGTGGCCTCCTGGCTCGTAGGTGATGACGTCCCACGGGATTCGCGCGGGACGCCGGCCTCAGGCTAACCGTGGGGACCGACGGGCTGTTCCGCGCCCTGCCTGCGGGTCAGCCGGCCTCGGCCGCGGACTCGCCGCGCACGTCGGTCTTCGGGAAGCCGCCCAAGCCGCGCCACGACAGCTGCCCGACCAGCCGGGCGGCGGCGTCGCGGGGGATCCGGCCCTCGGTCGATAGCCAGTAGCGCGCGCTGACCTGCGCCATGCCGGTGAGCGCCACACCGAGCAGCTTCGCCTCGTCGTCCGGCAGCGAGGTGTCGTCGCTGATCACCTCGGCGATGGCGTCGGCGCAGCGCTCGGTGACGGCGTCCACGCGCTCGCGCACGGCCGACTCGTTGGTGAGGTCGGACTCGAAGACGAGCCGGAACGGCTCACCCTCGCGGTCGACGAACTCGAAGTAGGCGGCCATGGTGGCCGCGACGCGCAGCTTGTTGTCGTGGGTGGAGGCCAGGGCCTGGCGGACGGCGGCCACGAGCGCCTCGGTGTGCTGGTCGAGCAGCGCCAGGTAGAGCTCGAGCTTGCTCGGGAAGTGCTGGTACAGCACCGGCTTGGAGACGCCGGCCTGGTCGGCGATCTCGTCCATGGCCGCCTGGTGGTAGCCGGCGCGCACGAAGACCTCCTGCGCGGCCACGAGCAGCTGCGCGCGGCGGGCCGTGCGGGGCAGCCGGGCGCTGCGGCCCCGCGTCGCCGGTGACGTCGTCACGTGGGTCCTGCCTTCCGTCGTGCCTGGCCGAGGCTCCGATCCTACGGGCCAGTAGGCCATCTGGTGGGTAGCGGCCGCGTCAGCTGCCGGTACCGCCGGATCTGGTGCCACAATCTGAGCGCTGACCGCCGCGGGGGCGGTCGCGACGAACCAGACAGGACCAGTGCGGGTAGTGGGCTCCTACGAGGTGGACGCGGCCACGATGTGCGACGCGCTGAGCCACGTTCCCGGGGTCGAGCACGTCGCGCTGGAGTTCGACGAGCTCGGCAACGGCGTGCTGCGCGTGCTGGTCGCCGGCGGTCAGGACCACGCGTCCGTGGTGGGTGCGGCGGTGAGCCGCGTGCGCGACCGGTTCGGCCTCGACGGCGACGACGCCCGGCTGCGCCTCACCGGGCCCACCGGACGCCCCGTGGTGGCCGTCGTCGAGACCCTGGACGCCGACCCCGCGCTCGGTGCGGCCGTCGACGAGGCCCTCGACCCCGTGCTGCGCACGCTGGGCGAGCCGGTCGCCGCGCCGGCACCTGCGGTCCCTGCACCACCCGCCCTGCCCGCGCAGGCCCCGGCCCCGGCCGACTCCTCGCCCGCACCCGCGGCGGCGGCGTCGTCCAGCCGCGTCGTGGTCGACCGGGTCAGCGTCGTCACCGAGCAGCACGAGGTGCTCGCGAGCGTGCGGCTGCGCCAGGGCGAGCGCACCCACGAGGGGACGGCGCGGCGCCCGGCCACCGGAGCCGGCGCCCACCGCGCACTGGCCGAGGCGACGGCGGCCGCGGTGGAGGCGGTGGTCGACGCGCGGGCGCGGCTCGACGTCGACCAGGTCGACCTGCTGCAGGTGGGCCCCGACCACGTCGCCGTCGTCGTCCTCACGCTGCTCGCGCCCACGGGCATCGACCGGCTCACCGGCTCGGCGCTGGTGCGCAGCGACGCGCAGGACGCCGTGGTGCGCGCGACGCTCGACGCCCTCAACCGCCGCGCCGGCCTCACGAGCGGCCGCGAGGGCAGCGCGCGCTGACGCGTGGTCGTCGGCGCGGCTGGGTCTTGTCGGCGCGCCCTGGCATCCTGCCTCGCGTGACCTCCTCACCTCGGGCGGCCGACCCGCGCCGCGCGGCCCGTCGCCGCGCGGTGCTGCGCCGCCGGCGTCAGGTGGCAGGGGTGGGCGCGGCGCTCGCTGTGGCGCTGGGTGCCTGGGGACTGGGTCGAGCGCTCGGCGACGACCCGCCGGTCAGCCCGACCGCGGACGTCACCGCCGTCCGCTCACCGTCGGCCACGCCGTCGAGGGCGGCCCAGCCGTCCGTCCAGCCGTCGTCTCAGCCGTCCGCCCAGCCGTCGTCCCAGCCGGGCGGGTCACCAGCGCCCCGCGCCACGGACGTCGTCTCACGCGGCAGCGGTCGCCTCGTGCCCGTGCCCGGACGCGCGCCGGCGCCCGGGCGCGGTGCGACGACCACCGTGCGCCTGGAGGTCGAGGACGGCGTCGACATCGACCGCGCCGACTTCGCCGAGGCCGTGCTGGCCACCCTCAACGACGACCGCTCCTGGGGCCACGGCGGCCGCCGCACCTTCGCGCGCACCGACGGCGACGCCGACGTCGTCGTGGTGCTCGCCAGCCCCGACACCTCCGCGCGCCTGTGCCGGCCGTTGCAGACCTTCGGCAAGCTGTCGTGCCGCAGCGGCCAGCGGGCGGTGCTGACGTCGTACCGCTGGCTGATCGGCACGCCGGAGTTCCCCGACCTGCAGATCTACCGCCAGTACGTCGTCAACCACGAGGTCGGGCACGTGCTCGGCCACGGCCACGAGCAGTGCGGCGGCGCCGGACGCCCCGCGCCCGTGATGCAGCAGCAGACCAAGCGCGTCGCGCCCTGCCGCCCCAACGCCTGGCCCTACCCCTGACCCACTCCTTCCCCCCCCCCGTCCCCCGCCCCAACCCCCCAACCCCCCCCACCCCCCCCCCCCGGGCCCCTTGGAACCGTGAGGGGGGGGCCCACCCCGGTTGGGGGGGGT
>JBQCES010000196.1:0-19227 GCA_051960055.1 Angustibacter sp. | reverse complement strand
ACCCCCCCCCCACCCCCGGCCCGCCCCCCCCCCCCCCGGCGCCACCCGCCCCCCCCCCCCCCGCCCCCGGGCGGGGGGGTGCTTCCCCACGCCGGGGCCGGGAGTGGGGGCGTCAGGTGCGCAGGACGGGGGTGAGCGTGTCGAGCACCGAGGGGTCCTCGATGGTCGAGGGGACGGCGGGCTGGTGCCCGTCGGCGATCTCGCGCATGGTGCGGCGCAGGATCTTGCCCGACCGCGTCTTCGGCAGCGCCGTGACGACGTCCACGCGGTGCAGCGCCGCCACCGGGCCGACCTCCGACCGCACGCGCTCGATGCACTCTCGCGCAACGGTTTCGGGGTCGACGTCCGAGCCGCCCTTGAGCACCACGAGGCCGCGCGGCACCTGACCCTTGAGGTCGTCGTGAACGCCGATCACCGCGCACTCCGCGACCGCCGGGTGGCCCGCCAGCGCCGCCTCGAGCGCACCTGTCGAGAGCCGGTGACCGGCGACGTTCAGCACGTCATCGGTGCGGCCCATGACGAACAGGTAGCCATCGTCGTCGACGTACCCGCCGTCACCGGTGAGGTAGTAGCCCTCGTGCGCTGACAGGTACGACGCGACGTACCGGTCGTCGTCGCCCCACAGCGTGGGCAGCGTGCCCGGCGGCATGGGCAGCTTGAGGCAGATCGCGCCCTCGTGGCCCGCGCCCACCTCGACCCCGTTGGCGTCGAGCACCCGGACGTCGTATCCGGGCATCGGCACGGTCGGGGAGCCCGGCTTGATGGGCATCGGCTCCAGACCCTGCGGATTGGCGCAGATGGGCCAACCCGTCTCGGTCTGCCACCAGTTGTCGACGACCGGTACACCCAGCCGCTCGGACGCCCACGCGTACGTGTCGGGGTCGAGCCGCTCCCCCGCGAGGAACAGCGTGCGCAGGCTCGACAGGTCGTGGTCACGCATGCGAGCGCCGTCCGGGTCGTCCTTCTTGATCGCGCGGATCGCGGTGGGCGCGGTGAACATCGCTGTGACGCCGTACTGTTCGACCACCCGCCAGAACGCCGACGCGTCCGGCGTCCCGACCGGTTTTCCTTCGTAGAGAACGGTCGTGCAGCCCGTGAGGAGCGGTGCGTAGACGATGTAGGAGTGGCCGACGACCCAGCCGACGTCGCTCGCCGTGAACCACGTCTCGCCCGGCTGGACGCCGAAGACGTTGGGCATCGACCACCGCAGCGCGACGGCGTGCCCGCCGTTGTCGCGCACGATGCCCTTGGGCTTGCCCGTGGTTCCGCTGGTGTAGAGCACGTAGAGCGGATCGGTCGCCGCGACGGGCACGCACTCGGCCGGCGTCACGGCGCCTTCGCGCATGACCGTCGACCAGTCGATGTCACGCTCCCCCATGGCCGCAACGGCCTGCGGCCGCTGGAGGACGACGCAGCTGTCGGGCTTGTGGTGCGCCCGCTCGATGGCGGCGTCGAGCATGGGCTTGTACTCGACGACGCGCGACGGCTCGATGCCGCACGACGCCGACACGATCACCTTCGGTTGCGCGTCGTCGATGCGGGCCGCGAGCTCGGCGGGTGCGAAGCCACCGAACACCACCGAGTGCACGGCGCCGATGCGCGCGCAGGCGAGCATCGCGATGACGGCCTCGGGCACCATCGGCATGTAGATGACGACGCGGTCACCCTTCTCGACGCCGAGCGCCCGCAGCACCCCGCCGAAGCGGGCGACCTGGTCGAGCAGCTGCGCGTAGGTGAAGCTGCGCTGCGTGCCGGTGACCGGTGAGTCGTGGACGAGCGCCAGCTGGTCGGCGCGGCCCGCGACGACGTGCCGGTCGAGCGCGTTGTAGCAGGTGTTGAGCACGCCGCCGGTGAACCACCGGTAGAACGGCGGCCGGTCGTCGTCCAGCACGCGCGGCGGCTTGGTGATCCAGTCGATCAGGCCCGCTGCCTCGCCCCAGAACGCCGCCGGGTCGGCGAGGCTGCGGTCGTGAGCGTCTCTCCAGGATCCGTTCTGGCTCATGGCGGCATCCTCTCCCCCGATGGCGCAGCGCGCCAGGGTGCCTGCGCTGAGCGGTGCCACGTGCGCGAGGATCGGCGCATGACCTACGACGTCGACGCCTTCCGGTCGCAGTTCCCGTCGCTCACCAGCGGCATCGCGCACTTCGACGGCCCGGGCGGGTCGCAGACGCCGGCTCCCGTGGCCGAGGCGGTCGCGCGCACCATGACGAGCTCCATCGCCAACCGGGGCCGGCTCACCGAAGCCGAGCGCCTCGCCGACGACGTCGTGGTCGGCGCACGCCAGGCGATGGCCGACCTCATCGGCGCCGACCCGCGCGGCGTCGTCTTCGGCCGCAGCATGACCCAGCTCACCTATGACCTCTCACGCACGCTGGCCGCCACCTGGCAGCCCGGCGACGAGGTGGTCGTCACGCGGCTCGACCACGACGCCAACGTGCGGCCGTGGGTGCAGGCGGCCGAGTCGGCCGGTGTCACCGTGCGCTGGGCCGACTTCGACCCGGCCACCGGCGAGCTCACCGCGGACGACGTCGCCGCCGTCCTCAGCCCGCGCACCCGGCTCGTGGCGCTCACGGGCGCGTCGAACCTCATCGGCACCCGGCCGCCAGTGCCCGCGATCGCCGAGGCCGCGCACGCGGTCGGCGCGCTGGTGTTCGTCGACGCCGTGCACCTGGCCGCCCACGCGCCGGTCGACGTCCGCGACCTCGGGGCCGACGTCGTCGCCTGCTCGCCGTACAAGTTCCTGGGCCCGCACTGCGGAGTGCTCGCGGCTGCACCCGAGCTGCTGGAGTCGCTGCACCCCGCCAAGCTTCTGCCGTCGTCCGACGCCGTGCCCGAGCGGTACGAGCTCGGCACGCTGCCCTACGAGCTGCTCGCGGGGACGACGGCCGCGGTCGACGTGCTGGCCGGGCTCGTGCCGGACGACGGCGCGGGCCGCCGCGAGCGCCTGGTGAGCGCCATGGCTGCGGTGGAGGCGCACGAGGACGCCCTGCGCGAGCGGCTCGAGGCCGGGATCGCCGAGCTGCCCGGCGTCCGGTCGTGGTCGCGCGCCGCCCACCGCACCCCCACGCTGCTGCTGACCTTCGACGGGCGCGAGGCCAAGGACGTGTCAGCGCACCTGGCGCAGCGCGGCATCAACGCGCCGTCCAGCAACTTCTACGCCATCGAGGCCTCCCGGCGGCTGGGGCTCGGCGACGCCGGCGGTCTGCGGCTGGGGCTCGCGCCGTACTCCACTGTCGAGGACGTCGACCGCGTCGTCGCAGCGCTGGCCGAGCTGTTCGCCTGACCGCCCGACGCCGCGCTTGTCGAGCGTTCCGCCCACTTCCCGAGGGGTGCAACCCTCGTGAAGCGGTGTGTCGCCCACCCAACGTGATCAACGGGGCGCGGGCTGGGAGGCTGGGGGGGTGCGCTTCGACCCCACCGCCCTGCCGGACGCCGTCCTGGAGTTCCTGCGGGAGCGGCACCTCGCGACCCTGACGACCTTGCGGCGCGACGGCACACCGCACGTCGTGCCGGTCGGCTTCACGTGGGACGACGACGCCGGGGTCGCGCGCGTGATCACCAGCGGCGACAGCGTCAAGGCGCGCAACGCGCTCACCGGCGGCCGGGCGGCGCTGTGCCAGGTCGACGGACGCCGGTGGCTGACGCTCGAGGGCGTCGTCTCCGTGCTCGTCCACCCGGACGCCATAAGCGACGCCGAGCGCCGGTACGCCGAGCGCTACCGCACACCGCGCGAGAACCCGGCGCGCGTGGTGCTGGCCGTGAAGGTCGACCGCGTCACCGGGCTGAGCTGACATGGAGATCGAGAGCCTCGCCGCCCTGGACGCCTGGCTCGACGCCGGCCGGCCACTCGCGGGACTGCGCCTGCAGGCGCTCGACCTCACCGCCCGCGAGGACCGCCTGCTGGCCGTCGACCCGCGCGGCCTGGTGGTGCTCGGCGGCCGGCTGAGCGAGCGCCTCGACACCCACCTGCGCAGCGGCGGGGCGCTGGTCTTCCCCGAGGTGCCGGGCGTGCCCGTCGACCCCTACCGCTCCGGGCTCTACACCGCCGAGGAGCTGTACGCCGGGCTCGACGACGGCTACCCCGCGACCCTGGACGCCCGGGCCTACCGCTGGTGGCTCGACCGCACGCTGCGCGACGACATCCTGGCCACCATGCTGCGCGCGGTGCACGACGACAGCATCAGCGACGCGCTGCACGAGCGGCTGAGCGGACAGCGGGCCGTGGGGGTGATGGGCGGGCACGCCATCGAGCGCGGCCAGCCCACCTACCTGGCCGCCGCCCGGCTCGGCCGCCGGCTCGCTCGCACCGGCGCCCTGGTGCTCACCGGCGGCGGCCCGGGAGCCATGGAGGCCGCGACCCTCGGCGCCGCGCTGCACGGGCACTGCGACGACGACCTCGTCGAGGCGGCGGCCGAGCTGGCCCAGGTGCCGGCGTTCACCGACGTCACAGCCTGGGCGCGCGCGGGCCTCGCGGTGCGCGAGCGGCTGCGACTCGGCGATGCCCGGCTCACCAGCCTCGGCGTCCCCACGTGGTTCTACGGGCACGAGCCGAGCAACGTCTTCTCCAGCGCCATCGCGAAGTTCTTCTCCAACGCCCAGCGCGAGGACCTCCTGCTGGCGCGCAGCACGTCCGGCCTGGTCGTGCTCCCGGGCGCCGCCGGCACCGTGCAGGAGATCTTCCAGACCACCACGCGCGCCTACTACGCGACGGCCGAGCCCATCGCGCCGATCGTGCTGGTGGGTGTCGACTACTGGACGACGACCCTGCCCGCCTGGCCGCTGCTGACCGCCCTGGCCGCCGGGCGCGACATGGAGGCCAGGGTGCACCTGGTGGACGACGTGAGCGAGGCCGTCGAGGCGCTGGGGCTCTAGGTCACCCGCCCCATGACGGCCACGACGCGGTCGACGAACCGGTCGACCGCCCGCTCGCTGTAGCCGCGAGATCCCCGGCGGGTCGCGAAGACCGCCGAGCGCAGGTCGTCGGGCGACAGCGCCGTGCCGCCGTCGAAGTACTCGGCGATGTCGTCACACAGCAGGTCGACCTGCTCGACGTCGTAGGCGCGCTCCCACATCGAACCGCGCGCGAACCGGTCGCCGTGCGGTCGCGCCAGCCGCGCGCGCAGCACCTGCGCCTGGGCCGTCACGTCGCGGACGAAGGCCCGCTCACCGAGGCCGCGCCGGTCGCCCTCGCGCTCGGCGTCCAGCGCGTCGTCCTCGAGCCGGTCGAGCGCGGCGTCGACTGAGCTCACCTGGTAGCCACCGAGGCGCAGGTCGAAGCCGACGCTGCGGATCTCGGCCGAGCTCACGCCGCCGCCGAGCGCCCGCGCGATGAAGGCGTCGACCTGCCCGATGTCGTACCCACGGCCCAGCGCCCCGACCTTGCGAAACCTCATCGGTGCGCTCACGCACCACTCCCCGTGATCTGCGTGGCAGCCAGCTGGCCGCACGCGCCGTCGATGTCCTGGCCGCGAGTATCGCGCACCGTGGTGGGAATCCCACGCGCGCGCAGCGCCGACACGAACGCGTGCTCGACGCGCGGGTCGCTCGCCGTCCACTTGCTGCCAGGCGTGGGGTTGAGCGGGATCGGGTTGACGTGCACCCAGCCCTTGCCGCGCGCGTTGAGCAGCTTGCCCAGCAGGTCCGCCCGCCACGCCTGGTCGTTGATGTCGCGGATCAGCGCGTACTCGATGCTCACCCGGCGGCCGGTGGCCTGGAAGTACCGATACGCGGCATCCAGCGCCTCGCCGACCTTCCAGCGGGTGTTGATCGGCACCAGCTCGTCGCGCAGCTCGTCGTCCGGCGCGTGCAGGCTGAGCGCGAGGGTCACCGGGATGCCCTCGGCGGCGAGCTTGTCGATCGCGGGCACCAGGCCGACGGTCGACATCGTGATGCCGCGAGCGCTCATGCCGAGGCCGTCGGGCGTCGGGTCGGTGAGGCGCCGGATGGCACCGATCGCCGCCTTGTAGTTGGCGAGCGCCTCGCCCATGCCCATGAAGACCACGTTGCTGACGCGCAGTGGGGCATCGACCTGCTCGCCCACCTCGCCGCGCGTGAGCGAGCGGGCGCCGGCCACGACCTGCTCGACGATCTCGGCCGTCGACATGTTGCGGGTGAGGCCCGCCTGCCCGGTGGCGCAGAACGGGCAGTTCATGCCGCAGCCCGCCTGGCTCGACACGCACATGGTGACCCGCCCCGGATAGCGCATGAGGACGCTCTCGACCAGCGCGCCGTCGAACAGCCGCCAGAGCGTCTTGACGGTCGCGCCGTGGTCGGCCGTGCGCACGCTCACGGGGCTGAGCAGCGGGGGCAGCAGGCGCTCGACGAGCTCGCCGCGCTGCGCCTTCGGCAGGTCGGTCATCGCCTCGGGGTCGTCGACCAGGCGCTCGAAGTAGTGGGTCGAGAGCTGGCGCGCGCGGTAGGCGGGCAGGCCCAGCTCACGCACGGCGTCCGCCCGCTCGTCGGGTGCGAGATCGGCGAGGTGGCGGGGCGGCTTGGCGCGGCGCGGGACGGTGAAGGTCAGCTGAGCAGGAGCCATGGCTCCTCCAGTGTCCCAGACTCAGGCGAGCAGGTGGAGCAGCAGCCAGGCGACCGGCGCGCTGACGAGCAGCGAGTCGAGCCGGTCCATCACGCCACCGTGGCCCGGGAGCACCGAGCCCATGTCCTTGATGCCCAGATCGCGCTTGATCATGGACTCCGCGAGGTCGCCCACGGTGGCTGACGCGACGACCGCGAGCCCGAGCGCGACGCCGCTCCACCAGGGGGCGTCGAGGGCCAGCGGCATGAGCACCGCACCCGCGACGACGCAGGCCAGCACCGATCCGGCGAAGCCCTCCCAGGACTTCTTGGGGCTCACCGCCGGGGCCATCGGGTGACGTCCGGCCACCACGCCGAGGGCGTAGCCGCCGATGTCGCTGCAGACCGTCACGACCATGAACGTCAGCACGCGCCAGGCGCCGTCGTCCTCGGCCAGCATGAGGATCACGAAGCCGGCCAGCAGCGGCAGGTAGGCGGCGGTGAACACGCCGCCGGCGATGTCGCGCAGGGCGCCCTGCGGCGTCTCGGCGCTGCGCCAGACCAGCACTCCCACCACCGTCAGCACGAAGCAGACGGCCAGCGCCTGGCCACCGGCGCTGTAGGCCGCAACGAGCATGGCGACGGCGCCGACGGCCACCGGCGGCAGCGACACGTGGACGTGGCGCTGCGCCAGCGCCTGCGCGAGCTCCCACACCGCGAGGCACACGGCGACCACGACGACGGCGATGAACGCCTCGCGCCGGATGAACAGCGACGCGATCACCACGACGCCTAGGCCGACGCCCACGCCTACGGCCGCCGGCAGGTTGCGGCCGGCGCGGGGCGGCGTCCGAGCCGCTCGCGCCGCCGACCGGGTCAGCGGCGGCTGGCTGGGGCTGAGGTCACTCACGACGAGAGGCGTCCAGGACGTCCGAGCAGAGGCCGAGCAGAGCTCAGACCTCGAGCAGCTCGGCCTCCTTGTGCTTCAGCAGGTCGTCGACGAGGTCGACGTGCTTCTTCGTCACGACCTCGAGCTCCTTCTCGGCGCGCGTGCCCTCGTCCTCACCGACCTCGCCGTCCTTGACCAGCCGGTCGAGCTCCTCCTTGGCGCGACGACGGATGTTGCGGATCGACACCCGCGCCTCCTCCGCCTTGTGGCGCGCGAGCTTGATGTAGTCCTTGCGCCGCTCCTCGGTGAGCTGAGGCAGGACGACGCGGATCACGTTGCCGTCGTTCGCCGGGTTCGCGCCCAGGTCGCTGTCGCGCAGCGTCTTCTCGATCTCGCTCATCGCGCTCTTGTCGTAGGGCGTGATCAGCACCGTGCGCGCCTCGGGCGTCTGGAACGACGCCAGCTGCATGAGCGGGGTCGGCGAGCCGTAGTAGTCGACGGTCAGCTTGGTGAACATCGCGGGGTTCGCCCGACCGGTGCGGATCGCCCCGAAGTCCTCCTTGGCGACCTCGATGGCCTTGGTCATCTTCTCCTCGGCGTCGAGGAGGGTCTCGTCGATCACTCGGACTCCTTGGGTATGGCCGGTCGGTGCGAAGCAGGGCGGGCGTCAGCTGACGACGACACGCGTACCGATCTTCTCACCCTGGATCGCGCGGGTCAGACTGCCCTCGCCCTCCATGCCGAAGACCACCATGGGCATGCCGTTCTCCATGCACAGGGCGAACGCCGTGGCATCAGCCACCTTCAGCCCCTGCTGCAGCGCCTCGGAGTAGGTGAGCGTCTCGAACTTCGTGGCCGTGGGGTCGGTGTTGGGGTCGGCCGAGTAGACGCCGTCGACGCCGTTCTTGCCCATGAGGACGACGTCGCACTTGGTCTCCAGCGCGCGCTGGGCCGCCACGGTGTCGGTGGAGAAGAAGGGCATGCCCGCCCCCGCGCCGAAGATCACGACGCGGCCCTTCTCCATGTGCCGGATGGCTCGGCGCGGGATGTACGGCTCGGCCACCTGGCCCATGGTGATGGCGGTCTGCACGCGCGTCTCGATGCCTTCCTTCTCGAGGAAGTCCTGCAGCGCCAGGCAGTTCATGACGATACCGAGCATGCCCATGTAGTCGGCCCGGGCTCGGTCCATGCCCCGCTGCTGCAGCTCGGCGCCGCGGAAGAAGTTGCCACCGCCGACCACCATCGCCACCTGCACGCCCGAGCGCACGGCGACGGCGATCTGGCGGGCGACCTCCCGCACGACGTCCGGGTCGAGACCGATGCGGCCGCCGCCGAAGGCCTCACCCGACAGCTTGAGCAGCACCCGCTTGTACACGAGGTGCTCGGACCCGGTGCGTACCTCGAGGTCCGGCGCGGTCTGGCTCACGGTGCTCTCCACTCGGTGCTCCCCTGTTCGGCTCCCTGGGCGCGTCGGTGCCGGCCCCCTGCACGACGCGCCCACGACGGGGCAGAGCGTCTGATGCAGTCTGCCCTACCGAGGGGTAGCAGAGCCAACGCTGGACGGGTGATCTGTCCCGCAGACGCACGACGGCGCCCCGCCCACCCGAGGGTGAGCGGGGCGCCGTCGTGCAGGCGGTGGGGTCGACGTCAGGCGTCGGCGCCCACGCGGAACCGCGCGAACGCGACCGGCTTGACGCCGGCCTCGCTGAGCACGGCGCCCACGGTCTTCTTGCTGTCCTTGGCGTACGGCTGGTCGACGAGGACGTTCTCCTTGAAGAAGCCCTGCAGCCGACCCTCGACGATCTTCGGCAGCGCGGCCTCGGGCTTGCCCTCGTTGCGAGCCGTCTCGTCGGCGATGCGGCGCTCGGTCTCGACGACCTCGGCCGGCACGTCGTCGCGCGAGACGTACTTCGGCTGCATGGCCGCGATGTGCATGGCGACGTCGCGAGCGACGTCCGCGGCACCGTCGGTGGCCAGGATCACGCCGACCTGCGGGGGCAGGTCGGGGCTGGTGCGGTGCAGGTACGACGCGACGGCCGCACCCTCGACGCGCGCCACGCGACGCACCTCGATCTTCTCGCCGATGGCCGCGTTGGCCTCGTCGAGCACCTCACGCACGCTCTTGCCCTCGATCGAGGAGTCGAGCAGCGCGTCGGCGTCCGCGGCCTCGATGGCCACGGCCTGGTCGAGCACGCGCTGCGCGACGGCCTGGAACTTGTCGCCCTTGGCGACGAAGTCGGTCTCGCAGTTGACCTCGACCAGCGTGCCGACGCCACCGTCGACGTGGATGGCCACCAGGCCGTTGCTGGCGTTGCGGCCCTCACGCTTGGCGACGCCCTTCTGGCCCTTGACCCGCAGGATCTCGGTGGCCTTGGCCCGGTCGCCGTCGGCCTCGTCCAGAGCCTTCTTGACGTCGAGCATGCCGGCGCCGGTCTGCTCGCGCAGCGCCTTGATGTCAGCGGCGGTGTAGTTCGCCATTCGGGTGGTACTCCCTCTCGCAGTGCTCGGGTGGGGGCTGGGACCGCAGGCTCAGGCCTGGGTCTCGTCGGCCGGGGCCTCGGTAGCGGGCGCAGCCTCGTCGGCCGGCGCCTCGGTGGCCGCCTCGGTCGACTCGGTCGACTCGGTCGACTCGGTCGCCTCGGTCGCCTCGACCGCCTCAGCGGTCTCGGTGGCTGCGGTCTCGGTGGCAGCGGGCGCCTCGGCCTGCTGGCCCGCGAGCAGCTCGCGCTCCCACTCGGCGAGCGGCTCGTCGGCGGCGACCTGGCCGCCCTCGGCGGCACCGGCCTCGGAGCCGCGCGAGCGCTGCATCAGACCGTCGGCGACGGCGTCGGCCACCACGCGGGTCAGCAGCGTGACCGAGCGGATCGCGTCGTCGTTGCCCGGGATCTTGTAGTCGACCTCGTCGGGGTCGCAGTTCGTGTCGAGGATCGCGACGATCGGGATGTTCAGCTTCTTGGCCTCGTCGACGGCCAGGTGCTCCTTCTTGGTGTCGACGATCCACACCGCGCTCGGCACCTTGGCCATGTCGCGGATACCGCCGAGGGTGCGCTCGAGCTTGTCCTTCTCGCGGCGCAGGACGAGCAGCTCCTTCTTGGTCATCCCGCTCGCGGCGACGTCGTCGAAGTCGATGACCTCGAGCTCCTTGAGGCGCTGCAGCCGCTTGTGGACGGTCTGGAAGTTGGTGAGCATGCCGCCCAGCCAGCGCTGGTTGACGTAGGGCATGCCCACGCGGGTCGCCTGCTCGGCGATCGGCTCCTGGGCCTGCTTCTTGGTGCCGACGAACAGGATCGAACCGCCGTGGGCGACCGTCTCCTTGACGAACTCGTACGCGTTGTCGATGTACGTCAGCGACTGCTGCAGGTCGATGATGTAGATGCCGTTGCGCTCGGTGAAGATGAAGCGCTTCATCTTGGGGTTCCAGCGTCGGGTCTGGTGCCCGAAGTGCACGCCGCTCTCGAGGAGCTGGCGCATCGTGACGACGGCCATGCCGGTAGTCCTTGTCGCTCGGTTGTCTCGTGGTCGGCCGGTTGACCGCCACGCCTGGCGACCGCGACGCACGGCACCGGGACTGCTCCCGGACCGAACGTGCGCCCCGGCACGAGGTGCCGGTCTGCGGACGCGCGAATTCGACCGGCCTGAGACCGGTCGTGCCGACAGTCTACGCCAGCGAGGTGGGTGCTGGTGACGGGTCGGTGGGCGGGTGCAGCGTGTGGTGCTCAGGCTCCTCGGGCCCAGCTGCCGCTCGAGCGGCGCGCAGCCCGCGCACCGAGGGCAAGGCGGCGGTGAGCAGCGCCCAGAGCACGCCGATGGTCGACGCCCCGACCATCGTGGGCACCAGTCCCACGCGCTCGGCCACCGGGCCGACGAGCGCGAACCCCAGCGGCATGCCCACCGACGACCCGAAGTAGTCGAACGAGCTGACCCGGCTCAGGGCGGACGGCGGCACCTGGCGCGCCAGCGTGGTGTCCCACACGACGAACAGCAGGCTGACCGACGCACCCGACAGCGCGATGAGCCCGGCGATCGCCGGCACGGGCAGGCCGACGCCGACGAACACCGGCTGCAGCGAGCCGCCGACCAGCAGCAGCGCACTCCACACGATCGGACGTCGGGGGCGCAGTCGCAGCGCGAGGCCGGCCGACAGCACCGCTCCGACTCCGAAGGCAGCCGACACCACCGCCCAGGAGGCCGCACCGTCGTACCGTCGCTCCGCCGTCACCGGGCCCAGCACGAGCACCGCCGGCAGCACGATGGCGTGGTAGACGGTGAAGCCCACCACCATCGAGGCCAGCCACGGCCGGGACGTCACCTCACGAAAGCCACCGACCAGCTCGGCCACGAACGTCGAGCGCTCCCCCGGCTCGCTCGCCGTGGCCCGCAGGCGCAGCAGGAACGCGGCGCTGACGACGAAGGTCACGGCGTCCACGGCGATCGCCGCGCCCGGGCTCGTCGTTGCCACGAGCGCACCGGCGAGCAGCGGGCCGACGATCATGGCGGCGTTCTGGCTGAGCCCCACCAGGGCGTTGGCCTGGTGCAGCCGCGAGGCCGAGACGACCTGCGGCACCATGCCCGTGGCCGCCGGCTCGAAGAAGGCCTGCGCCGCGCCGGCTGCGGCGGCCAGCACCGCGAGGTGCCAGACCCGCGCCGTCCCGCTGAGCAGCAGCACCGCGAGGGTGCCCTGCACGAGGGCGCGCACGGCGTCGGTGGCCAGCATCACGAGCCGGCGCTCCAGCCGGTCGGCCCACACGCCGCCCACGAGCAGCAGCACGGCCAGGGGCACCGCGCCCGAGGCCACGACGATGCCGAGGTCGGTGGCCGAGCCGGTGAGCTGCAGGACGGCGAACGCCAGCGCCACCGGCGTCATGCGGTCGCCGAGGTGGCTGACGGCCTGGCCGGCGAAGTAGCGCCGGAACACCGGCTCGCTGAGCGGGCCCAGACGCCCGCTGGTCATCGTCACGGCCGTAGTGTCACCGCATGGACGTCCCTGCGCGCCACCCGTTTCTCGTCGAGCGCATGCGCGGCTTCGGCACGACGATCTTCGCCGAGATGACCGCACTCGCCCAGCGCACCGGTGCCATCAACCTCGGTCAGGGCTTTCCCGACACCGACGGCCCACCGCAGGTGCTCGAGGCAGCGGTGCGGGCGATCCGCGAGGGGCGCAACCAGTACCCGCCCGGTCCCGGCGTGCCCGAGCTGCGCCAGGCGATCGCCGCACACCAGCAGCGGTTCTACGGCCTCGACGTCGACCCCGACACCGAGGTGCTCGTGACGGCGGGTGCCACCGAGGCGATCGCGACGACCCTGCTCGCGCTGGTCGAGCCGGGCGACGAGGTGGTGATGTTCGAGCCGTACTACGACTCCTACGCCGCCGCAGTGGCGCTGGCTGGCGGCGTACGGCGCACCGTGGTGCTGCGCGCACCGGACTTCGCCGTCGACGAGGCGGCGCTGCGGGCCGCCTTCAGCGACCGCACGCGCGTGGTGCTGCTCAACTCGCCGCACAACCCGACGGGCAAGGTCTTCACGCCCGCAGAGCTCGACCTCGTCGGTGCTCTCGCCCGCGAGCACGGGGCACTCGTGGTGAGCGACGAGGTCTACGAGCACCTGCTCTTCGACGACGGGCCCACGGGCGGACGGCACGTGCCGGTCGCGAGCCGGCCGGGGCTAGCCGACCGCACGCTGACGATCTCGTCCGCCGGCAAGACCTTCTCGGTGACCGGGTGGAAGGTGGGCTGGGTGCACGGGCCGCGCGAGCTCGTCGACGCCGTCCGCGCGGTGAAGCAGTTCGTGACCTTCGTGGCGTCCGGGCCGTTCCAGCCCGCCGTGGCCGAGGGCCTCGCGCTGCCCGACGGCGTGTTCGACGACCTCGCGGCGCGGCTGCAGCAGGGGCGCGACCTGCTCTGCGAGGGCCTGCGGACCGCTGGGCTGGAGCCGTTCGTGCCGGCCGGGACCTACTTCGTGCTGGTCGACGGCGCGGCGCTGGGCTACGACGACGGACTCGAGCTGTGCCGAGAGCTGCCTCGGCTCGCCGGCGTCGCGGGCGTGCCGGTGCGGGTGTTCCACGACGACCCGGACGCCGGCCGCTCGCTCGTGCGCTTCGCGTTCTGCAAGCGGCCCGAGGTGCTGGCGGAGGCGGCCGAGCGGCTGGCGGGCCTGGCCCAGCGCGGCTGAGCGCCCGGCCGTCGTCCACAGGCGCGAAGTGGGAGCCGTTGTCCACAGCCCAGGACGAGCAGGCAGCGGCGCCCGGCGCCGGTACCGCAGGCTGACGGCATGGTTCGAGCGATGCTCCTCGCCGCCGTCGCGGCGCTCAGTCCGGTGCCGAGCGGACTTCCCCTGGCTGCTCCTCACCCCGTGGCTGCGCCTGCCTCCGGCTGGCGGTGGCCGCTCGACCCACGCCCCGCGGTGGTCCGGCCGTTCCGCGCTCCCCCCACGCCGTGGAGCGCCGGCCACCGCGGGGTCGACCTCGCTGCACCCACGGGCACGCCGGTGCGGTCCGCCGGCCCGGGGCGCGTGAGCTTCTCCGGCGTCGTGGCCGGGCGCGGCGTCGTCGTGGTCACGCATGCCGGCGGCCTGCGCACCAGCTACGAGCCGGTCGAGCACCGCGTACGCGGCGGCACGCTCGTCTCGGACGGCGACGTCCTGGGCACGCTGGCGCAGGGCTCGAGCCACTGCGCTCCGGCCGCGTGCCTGCACTGGGGCCTGCGCCGCGGTGCGGCCTACCTCGACCCGCTCACGCTGGTCGACCGCGGGCCGCCGGTGCTCCTGCCGCTCGGGTGAGCGGCGGGCTCGGCGGGGCGCTCAGCCGGCGGTGACCTCGGCGATCTTGCCGCGCAGCTGCAGCACCGCCTTGGTGTGCATCTGGCAGATCCGCGACTCGGTGACGCCGAGCACCTGGCCGATCTCGGCGAGCGTGAGGCCCTCGTAGTAGTACAGGGTCACGACGATCTTTTCCCGCTCAGGCAGCTGGTTGATCGCGCGCGCCAGCAGGTACTTGGTCTCCTCGCCCTCGAACGCGAGCACCGGGTCCTCGGCGCCCTTGTCCTCGAGCGTGTCACCCAGGGTGAGCGAGTCGCCCTTCTCGCCGCCGACGCTGAGCAGCTCGTCGAGCGCCACGACGTTGACGTACGAGACCTGGCTGAAGATCTGGTGCAGGTCGCCGACCTTGATGCTCATGTGCTCGGCGACCTCGGCCTCGGTGGGCGTGCGGTGC
The DNA here is from genome assembly GCA_051960055.1 of Angustibacter sp. GTDB lineage: Bacteria > Actinomycetota > Actinomycetes > Actinomycetales > Angustibacteraceae > Angustibacter. Next base: position 4,618 of record JBQCES010000196.1, on the reverse strand, counting down.
AGCCGGCCCTCGAGCTCGGCGTAGGCGCGCTCGACCTCGCGCGCCTTGTATCGCACCCAGCGCGGGATCCAGTCGATGGCGCGCAGCTCGTCGATGATGGCGCCGCGCACGCGGGAGATCGCGTACGTCTCGAACTTGATCGAGCGCTCGATGTCGAACTTCTCGATGGCGTCGATGAGCCCGAAGATGCCGTACGACACCAGGTCGGCCTGCTCGATGTTCGGCGGCAGGCCCACGCCGACGCGGCCGGCGACGTACTTCACGAGCGGTGAGTAGTGCAGGATCAGCTTCTCGCGCACGGCCGGGTCGCCGTCGGCCTTGTAGACGCGCCACAGCTCGCCGATCGCGGCGGCGTTGGCCGCGACCGGGTCGTCCTCGAGCTCGTCGTCCAGGTCGGCCGTCTCGACGTCGTCCACCGCGGTGGCGTCGTCCGCCTCAGCCTCGGTGGCGTCTGCGTCGGTGGCCTCGGCGTCGGTGGCCTCAGCGTCGGTGGCCCCGGCGGCTGCCCCGGTCTGTCGAGCGTTCATCCGCTCCCCCTGCCTGCGTGGTCGGCCGGCGTCCGAGCTGACGTCCGCGCGGGTGTCGGTGTCCGGAGTGACCGACACCTCGCCCTCAGGCTCGCGGGTGCGCCTGCTCATAGGTGGCCTTCAGCCTCTCGACGGAAACGTGTGTATAGATCTGAGTCGTGGCGAGCGTAGCGTGACCCAGGAGTTCCTGAACGGCTCTCAGGTCAGCTCCTCCTTCGAGCAGGTGGGTGGCCGCGGAGTGCCGTAGGCCGTGGGGGCCGATGTCGTCGGCGTCCGGCACGTGCCGGAGCAGGCCGTGCACGGCCTCGCGGATCTGGCGCTGGTCGGCGCGGCGTCCGCGGCGGCCCAGCAGCAGCGCCGGCCCGCTGTCGCGACGCGCGAGCTGTGGGCGGCCGACCCCCAGCCACTCGCGCACGGCGTGGGCTGCCGGAAGCCCGAACGGCACCACGCGCTGCTTGTCGCCCTTGCCGACCACCGTCACCACTCGGCGTTCGAGGTCGACGTCGTCGACATCGAGTCCGACGAGCTCGCCGACGCGGATCCCGCTGCCGTACAGCAGCTCCAGCGCCGCACGGTCGCGCAGGTGCAGCGGATCGCCGTCGTCGGCCCGCACCTGCGCCACCTGCAGCAGGTCAGCGGCCTCCTGTGGCGCCAGGACGCCGGGCAGCGTGCGGTCTCGCCGCGGTGCCGCCAAGCGCAGGGCGGGGTCGCGAGGCAGCCGGCCGGTGCGGGTGGCCCAGGCGCAGAACGTGCGGGCGGCGGCGGCGCGACGCGCGATGGTCGACCTCGAGCGTCCTGACGCGGTGAGCGAGGCCAGCCACGACCGCAGCAACGGCAGCGTGATCGCGTCGAGTCCCGAGCCGCCCCGCTCGGTGACGAAGTCGAGCAGCGCGTGCACGTCACCGACGTACGCCCGCTCCGTGTGCGGTGACCTGCCGCGCTCGCTGCGCAGGTAGCGCGCGAACTCGGCCACGACGTCCGCGTGCTCGGCCGCGGCGCCGGCCGGCTGCGCGACGGCGGCGCCGTCACTCGTCGTGGTGCTCACGCGCCTACGCTACGCAGACTGCGTCGATGTGCATCCGCTGACGCGCCGCGGCACCGATGACCGCCGATGGCGGCGCGCGGCCGTCAGGCCAGCCAGGGGTACGGGCCACGCAGGATCGCGACCACGCGGTCGGTCACGGCTTCGGTGTGCACGGGCGGCGACGTGTCGGGCTGCACGAGGCCTCGGGTCAGGTGCAGGTGCAGCGACTGCAGCGTCGCGAACGTGTTGAACGCCCAGACCGGGACCGGCCCCGGGCCGGCGTCCGAGAACGCCGCCTCGACCACATCGAGCCACGCCGTGGCCTGGCGGTCCGTCACGTCCTCCGGGCTGAGTACCTCCACGAGCGCACGAGCGAGCCGCGCGTCCTCGAGCTGCACGTAGCGCGCTGTGGTGTCGCGGTTGACGATGCGCCGCGCACAGGCCTCGAGCAGCGCGTCACGACGGTGCGGCAGGTGATGTGCGAACGCTGCTGTCGTGTCGGCCCCGTGCGCCACGGCGTGGAGCCAGCCGAGGTCGTCGTCCCAGCCTCGGGTGTCGCTCTCCGCGGGATACCACCGCAGGAACGCGCTGCACCAGCGTTCGACAGCGGCCAGCGGCACGGCGTCCTCGACCTCCTCGCGGCGGTCCAGCACCACGGCGAGGGTCAGGGCCGCGAACGACCTGGACTGCACCAGCGGGTCGGTCAGCCGCTGGGTCGCGGCGTCACCCAGCCGGACGAGGACGCCGTCGAGGAGTCCCTCGCTCGTCCAGCGGGCGAGCGCGGTGAAACCGATGTCGGCGCGGAGCCGAGGATCCGGCGAGCTGAGCACCTGCCCCAGCTCGTCGGCCACGACGGCGGTGGTGCGATCACCGGGGAAGGCCCAGCCGCTGTCGGGCAGCGCGAGCCAGGGGTTGGGGTCAACCCTGCGCCTCACCCTTCCACGGGCGCGCGCACGACGGCGGCCGCCCGCTTCTCGTCGTCCACCCTGCGCGAGCGGGCCCGACGACGCAGCCGCCAGCCGTGGCCGTGCCGCTCGGCCAGGCCGAGCAGCGCGAGGCGGCCGAGCGCGGCTTGCACGGTGCCGCCGTCGAGTCCGGCCGTGCAGGCCAGCCGGTCGATGGGCCGACCGGTGCGCACCGGGAGCGCTTCGAGAACGCGGCGGGTCACGTCGTCGAGAGCGTCGTGCTCGCTCTCGAGGCGCGCGGACGGCGCCACGGCGTCGTCGCCGATCCGGCCGACGAGATCGACCACCTCGGCGGCGTCCGTCACCAGCACCGCCCGGCCGTCGCGCACCAGCTCGTGGCATCCGGCCGAGGCCGCGGACGTGACCGGCCCAGGCACAGCACCCACGGGTCGGCCCAGCGCCGCCGCGGTGCGCGCCGTGTTGAGGGCACCGCTGCGCAGGGCCGCCTCGACCACCACCGTGCCGGTGGAGACCGCGGCGATGAGCCGGTTGCGCTGCAGGAAGCGCGATCGCGTGGGTGCGGACCCCGGCGGAACCTCGCTCACCACTGCACCCTCGTCGACGAGTGCGTTCATCAACGCGTGGTGCCCCTGGGGGTAGGCGCGGTCGACCCCACCGGCGACGACGGCGACCGAGCGGCCGCTCGTCAGCGACGCGCGATGCGCCGCGCCGTCGACGCCGTAGGCCAGGCCGCTCACGACGACGAACCCGCGATCGGCCACGCCGCAGGCGATCTCACCGGTCACGTGCTCGCCGTACGCGGTCGACGCGCGGGCACCCACCACCGCGACGGAGCGCTCGCGCAGGTCGCGCAGGTCGACCGGACCCCGCACCCACAGGCAGGTCGGGGGCGCCGCCAGGGCGTCGAGCCCGTGCGGCCACTCCTCACCGCCGGGGTGCAGCAGCCGCCCGCCGCAACGCCGCAGCGTCTCGAGGTCGCGACGCGGGTCGAGGTCCGCCAGCCGGGGGACGTAGCGGTCGAGCCAGTCGACGTCACGCGAGACCAGAGCCCGTAGTGCCTCGCTGGGCCCGACGCGCTCGATGAGCGCCGCGACGCGTACGTCACCCGGCTCGGCGATCCGGCTCCACGCGGCCCGAGCCAGCACCTCGTCGTCGCGGTCGAACGTCAGGCCACGGTGTCGCACGGCGCTCACGCTGCGGCCTGGTGGCGTAGCGAGAAGGCACGGTCGACGTCGTCTCGACCCGGCCGGTCGCGGCCGTCGAGGTCGGCGAGCGTCCACGCCGTCCGCAGCACCCGGTCGTACCCGCGCACCGTCAAGGTGCCGCGGTCGACTCCGCGGTCGACCGACGCCGTGGCAGATGCCGGCAGCCGCCACGGCCGCCGACGCAGCTCGTGCCCGGGCGCGTGGGCGTTGAGGGCCCAGGGCTCGCTGCGCCAGCGCTGAGCCTGCGCCGCTCGGGCCGAGGCGACGCGGCCGGCCACGATCGCACTGCTCTCTTCGTCGCCCACCGTCGCGAGCGCCGCACGGGTCACGGGCAGCACCTCGACCTGCAGGTCGACGCGGTCGAGCAGCGGTCCGGACAGCCGGTGCAGGTAGCGCCGGCGAGCCATCGGCGTGCAGGTGCACTCAGTCCCCTTGCCGGAGGACTGACCGCACGGGCACGGGTTTGCGGCGAGCACCAGCTGGAACCGCGCGGGGTACCGCGCGTGGCCCGCCGCCCGATGGATCACCAGCTCACCGCACTCGAGCGGCTGCCTCAGCGCGTCGAGCACGCGCCGCTCGAACTCGGGTGCCTCATCCAGAAAGAGGATGCCGTGATGAGCGCGCGACGCCGCGCCCGGCCGAGGGATGCCCGAACCCCCGCCCACGATCGCCGGCGCCGACGCCGTGTGGTGCGGGTCGACGAACGGCGGCCGGGTGATCAGGCCGGCTCCGACCGCCAGCGAGCCGGCCAGCGAGTGCACCGCCGTCACCTCGAGCGCGGCCGCCGGTGGGAGGTCGGGCAGGATGCCCGGCAGCCGCGCGGCGAGCATCGTCTTGCCGGCACCGGGCGGCCCCAGCAGGAACAGGTGGTGGCCACCCGCCGCCGCCACCTCCAGCGCCCGGCGGGCGTCGCCCTGCCCGACGACGTCGGCGAGG
>JBQCES010000195.1:0-8506 GCA_051960055.1 Angustibacter sp. | reverse complement strand
GGCTATCGGGGCGGTTTTCGCCCCGAGGAGGTGCGGCTCAGTCGTCGGCTGCCTCCCGACCGCGGCGGCCCTTGGCCAGGGTGGCTGCGAGGCCCACGACACCGGCGACGATGAGCACCGCCGGCCCGAGCAGCGACAGGTCGGGCAAGGTCACGAGCTCGGTCTGCACCAGCGCCCACGTGCCGGCGACGCCGAGGAAGATCAGGCCGAAGACGAGGGACGTGACGTCCAGGTCATGACGCCGCACGGCGCACCTCCAGGTGTCCGAATCCTGCGTAGAGGGTGAGGTCGAGCGTGCCGCCGCCGGGCCCGTCGGCCCCGTAGTCGGTGCGCTGGCGGTGCTGGTTGACGCCGCCGGTGTCGGAGCCGAAGAGGGTCAGGCCACCGACTCCGGTGCGGGCGTCGAGCACCACGTCGACGTCGGGCGGCACGACGACGACGATCTCGCCGAAGCCGATCTGCGCGTCCATCGCCGCCGTCTGGCCGGTCAGGTCCAGGCCGGTGAGGTCGTACTCGACCTGGCCGGCGCCGTACCGGTCGTCGGTGGGCAGCGCGCTCACGGTCGACACCGTGACGGTCTGGTCGACGGTGTTGTCGTTCAGTCCCCGAGCGTGGCCGGCCACCGAGCCGATGAGCGTGGCCAGCGAGAGCACGATCCCCCAGAAGACGAGCCCGCGAGCCCGGCCGAACCACGTGCCCAGCACCAGCCCAAGACCCACGATGGTCAGGGCCAGGGCGGGGTAGGCGCCGTCCGGCGGCTGCGCGCCCGCGACGTCGAACGCCGCCAGCAGGCCGAGGGCGATGAGCGCGACGCTCACGGTGAGGCCGAACAGGTGCGACTTCGGCCGCGGCGGCTGCGGTGGAACCGGCGGTGGCGGCGGCACGGGAGGCCCCGCCGCGAACGGCGGCTGAGGCGGCGCGGGCGGCTGCTCCGGCGGCAGCGGCGGCTGCTCGGGCGGCGCACCGGCGTCGTCGGACGGCGGCAGCACCGTCGTGGGAGCGTCGCTGGGCGCGTCCGTGGTGCGCCCGGTCGGCTCGGTCGGCACGCTGACGGTCGGGGCACTGGACGCGACGCCGTAGGGCACCGACACCGTCGAGGGCGAGGGACTCGGCACCGGCGCGACCGGTGGCGCCGGCTGGCGGCGCAGCAGCCAGACGAACAGGCCCACGACCGCGAGGCTGAGCAGGATCGGCCCGTCCCAGCGGTTGAAGGCACCGGCGATGCCGATGGCGACGGCGATGGCGAGCACGACCGCCAGCCACACCGTGCTCGAGCGGGTCTGCTCGTTGCGCTGCATGGCCTGGGCGCCCACCGACGGCGTGCCGTCGTCGACCGGCAGCAGCAGCCAGCCCAAGGCGTAGAGCACCACACCGGCGCCGAACACCGCGAGCACGGCGACGACGATGCGGATCAGGAGGGGGTCGACGCCGAGGCTGCGGCCCACGCCGCCGCACACCCCGGCGATGACCTTGTCGGAGCGGCTGCGCCGCAGGCGCTTGAGCTGGTCGAGCACCTGCTCGGCCGGCCCGTTGGCCGTGGTCTGGTTCTCGTTCATGTCATCCATGCTCGACGTCAGCACGGCGCCGGGACCATCGGTGACGCCCCTGAGCGCCCCCTGAGCCGCCGCCGGTGTCCGGCGCGCTGCGATCCGGGCCTCACCTGGTGGCCGGTCAGGGACGCCGCGCGAGAGGATCGGTGCCGTGACCACCACGTCCGGCGCCGAGGCGCCCGCGCGCCTGCGCCGTCCGGTCGACGGCCGGCTGCTCAGCGGCGTCGCCACGGGTGTGGCCGAGCACCTCGGCGTGCCGGTGCTGCACGTGCGGCTGGCGTTCGTCGTCCTCACGGCGCTCGGTGGGTTCGGCGTCCTGCTGTACGCCGCGCTCTGGGTGTTCGTGCCGTCGCAGGGCCCGGACGACGGCCCGGCCGGCTTGGCCTCGGCCTCGCGCGGTGGCCGGCGGCCGCGGCGGTCCGTGCGCCGCGGGGACGCCGGCCAGCTCGTCGCGCTCGGGGCGCTGGGCCTGGGCCTGGTGCTGCTGCTCACCCAGACCGGCTGGGGTGTGCCGCTGCGGGTGACCATCCCGCTGCTCATCGCCGGTGCGGGCCTGGCCCTGCTGTGGTCGCAGGCCGACGCGAACGAGTGGGCGCGCCTGGTGCCCGGCGGGCTGGGCGACGGTCAGCGCCGCTGGCTGACGGTGATGCGGCTGGTCGGCGGCGGCCTCCTGGTGGTGCTGGCGGTGCTCGCGTTCCTGGTGGGCAGCGGACGCCCGGCGCAGATCGGTGAGACCGTGCTGCTGCTCACCGTCGTGGCGCTCGGGCTGGGTCTGGTGGCCGGCCCGTTCGTCTGGCGGCTCGTGCGCCAGCTCGACGACGAGCGTCGCGAACGCCTGCTGCAGCAACAGAAGGCGGACGTCGCCGCGCACCTGCACGACTCGGTGCTGCAGACGCTCGCGCTGATCCAGCGGCAGGCCGACGACCCGCGCGCCGTGCTGACCCTCGCGCGGGCGCAGGAGCGCGACCTGCGCGGGTGGCTCTTCGACGACGCACCCGACTCCGCCGGCACGTTGCGGTCGGCGCTGGAGCAGGCGGCGTCCGAGGTGGAGCAGGACCACGGCGTCGCCGTCGAGGTCGTGGCCGTCGGGGACTGCCCGCTGGACGAGCAGCTCACCGCCGTCGTCCGGGCCGCGCGCGAGGCGATGGTCAACGCGGCCAAGCACTCCGGGGCACCGAGCGTCGACGTCTTCGCCGAGTGCACCCCCGAGAGCGTCGAGGTGTTCGTGCGCGACCGCGGCCGCGGGTTCGACCCCGACGCCGTGCCCGACGACCGGCTCGGTCTGCGCGGCTCGGTGGTCGGGCGGATGGAGCGGCACGGCGGCAGCGCGCGCGTGCGCTCCGCACCGGGCGAGGGCACCGAGGTCGCCCTCACGATCAACCGCCGTCGCGGCGCCGAACCGAAGGAGCAGGAGTGAGCGACCAGCCAGCCGCCGACACGGTGCGGCCGAGGCCCAGAGTCGTCGTGGTCGACGACCACGCGATGTTCCGCAGCGGCGTGCGCGCCGCGCTCGGCGACGCCGTCGACGTGGTGGCCGAGGCCGATGACGTCGACACCGCGGTGGCCGCGGTGCTGCACGCGCAGCCGGACGTCGTCCTGCTCGACGTGCACCTGCCCGGTGGGGGCGGCGTCGAGGTCATCAACCAGGTCACCGCCCGGGGCGCCTCCGCGCGCTTCCTCGCGCTCTCGGTGAGCGACGCCGCGCAGGACGTCATCGGGGTGATCCGCGCCGGCGCTCGCGGGTACGTCACCAAGACCATCACCGGCCCCGAGCTCGTGCAGGCCATCGAGCGGGTGGCGGACGGCGACGCGGTGTTCAGCCCCCGGCTCGCGGGCTTCGTGCTCGACGCGTTCGCGGCGGGTGAGGCGCCGTCGGTCGACGCCGACCTCGACCGGCTCAGCAACCGCGAGCGCGAGGTGATGCGCCTCATCGCGCGCGGCTACGCGTACAAGGAGGTCGCGAAGGAGCTGTTCATCTCGGTGAAGACGGTCGAGACCCACGTCTCGGCGGTGCTGCGCAAGCTGCAGCTGTCGAGCCGGCACGAGCTCACCCTCTGGGCGGCCGACCGCCGTCTGCTCTGAGGCGCCCGGTGTGCGGCCGAGGGTGCGGCCCGGACGCCGTGATCGCAGCTGTTCCGCCGCACCCATCGCCGCGGTGCTCGGCCGCTCACCCGGCAGACGTCGGCCACCGCGTCCTCCACGGCAGCAGGAGCCCGGAGCTGAGGAGCAGGACGGCCGTGACGCCGAGGGCGAACCGGGTGCTGGTCGCAGCGGCGAGCGCTCCGCCGGCGACGATGAACAACGGCTGGACCGTCTTGGAGCTGATCGACCACGCGGCGGTGACGCGCGCCATGGAGGCGTCGTGGGTGGCCCGCATCCGGTAGGTGACGAAGGTGGGGTTGAACACGCCCGCGCTGAACAGCAGCAGGACGTTGGCCGCGATGACCACCACGAGGCCGGCGGTTCCACTCGGTGCAGCGGCGATGAAGCCGAGCCAGAGCGTCCGCAGCACGCCGAAGGTCAGCAGCACGGCGCGCTCGTCGAGACGACGGGTGAGCGGTGCGGTGCACATCGAGCCCAGGACGCCGCCCAGCCCCGGGAGGCCGAGGGCGAGCCCGTACTGCCACGGCTGGAGCCCGAGGTCGCGGAGCATGAGCAGGGTGATGAGCGGAGAAGCCAGCATGATGCAGCCGCCGAACAGCGCCGAGTTCCAGAACAGTGCGCGCAGGCCGGGACTCGCGAAGATGTAGCGCCAGCCAGCGGTGAGCTCTCGCCGCCAGTGGTGGTCCGGCGCCTTGGTCGCTGGCGTCGGCTCCGGCGTCCGGAGGGTCCGGATCCCGAGGGCAGACAGCAGGAAGCTCACCGCATCGACGACCAGGGTCGACGTGGCTCCCAACCAGGAGATGAGCAGGCCACCGAGGGGTGGCCCGGTGCTGGTCGCGGCCCAGAAGGTGGTCTCGAACCGGCTGTTGGCGGCCAGCCGAGCCTCGGCCGGCACGAGCGCCTTGAGGTGAGCTCCACTCGCCGCGCCGAAGACGATGGTGCACGCGGTCTGGACGACGCCGACCACGCACAGGTGCGCGTACGTCAGCCGATCCACCGATGCCAGCGCCGGGACGCTCACGAGCGCCGCGAAGCGCAGCACGTCCGCAGCGACCATGACGGGTCGCTTGCGGCGGAACTCCACGAACGAACCGAGGGGAAGGGCGATCGCGGCGCTCGCGATGCCGGAGATGGCCGCGAGGGCGGAGAGCTGGAACGCCGAGACGCCCAGTACGAGCACCGCCACCAGCGGGAGCGCGCCGGCGGCCAGGGCACTGCCCATCTCGCTGACGCAGTAGGCCTCCCACACCCGCTGGAAGTCCCGCCCGAGACGGGGTGCGGCGGCGCAGGTGGTCCCGCTCGCCGCCGCACGCACCGACCGACCCTAGTGCCGCAGCCCCTAGGATCACGGCATGAACGTCGTCTACGACCTGATCGTCGTGCTGCACCTGCTCGGCATGGCCGCCATCGTCGGCGGCTACCTGGTGACGCTGCGCGAGCCGCACGTCAACCTGGTGCAGGTCTGGGGCGCTCGAGCCCAGCTGCTCACCGGACTGGTGCTCGTGGGCCTGCGCGAGTCCGGCGCCGTCGACGGCGACCCGTTGGACCACACCAAGATCGCCGTGAAGCTCGTCATCGCGCTCATCGTGGTGGCGGCGGCCGAGATCCAGTTCCGGCGCCGCCGGCACGGTGACCCGCTGACCCACGTCGTGGGGCTCGGCGCGATCGTCAACGTGCTCGTCGCCGTCCTCTGGCACTGAGGCCCTCGGGCCAGGTCCTGGCGTAGAGCGCAGACGAGAGCCGCCGAGGTCTGTCGGCGGCTCTCGGGTGCGGTGCCGTCAGGCGAGGGCCATCGACTCGACCTGGGTCTTGAGGTTGGCGAGCATGCCCTCCAGGAAGGGCTCGTGCTCGCGCACCATCATCGACTCGATCGGCTTGCCCACGACGGGCATCGAGACGTCCCACTCACCGACGGCGGTGACCTTCGTCCCGCTCTTGGTGGGCGTGAAGGTGAACGTCCACGTCGGCTTCTCGGCGAAGAAGTGCACCTGAGCCACGATCCGCTCGTTCGGCACGACCTCGGTGTACTCGATCCCGCCCTCGATGTGGAAGCCCAGGGCGTGGGTGAAGATCCGGGCCGTGGTGCCGACGCCGTCCGGGGTGAGGGTGATATCACCCAGCGCGACGTCCTTCGCCTTCCACAGGTGACCGATGTCCAGCGCGAACCCGAACACCGACTCGACCGGTGCGTGCACGGTGATGCTACGTGTCAGCTTGGCCATTGACTGTCATCTCCTTCCACCTCCGACGCTAGGCAGCGGTGCACGGCACAGGTCAGGGGAGATGGTCCTGCGAGTCAGCCGCGCCCGCACCGACGGCTGCCCGGCCGCGATGCCGACCACGACGAGCGCGGTGCCGAGCAGCTGGACGACGCCGAAGGCCTCGTGCGCGACCACCACTCCGAGCGCGGTGCCCACCACGGGGTTCAGCAGGCCGATGAGGGCCACCGCCCCCGGGTCGAGCCGAGACAGGCCGTGGAACCACGCGGCGTACGCGAGGCCGGTGCCGATGACCGCGAGGTAGGCGAAGCCGGCCACGGCCGGCAGGTCGAGCGCGGGTGGCGGTCCCTCGACGATCAGCGCCACAGGGGCGAGCACGACGCCGCCGGCCACGAGCTGCCAGGCCGTGAAGGCGAGCAGCGGCACCGGGGGCGTCCAGCGCTTGACCAGGATGAAGCCGAGCGAGGCCATGGCCATCGCCGCCACGGACGCCGCGACGCCGGCCAGCGACACCGCGCCCCCACTGCGCAGCACGAGCAGGGCGACGCCCACCAGCCCGACGAGCGCGGCTGCGAGGGACGCTCCCGTCGGCCGCTGCCGCAGCAACGGCCAGGCCAGCAGCATCATCACCAGCGGCGAGAACGCCGTGAGCGTGGCCGCGATGCCGCTCGGCAGCAGCTGGGCCGTCACGTAGATGAGCACGAAGAACGCCCCGATGTTGAGCGTGCCGAGCACGGCGGCCTTGAGCCACCACGAGCCGTGCGGACGGCGTCGGGTGAGGGCGAGCAGCACGAGACCGATCGGCAGCGCCCTGACGGCGGCTCCGAACAGCGGGCGGTCGGCCGGGAGCAGGTGGCAGGTGACGAGGTAGGTCGAGCCCCAGACCACGGGGGCGATCGCGGTGACAGCAGACGCGCGGAGGATACCTTCCATGGAAGGTAAAGTATCTGACGAGGAAGATATCCTCAAGCCATGACGACCGAGCCGACTGACCACGTCGCCGAGGTGATGGCCCAATGGCGCCGCGAGCGCCCCGACCTCGACGTCTCGCCGCAGGGCGTCATCGGCCGGCTGCACCGGCTGGCCGCCGCGCTGTACGCCGAGCTCGACACCGTGTACTCGCGCTTCGGCGTGAGTGACGGGGAGTTCGACGTCCTCGCGACGCTGCGCCGGGCCGGCGAGCCGTTCGAGCTGACGCCGAGCCAGCTCGCGCAGTGGACGATGGTGACGTCCGGTGCGATCTCCAAGCGGCTCGACCGCCTCGAGGCCGCCGGCCTGGTGCGCCGCGAGCGCAGCGCCACGGACGGCCGGGGGCGCGTCGTCCGGCTGACGGCGGCCGGGCGCGAGCTCATCGACGAGGCGTTCACGGCGCACATCGCCAACGAGCACCGGCTCCTGGAGGGGCTGGCGGCGCGCGACCGCGTCGAGCTGGAGCGGCTTCTGGTCGCCTGGACCGCCCTGGTCGGAGCCTGAGGTCCACCGTTGACAGCCTGGCGCTGGTGGGCATAGGACGGCGCCCATGGCTGAGATCATGCGTGACCTGGTGACCGGGTTCGGTGGCAAGTGGCCGGTCATCGGCGGACTCGTCTTCATCGGGGCGTTTCTCGGGTGGCTGGCCTACAAGGCGTACGAGGACCACAGCCCGGGCGGAGCCGGCTTCCTCGGCCTGCTCGCCGTCGCGGCGTTCGCCCTGGCCGTCACGTCGATGCCCCTGGCGCGCGCCGGCTGCCGCACCCTCTGGCAGGAGGACGCGCAGAAGTACACCGACAGCAACTGCGAGGTGCTGGTGCACTGCATGGCGGGCGTGCTGGACCCGTCGCGGCGGTGCAGCTGAGGCTCAGCCTGTCGCGACGACGCGGAACGCCTCGGCGAGCCGGTCGTCGCCGAGTCCGCCGGCCACGGCGACCTGGCTGCCCCAGCCGCGCAGCATGATCTCGAGCTGCTCGCCCATGTGCTCGGTCTGGCTCACGTGCGCCTGCAGCGCAGCCAGCTTGCGGTCGAAGGTCTCGGTGATGTCGACCGTGTGGTTGGTGTCGGGGTGCGCCATGAGCCACAGCTCCTTGACGGTCCATGGCTCCAGGCCCTCGTCGCTCATCAGCTCGGGCCAGGCGAAGGGGTTGCGAGCCGCGGGGTAGATGGCGCGCACGGCGGCCTCGCCGGCCGCCAGGTGGTCGGGGTGACCGGCGCCGATGCGGTCCCAGTTGCGCTCGGGGCTCTGCGCCAGCACCCGCTGCGGCTGCACCTGACGGATCACGCGCACGATGTCGCGCTGCAGGTCGAACGTCGGCTCGAGCCAGCCGTCGCGGTAGCCGGTGAGGAACCGCACGTCCTCGACGCCGACCGCGGCGGCCGCCGCGCGCTGCTCGGCCTCGCGGATCGCGGGCATCCGCTCGCGCGGGGTGTCGTCGAAGCCGCCCTGGTCACCCCGTGTGCACAGCAGGTACGTGACGGCGATCCCGGCGCGCGTCCACGTGGCGACCGTCCCCGAGGCGCCGAAGGCGATGTCGTCCGGGTGGGCCGCGACGGCCAGGACGCGGTCGCTCTCGGTGTCAGGCAACGGCATGCGGCTCTCCTACGGGCGAGATCGGGCGGGCCTGGAAAGTCTAGGTCAGCAGACCGTCGGTGGCCCGCCGT
>JBQCES010000194.1:0-9622 GCA_051960055.1 Angustibacter sp. | reverse complement strand
CGTCGGTCGTCAGCTCGACGAGGTACGGCGCGCACACGCTCGAGTGGATGCCGACGCAGGACGAGATGGACGCCGAGACGCGCGAGATCTCCTCGGCCACCACGACACCGAACAGGTAGTCCTCGCTGCCGCCGCCGCCCCACTCGTCGGGCACGTGCAGGCCGAGCAGGCCCTGCTTGCCGGCCTCGAGCCAGAACTCGCGCGGCAGGCCGCGGTTCTCGATGAACTCGTCCATGTGCGGCACCACGTGGCGCTGCAGGAACTCGCGGGCCGTGGCGCGCAGCGCCTCGTGCTCCGGGCCGAACAGGGTGCGTCGCACCGGGACCTCCTCGACGGGTGACTAAGCGCTTGCTCACCTGCTAGCGTCCCGAGGCGTCAGCACCCTGTCAAGCGCCCGCCGTCCGTGACCGCGCCGCCGCCGAAGGAGCCGCCGTGAGCGCCGCACCCTTGGCCGTCGACGCCTTCGCCGACCTGCCCGACACCGCCCGGCGGATCGTCGACGCCGCGATCGAGACCTTCGCCGAGCGCGGCTACCACGCGACGACGACCCGCGACATCGCCCTGGGCGCCGGCCTGTCGCCCGCCGGCCTCTACGTCCACTACCCCAGCAAGGCCGCCGTGCTCGCGCAGGTCAGCCTGCTCGGTCACGACGCCGCCCTGCGGCTCGTGCAGACGGCGCTGGCGGACGACGCCGAGCCGTCGTCCGCGGCGCGCCTGCGCACCTGCGTCGAGACGTTCACCGCCTGGCACGCGCTGCACCACAAGGTCGCCCGCGTCGTCCAGTACGAGCTGGGTGCGCTCGCCCCCGACGACCGTGCCCAGGTGGCCCAGCGGCGCCGCGCGATCGAGTCGCTGGTGGAGGCGGAGATCCGCCGCGGGGTCGAGCGGGGTGAGCTGGTGGTCGACGACCCGCACGGTGTCACGCGCGCCGTCCTGTCGCTGTGCATCGACGTCGCCCGCTGGTACGACCCGGCGGGGAGGGAGTCGCCGCAGGACGTCGCGACCCTCTACGGCACTCTGGTGCTCCGGATGCTGGGCGCCGCCCCCGGCCGCCCGACCACCTCATCGACGGAGGACCAGTGACCGAGCCGACGACGCCCGACGGTGCCGAGCTGCTGCGGGGGCTGCTCGACGTCCTCGACCTGCGCGGGGCGGGCACCGACGACCGCGGGCAGGACCTGTTCGTCGGCGACAGCCAGCCGCAGCCGCACGGGCGCGTCTTCGGCGGCCAGGTGCTCGGCCAGACCCTCGTGGCCGCCGGCCGCACCGTGCAGGACGGCCGCCCAGTGCACTCGATGCACGGCTACTTCCTGCGCCCCGGCGACTCGAACGAGCCGATCACGTTCGCCGTCGAGCGGCTGCGCGATGGGCGGTCCTTCAGCGCGCGGCGGGTGCACGCGATCCAGTTCGACCAGCCGATCCTGTCGATGATCGCCTCGTTCCAGGACCCCTCCCCCGGGCTCGACCACCAGGACGTCATGCCCGACGTCCCGGCGCCCGAGGAGCTGCCCACCACGGCCGAGCTGATGGGCCACATCGACCACCCCGTCGCGCAGTACTGGGCCCGCGCCCGCCCCATGGACCTGCGCCACGTCGACCCGCCCGTCTACTGGCAGGCCGACCCCGACCGCCGCGCCGCGAACGCCGTGTGGATGCGGACGCCGGCCCCGATGCCCGACGACCCGCTGCTCCACCGGGCAGTGCTGGGCTACGCCAGCGACTACACGCTGCTGGAGTCGGTGCTGCGCCGCCACGGCGTCACCTGGGCCACGAAGGGCCTGAAGGCCGCGAGCCTCGACCACGCCATGTGGTGGCACCGCGACGTGCGCGTCGACGAGTGGCTGCTCTACGTGCAGGGGAGCCCATCGGCGAGCGGTGCGCGGGGCCTCGGCACCGGGCGGATCTTCAGCCGCGACGGCCGCCTCGTCGCCACGGTCGCGCAGGAGGGCATGCTGCGCGTCCCCGGCGACGTCACGTGACCTGGGTCACAAGAACTTCAGGGTCAAGATCGATGCCCCGAGGCACATGAGGAAGCCCTCGCCGCACCGGTGGGGCGCCTGACACCTCGCCGAGTCCTGCCACGGTGTCAGGGACGTCGACCCTGACGCGTTGGTGGCAGGAACGGAGCGCCCAAGCAGTGCGGGTCGCCGGCTCAGCCGAGCGGCCCTTGGGGGTAAGGACGTCCGGCATCGCCTCGCGGTGTCAGGACGGACCGGGGAACAGGTCCCCGACCCCGACAGGTCCCGCTTCGCAGGCGATGACCTGGAGCTGTCATGACCGCGACTCCGCGTTCGCTTCACCCTGTCCTCGTCCGCCTGATGGCCGTGCTCATGCTCGCCGCGGCCGTCCTCGTCCCCCAGCTCGCTGAGGCACCCGCCGCCAGCGCCGCCGTCCCGTCGGTGGTCGGCCTGCGCGCCGTCCACGTCGCCGCCACCCGCAAGGGCGCCGTCTACCGCCTGGGCTCGCAGGGCCCGCGCGCCTTCGACTGCTCGGGGCTCACCCGGTGGTCGTACGCCCGGCTCGGCAAGCGCCTGCCGCGCACGGCGCAGCAGCAGTGGCGGGCCACCGCGCACATCCGCGCGTCGTCCCGCCGTCCCGGTGACCTCGTGTTCTTCTTCTCCGGCCGGCACGTCTACCACGTGGCGATGTACGCCGGTCACGGCTACATCTGGCACGCGCCCAAGCCCGGTTCGCGGGTCAAGCACGTCAAGCTCTGGACGTCGCACGTGCGGTACGGCCGCGTGCGCTGATCGCCAGCCTGAGATGCCGCTGGGGCAGCCCGTCGCCATTGGTTGGCGGCAGGGCGCCCCAGCGGCGTCCGCGAATCGTCGTGTTGGACCTCCACAACGGACCTTTCAGTCCTGACCTTGTGTCCCGAGACCATGCTCGGAAGAGGCGCGTCATCCGAAGAGCTCCTTGGCTCTCTCGGCCTCGAGCTTCTGCAGTGCGGCCGAAGTCGCCGGCCACTCGGTCTCAGCATGCACGCCCCAGGCCCGCAACGCTCAGCGTTGATACCCAGCTGCTCACCGATCCGCTTGCACGCGTTCGGCCTTGTCGCCGGGTTCCTGCGCGTCTCCATCGTCAGAAGGACCGCGCGCTCCCGAAGCTCATCGGGATACTTCCGTGGTGCTGCCACGCCTCGCGTCCTTCCGGGATGTGCGGGTCTCCATCACACCCGGCGCGAGACAGTACGACCCTCGGTCGACGGCACGGTCAGCGGTGGCGTGGCGTGCCGCTTGGGGCGGACCGCGTTCGTCTGACCCACTTGCGTCGGGCAACGTGTTATGCGTGTCGTCGTAGAGGTAGGTGGGGAGTGTCGGCATCCTTTGAGCGCGTGCGCGGGTGCAGGCAAGCCACACATGACCGCGATGATCGCGGCGACGACGAGCCCCAGGATTCGCTTCATCCCCGGTTGTCTGCCTCGACCATCAGGAAGACTCCAAGGAAGGGAGGCTCCGGAGCGACGAGCCTCCAGCGCTGTCCGGACGGCGCTTCGAACCAGCGTTCTTCGAACATCGCGGACGGGCCATAGCGGGCCTGGACTGGGATCTCGGCGAGTGCTCCCTCGTCCAATGCGGATTGGACCCAAAGGAGGAATCGCTGGAACTCGCCAGGGGATGTGAAGCCCTCGATCTCGTCCCAGCCTTCGGCGTTTCGAGCGTCAGAAGCCACCGCGACCCACCACCCATGACGGATCGACACGCGAGATAAACACCTGGTTGCCGCCGCCGACCAAGCCCCCTTGGGAGGCTGCTGCGCCCTCGTAGAACGTGGTTCCCGAAGGGACCCGGACCTTGACCCAGCTTGTTGCTTGATTCCCCCAGGCCGGGTCGAGCGCGCTGTCGATGATCGACTGCACCGGACCAGATGGCATTGTTCTGGTCCAGTAGCTCCCGAGTTCCTTGTTGCCGCTGTAGACGCGGTAGAGCGTCGTGGGCTTGCTGGCGGTCACCCCCGTGTAACTTCCGCTCCTGAACGTGTTAGCGATCGCTTCGTCTAGCGGCCCAGGGTTCATCGGACCGTAGCGAACGGACTTTGCGGCGCTTGTGGTGATGTCGTCGAACGCGGCCAGCATACGACCGCTACGTGCCGCGCTGTCGAGCACCTTCGCGAAGGCGAACCCTTCGAACAGGCCCATCGCGCACCCGCCGAGCGCGGAGCCGACGTACGCGCCCACTCCGTGCTTGCGTCCGGCCAGCGCGGTGCTCGCGACGGAGAAGCCGGCACCGAGCAGGCAGCCCGCGACCAGCTGGACGTACTGGCCGGAAGGATCGGTCGCGTCCACCGGGTCGTCGCCGACGTAGGTGTACGGGTTCGTACCGGAACCAGCCATGCCCGCCGGGTCCTGCGACAGGAACCGGGAGATGCTCGGGTCGTACCAGCGAGCCCGGTTGAACTGCAGACCACCTGCCTCGCCGCCCGGGACTCCCGGCCCCGATTCCCTGCCGGTCCAGCGCACCGGGTTGGCGTCCACACCAGCCGTGCCCGACGCCGCCGAGGACGACGAGCCGAACGGCCCGTAAGTGTACTCCCGGCCCAGCTGCCCCGAGATCGACCCAGCGGCCACCACCGCCAACACCGACCCCATGCGGTCGGTGAGCAGCCCCGACATCGCGGCTGCACCGCCGGACCCGTCCGGCTGACCCGCGGCGTCCGATCCCCCGATCGTCGCCAGGACGTTGTCGACGTCGCCCCCGCGTACGAACACCTGGTCCGACGCCGGCACCGCCGCCGGGCCGTCCTGCGCTGCGAGCTGCGTGCCGTCGTACCGGTTCGACCACACCTGACCGGCCACGGTGGTCTGGGTTCGACGACCCACCGCGTCGTACGTCACCGACGACGTTCCGCCGTCCCCGGACGTCGAGCGCAGCTGTCCGCGAGCATCCCACCCGTAGGCCGTCGTCCCCCCCGACGAGGTGCGACTGGTGAGGTTGCCTTCGTCGTCGTAGGTGTAGGAGACACCCGACGCGCCGACGAGCCGGTTGGCGTCGTCGTAAGTGGCCCCGCTCAGCGGACTGGGCAGCGAGGTGCGAGCCCAAGCGCCGCCGGTACGTGCCAGTCGCCCCGTTCGGTCGTAGGCGTACGTCACGCCGCCCATCGAGCCCGCCGCAGTCGTGTACCCGATGGACGTGAGGTTGCCCCCGGCGTCATAGCCGCTGGTGCGCGTGATACCCCCGGGCAGGCTCGTGGCGCTCTCGCGCCCGGCTGCGTCGAGCGTGGTCGACGACGTGACGCCGCCCTGAGTGATCGAGGTCAGGGCGTCGCCGGCGTCGTACCCGTAGGTCGCCTTGGGCAGCCCGCTCAGCTGGGTGCTGACCAGCCGGTCGCCGTCGTCCCACGTTCGCGTCGTCGTGCCGGCGCCGCCGTCCGCGGTCGACTGCTCGGACACGACGCGGTCCCAGGCGTCGTAGCCGTACGTGATGGTGCCGGCCCCATCGGCGGTGTCGGACACCGATTCCAGCCGGCCACGGGTGTCGTAGTCCAGCGTCTGACGGGACTCGTACGCATACGCGCCGGGTGAGCCCGAGCGACCCCAGCCGATGAAGGTGGGCCGCTGGATGCCGTCGTACCGGTACTCGACGACGGTGCCACGCCGGTCGGTGGTGCTGGCCGGACGACCCATCGCGGTGTACGAGACCGAAGCGACCTTGCCGACCGCGTCCGTCGCCGTCGCCACCCGGTCCATGTCGTCGTACGTCCAGGACGACACGGCCCCTCGCGGGTCGGTCACGCTGGTGAGGTTCCCGTTGGCGTCGTAGGCCATCTGCGTCGTGCGGCCCAGAGCGTCAGTTGTGGAGGTGACGTGGTTCGCCGCGTCGTAGCCTGTCGAGCTGACGGCGCCATCCGGGCCGAGGACGCCGGTCTGCCGACCCACCTCGTCCGTTGCGAATTGCACACGGCGCCCAGAAGGATCGGTCACCGCGATGAGCGCTCCGGAGAGATACTCGTAGGTGGTGGGGTTCTCCCCTGTGCGCTTGCTGCTCGCCGGCGTCCCGTCGGCGTTCCACGCCATCGTGACGACCCGGCCCGAGGCGTCCGTCACCGAGGTGACGTTGCGAGCCGCTGGCTCTTGGGGCGCTCGGCGAGCGCCGGGCTGGCTCCGACCGCGCTTACCAGCAGCGCCATCACGACCAGCGAGACGACGGCACGGCTCCACGACAAGAACAGGCGCACGGCGCTCTCCCCCCAAAGATCGCCGAGCGCGGTGGCGCTCAGCCGGCGGTCATCTTGGCGAATGGTGCGGACTCACCGCAAGCGATTCGTCGCAATTGGGTCGAACGCGCCGAGCGTGGGTTCAGTGCGCACGCGGCTCAGGAGTTCACCGCGCGCCGCCCCGCGCCAAGCCGGTGAGCGGCTCAGTAGGCGGCGCGCAGCACCGAGGTCGCCGAGTGCCGGGGATCGCCGTTGTCGTCCTGCAGGCTGATGTCGATCGCGTGGTAGCGGGCGACGATCTCGTCCGACACCTCGAACTGGTTGGCGCTGCCGGCCGACACCAGTCCGAGCGGCAGCATCTTGTTGGTCTGCGGGTCGAACAGCCAGGCGTAGTAGAACCGGCCCGGACCCGCCGGCGCGAGACCCGACGTCGTGATCTGCATGCGGGTGCGCGACACCGACGCCGGCGCCGCCTCGTCGGCCATCGTCACCTCACCGGACGCCGTCGCCGCACTCACCGGCTGCAGCACGACCGAGCGCACGGCCGCGGGTGGTCGCGACGGCGAGCTCGACAGCCCGCGCCACCCGACGACCGTCCCGACGCCAGCCCCGAGCACCACCACCGCAGCCACCGCAGCCGCCACCCAGCGCGGACGGCGCAGCGAGCGTCGCGGCAGCTCGAGGGCCGGCAGCTCGGCCGGGACGAGCGGTTCGGCGTCCGGCCGCACCACGGGCAGGCGCATCGTCCCGCGCAGGGTCCGCGCCGCGGCGGTCAGCGCAGCGTGCGCCGCCACCGTGTCCACCAGCGCCAGGCGGGCGTCGTCCGAGGCACGCAGCCGCTCGACGGCGGCCGCCAGCTCCTCGCGCGACAGCTCGCCCCGCAGCAGGCCGGCCAGCTCGTCGTCCACGCCGTCTTCTACGTCGTCGAAGCCCCCGTCGTTCATGACACCTCACCACCTCTGCCGTCCAGTGCCCCCACCGGGGCGACCAGCTCCGCCAACGCCTTCGTGCCCCGCGCCATCCGCGCCTTCACCGTGCCGAGCGGCACGTCGAGGGCGGCGGCGATGTCGCGCTGCGTCAGGTCGTCGAAGTACGCCATCTCCAGCACCTGCCGCTGGTGCTCGGGCAGCCGAGCCAGCGCAGCGCGCAGGTCGGCTGCCCAGGCGAACCGCTCGGCCACCTCGCGCCCGTCGTCGCCGACGAGGTCGCGCAGGACGTCGACGCTCACCACCCCCGGACGCCGCGCCCGCAGCGTGTCGATCGCCCGGCGTCGAGCGATGGTGAACACCCAGCCGGCCAGGCTCTGGCGCGGGTCGTAGCGCTGGGCGCCCCGCCAGACGTCGAGGAACGTGCGCTGCAGCACGTCCTCGGCGTCGTCCGGGCCGACGTGGCGGCGCAGGTACACCAGCACGGTCGGCGCGATCGAGGCGTAGCACTCCTCGAGCGCTGCCTCGTCGCCGGCCGCCAGCCGGGCACCCAGGGGGTCGACGTCCACGCCCTCACTTCGGAGCCGACCCCCTGGGCGGTTGCCTCCGACGCGATCGAGATCGATTCAGTTCAGTGCAACCGGCCCGGGGCGCCTGGGCGAAGTGAGGTGCGTCCTGCTCACCCCTGCTGACCCAGCACCAGGAGGAACCATGACCAGCACCACCACCGCCGGCCGAAGTGGTCGGCGCGGGCTGCGCCGCACGGTGCTCGCCCTCGTGACCGCGGCCGTCGCCGCGACGTCCGCGATCGCGGCTGCCCCGGCCGCCAGCGCCGCCACGCCGACCGGCACGCGCAGCCTCGCCACGGTGCTCGCGGCCGACGGCCACTCGTTCGACCGAAACTGGTACGACTTCGACATCGTCGACGCCGCGGTGGCCGCGGTGCTCAAGGCCAAGCCGAAGAGCCCGGTGGCCGTGCTGGCCGACGGGTCGGTGCCGCTCACGGCGTTCCTGCCCAACGACCGCGCCTTCCAGGTGCTGGCCGCCGACGTGACCCACCGCTGGTACGGCTCGGAGAGCCAGGTCTTCGCCGCCGTGGCGGGCCTCGGCATCGACACGGTCGAGCAGGTGCTGCTCTACCACGTGGTGCCGGGCGCGACGATCACCTCGAGCCAGGCTCTGCGGTCGGACGGCGCGGTGCTGCAGACCGCGCTGCCCGGCGCGACCTTCAGGGTCGACGTGCTCAGCCGCTGGTTCCCGATCGTGCAGCTCATCGACAACGACCGCAACGACGTCAACCCGTTCCTGGTGCCGAGCAAGCTCGACCTCAACCAGGGCAACCGCCAGATCGCGCACGGCATCTCATTCGTGCTGCGTCCGGCCGACCTCTGAACCGCCCGACTGAGTGCTGTCGGGGCACCCTGCTGCCATAGGTCGGCGGCGGGGTGCCCCCGCGGCGTTCAGGGGCGGCCGGAGACGGCGGCGAGCACCCGCTCGGCCCGCTCGGTGACGAGCTGCACGTCGCGCGAGGCCACGGCCTCACGAGCGAACGTGTCGGCCAGCAGGCGCACCTGGGTGCGCAGCCGCGCTCGGACGTCGGACGACTCGGCCCGGACGCCGACCGCCTGGGCGAAGTCGAGCGTCCGCAGCACCACCCCGGGCGCACCGAGCGCGTAGGTTCGCATCGCGTCCATCACCTGGTCGATGAGCTCGGCGAGCGTCACCGGCTCGGCCACGACGCGCAGCCGGCCCTCGTCGTCGTACCGCCGAGCCGACGGCGTGGGCCGTGCCGCCATGAGCGCCAGACCCACGGTGAGGTCGTCGAGCGCGTTCTGGGCGGTGAAGGGATCGTTGGTGCCGGGCGAGAGCGCCCGCACGGCCAGCTCGACGAGCTGCTGCACGGCGAACGACACGTCCTGGTACGGCGTCCGGTTGCGGCCCACGGTCACCGCCCGCCGCACGGCGCTCAGCAGCTCCGCCGACGTCGAGTCGTCCGCTGCCGGCCACACCCGCGCCACGACGTCGTCGGGCAGCACGTGGTCGCCCGGGCGCACCGCGAGGAGCACGACGCGGTCGTGCTCGCGCCCGAGGCGCAGCAGCCGCTCCAGGTCGACGGCCGCCACGTAGCCGGCGTCCTCCGCCTCGACGGGCGTCGCGCCCGACAGGTCGTCCGGGAGGGTGCGACCGCCTGCGTCGCCGCGCACCGCCGCCACGTCGCGACCGGTCTGGGCCGGGTACATCCGCTCGACGGTGTCGCGCAGCTCGGCGCGCACCCGCCCCGACAGCGTCGCGACCTGGATCGAGTCGCTGATGTGGTGGATGAAGTAGACGAGGACGGCGACGCACCCCACCGCGAGCACGACGGCGACGCTGACCGCGAGGTGCGGCACGAACTGCGTGCGGTCACCCGTGTCGCTGCTCGACCGCACGCCGCGCAGCACCATGAGCGCGTAGAGGAACGTCGCGAGGAACGTGCCGAGCACGAGCTGGTTGCCGCGGTCGGCCATGAAGTTGCGCACCAGCCGCGGCCCGTAGCTCGACGA
>JBQCES010000193.1:0-2682 GCA_051960055.1 Angustibacter sp. | reverse complement strand
TCCGACGCGATGCGGTACGCCGCCACCTCGACCGCCGCGGGCAACGGGCCCAGCTCGTCGCCGTCCACGCGCACCACGAGGGTAGGCGACGCCAGCCGGTCGGCCTGCTGGCGCACCGCGCCAACCAGCCCCACGTCGTCGAGCGCGGGTGGCCGCAGGTCGTGCACGAGCCGCCGGACGTCGTCGAGCACCGCGGCGACGTCGGCGCGCGCCTGGTCGAGCAGCCGGTCGGCGTCGGCCGGTGAGCGCGGCACGGTGTTGCGGGCGGTCTCGATGCGCATGGCCACCGCCGCGAGGGCCGGGCCGAGGCCGTCGTGCAGATCGCGCCGCAGGCGCCGGCGCTCCTCCTCCCGCGCGGTGACGAGCTGCTCGCGGCTGCGCTGCAGCTCGGCGGCCAGCTGGCTCGCGCGCGACGCGGCGGCGGCCTGCCGGACGACGTCCCCGAGCAGTCGCTCGTCGCGGCGGCTGAGCCGGGCCAGGCCGCCGCCGTCCGGCAGCAGCAGCCGGCCCACCTGCTCACCGCGGTAGGTGATGGGCAACGCGCGGGTGCGCCCCGGCGGCGAACCGTGCTCAGCGGTGACGCGCTGGCCGTCGGTGTGCTGCACCTCGACCGCCACGTACGGCGACCGGAAGGCAGCCGCCACGGCGCGCGCCACCTCGAGCAACTGGCTCTCGGATGCGTCCGAGCGCTCGAGCCGCTCGGCCAGCGCCGACACGACGCGGTACGGGTCGTCGCGCTCGCCCAGCACCCACCGGCGCACGAGCCGCCACAGCCGGTGCCGCAGCGGCGCGTACACCGCCGTGACCACCACCGCGGCGAGCACCATCGCCTGGCCCGAGTCGATCCGGTCACCGAGCAGCCAGCCAGCACCGCTCAGCAGCGCCGCGTCGATGGCGAGGACGGCGACGACCAGCCCGGCGTAGAGCACCGTGCCGCCCAGCAGCCGCTCGACGTCGACGAGCTGGGGCCGCAGGATGCCGATGGCCACGGACCCCGCCGTGACGACCACGGCCGCGGTGAGCCCGAGCGACGACACGGCCGTCGGCAGCACCAGCACGGTGACCATCACCAGCAGGTCGACGATCGCTGCCCACAGCAGCCAGCGCATGCGCGTGCGGTCGAGACCGCGGGCCGCTCGGTAGCGCCGCACCACCACGACGAACGGCACGACGAGACTCACCGGCACGACGGGGTAGGCCAGGTGCAGCAGGCCCGACCACAGCGCGTCCGGCAGCGGCAGGGTCGTCAGGTCGAGGTCGATGCCGCGCAAGGGCGCCGCCAGCTCACCACTCCCCGAGGCGTCCTGGGCGATGCGCGACGGCGCCGTGACGAGCAGGAGGGGCAACAGCGCCGTCGCTGCGAGGCTGACGACCGCAGCCACCCGCCACCGACCCCGCGGCAGGTGCCCGGACGGGTACAGCAGGAGCACGAGGGGCAGCAGGAGCAGCAACCCGGCCCCGAGCCGCTGGTAGACCCAGAACGCCAGGGACGCACCGGGCAGCGCCGGCTGCTCCGCGGTCGCCCGCACGAGCCAGGCTGACGCCGTCCCGTCGAGCGCCCACCACAGGCCGACGGTGGTGAGCACCCAGCCCAGAGCGTGCCGCGGCAACCGCCGGAGCACCAGCAGGCCCGCGGCGGCGAGCGCCGGCCCTGGCAGCCCCGACAACCACCCGGGGTCGACCTGCAGCGCCGTGCGCTGGGCGGCGTCCACCTGCGCGTCGAGCACGGCCGAGGCCACCGTGGCGAGCAGACTCCCCGCGAGCGCCGCAGCGGCGAGCACGGTGACGAGGCGGGGGCGGCCGGCGGGCGCGTCCTGGGTGCGCAGCACGTCCAGATGGTCGCAGCCGCGGCGTCCCGGTGTCCCGAGGACACGAGTCCCGACTCACCCGGGACACCACCGAGGACGCGATCGAGGGCGCTGCTCCCTGCCGCCCCGGGACGCCGGCCCAGCAGTCTCGTCATCACCGCGGTGCACCCCGCACCGCCCCCTCGACCAGGAGACGGACATGACCATCAGCACCTCCCCCGCCCCGGCCCGCAACGACGAGCCGGCCACCACGACCTTCCGCCCGACCATCACCACCGCGAAGGTGCGGCGGCTGGGCCTGACCCTCGCCGCTGGTGCCGCCACCTGGGCCACCGTGAACGCCATCACCGGCTCGTCACCAGAGCAGGAGTGGGCCCTGCGCCTCGGCGACGTCACCGGCCTGGCCTTCCAGTTCGGCGTGCTGTCGCTGCTGCGCGTGCAGCACGCCACCCGCGCCACGGGCACCTCGCGCGTCGCGGTCGCCATGATCAAGGTCGAGTACGTGCTGCTCGGCATCGCGATGCTCTGGTCGACCCTGCACGCGGCCCTGCCGTCGCTGTGGGGCAGCGTGGCCCTCGGCGCGCTCGATGCGTTCTGGCCGCTGTCGATGCTCGGCATGGCGATCATCGGCGTCAAGGTCGCGGTGGCCGGCCGCTGGAAGGGTGCCGCCCGCATCTGGCCGCTGCTGGCGGAGTCCTGGGCGCCGGTGACGGTGCCGCTGTACCTCGCCTTCGGCTCGACCATCGGCGGCTACGTCGGCGCGACGCACCTGCTGCTCGGCTACGTCAGCCTGGGGCTGCTGCTCGCTCGCCGTCCGCAGCTCACCGGCGCCGTCGACTGAGCCCCTCACCACCCGTGGGGGGGGGGGGGGGGC
>JBQCES010000192.1:0-3799 GCA_051960055.1 Angustibacter sp. | reverse complement strand
AGTCGCCCTGACCCATCGTGAACACGATGCAGAACGCCTGCCGCACGCGGTCGCCGAGCACCGGCGCCTGCGGCATGAGCACCACCACGACCGAGCAGATGACCACGGAGACCGCCAGCTGCATGGCCGTCAGCTCGATGGTCGCCGCGCCGCGATCCCCCTGCATCCGCCGCCAGCGCTCCATCGCGTGTTCCCCCTCGTCGGTCGTGCGCTCGGCCCCCTGGCCGAGCAGTCCCATCCTGTCGCCCCGCACCAGCGCGCCGATGGGCCGCAGGCACCCTACCGGCGGTCGGGCGCCTGGGCCCGCGGGCCCATCCGGACGTTGTCAGCGGGCGGTGCGGCGCAGCATGGCGAGGCCGCCCAGCAGCCCGCCCAGCCCCATGACCCCGAAGGCTACGGCGAGTGCGCCCGGGATCAGCGGGCCGCCGGGCAGCACGAAGCGGCCGGTGGCGAGCAGGACCTGGGCGGTGGGCGCCGCCTGCAGCGGCGTGCAGGTGACCTGGGCGCCGTCCTTGACGTTGACCGTGGCGATCTGCACGTACGTGCTGCCCTCCACGGTGACGCTGCGGCCCGCGAGCACCGCCGAGCTGCGGCCGGTGCCGGACACCGTGCACGGGTCGGTGGCCGTGACGGGGGTGTGGCCGTCGCGCACTTCGGCGTACACGGTGTAGCCGCGGTAGCCGCTGGACGGCGGGTCGTGCGCCGGCACCGTGACGGGTGCGCCCACGGTGCCGCGCGCCACCACGGTCGGCCCCCCTCGCTGCACCTGGGTGAGCGCCGCGCCCACGGCCACGACGGCTCCGAGCAGCATCGCGACGCCGCCGATGACGAAGACCACGCCCACGGTGCGGCGGTTCACGGCAGGTACCCCTGACTGGTCCTGCTCGGCGCCGTGACCTCGTAGGACCCGAGCCGCCAGGCGACGGCGCCCGCGGTGACCGCGAGCCACAGGACGAGGTCCAGCACCAGGGTGATGAGTCCCGGGTGCAGCACCAGCTGCAGCGCGTAGCCGCGACCGCTCCAGGCGAACGGGTCGAGCAGGTAGGCGGCGCCGGAGCCGACGAGCACCGACACCAGGGGCGGGTGGCGCAGCTCGACCAGGCCCGGCCGCACGAGCGCGGGCAGCAGGAGCAGGAGCACCACGGTGACCAGGACCGCCCGCAGCGCGATGGCGGGCCCGGCCTGGTGGGTCGTCGTCAGGGCGAGCGAGGTCGCCACGACGGTGGCCAGCATCGCACCCACCCAGGTGACGGCGAGGGCGCGCAGCGCCAGTCGCACGTCCATCAGCTGCTCGCGGACGGCGTGGGAGCCGACGAGGGGGAGTGCACCTGCAGCGTGCGCAGCACGTCGAGGGCGCCGCTGGCGGCGAAGGACGCCGCCGGGCCGCTGGCGATGCCGTTGACGATCAGGCCCTTGCGCACCTCGAGCATCAGCTGCACGAACGTCGTGGGCACGGGCGTGGGCCGCGAGGTGGTGGCGGTTCCGGACGGCGTGCCGGTGGGCGCCGTGGCCGTCGAACCGGCCGTGGCCGCCGCCGCCGAGCCGGGGTTGGTCGTCCAGCGCACCAGCCAGGCGTCCGATGCGCCGGGCCAGCTGACGTGCTCGCGGGTCACGGCCGTGGAGCGGTTCGGGCCGCGCTGGAGCTCGTAGAGGATCGTCGACTGGTCCTTGGCGCTGCCGGGGCTGCCCTCGTCCGGGACGACGCCGACGACGACTCCGGGGCGGCTCGCGCTCTCGGCCCTGGCCACGAGGACACCACGGGCGTCCTTGCCGGTGCGGCCGGTCCAACCCGACGGCACGGCGAGCTCGAAGGTCGGCCCCGACAGGGTCTGCGCACCCGCCGGCGCCGAGGTGGGGGCGAGGTCTGCGGGCACCCCCGGTCGCGTGCTGCGGGGCGCGTCGTCCCCCCCGGAGCAGGCCGTCAGGGCGAGGGTGGCTGCCACCACCACCGCGATCCGCAGTCCCGTCGCGCTCGTCAGGCGCATGGATGTGTCCCCCTCGTCGTGGGCCTCGGGAGCGCGCTGGCGCCCCCGGGGCGAAACCTGCTAAACCGTAGCCGAACGCTGTGCGCGCCGCCGTCCCCGCCTGTGGCTATGCTTCGTCCGACTCCCGTCGTCGGGGGCGCAGGGGGGCGCTCGTTCGGCCAGGCGAACGGGTCCGTGAAGGTGCTGGGGGGGTTCCAGAGGTGTTGGTCATTGCCGCGCTGCGACGCGTGGGCACCGACGTGGCCGGGGTCCTGCAGTGCGAGGTATCGACGCGTGCCTCCATGCTGTCGACCCTGCCGGAGGGGGACGAACCGGTCCTCGTGGTGGGTGAGCGTCGCGACGAGGCCGCCGTGCGCGGCCAGGTCGCCGTGCTCACCGGGCGCGACGAGCACCGTCCGATCGCCGTCCGCGTGCTGCCGCACGGCCCGCTCGCGCTGCTGGCGCTCGGAGCCGCGGCCGCCGGCTGGACCCACCTCGACGCCGGCGAGGCCGTCGCCTGCTTCGACGCCGCGGCCGAGCAGACCCTCTCGGTCGCCTGGACCAACAGCGTCGGCGGCCTGGACGACCCGTCGCCCTCGCTGGGGCAGCACCTGCGGTCCTGGGCGCCGGCGGGCGCGGGCTTCCTCGTCGTGCACCACCCCCAGCAGGTGGTCGTCCCGACGCCGCGGGGCGACCTCCCGGTCACCTGGCCGGACGGCGTGCGAGCCGAGCGTGGGCCCCTGCTCGTCGCGGGCGTCTCGCCGCCGCGTGGCGCCGTCGAGTCCGCCATGACCGCCGCGGGTGTCGCCACCAGCCAGGTCGTCGACGCCGTCGTCGACGTCAAGGAGCGCTACGGCTCGGCCAAGGCGGTCGAGATGGCCTCGGTGCCGCGCGACCCCGCGGCGCTGCTCGCAGGCCGCGTCGACGACACCCGCTGCCCGGTGTGCACCCTCGCGGCCCCCACTGGGATGTGCGCCTTCTGCAAGCGTTCCGCACGACCCATCGAGCTCGGAGGTACGGAGTGAATCCGCGTCAGCGTCGCGGCGTGCTGCTCATGGTCATGGCGGGCCTCGCCGCCGTGATCGTGTTCGTCGCGCTCACGTCGTACGTCTCCCGCGTGAACAGCCAGGTGGGCTCGAAGGTGACGGTGTTCCGGGCCAGCAAGGACCTGCCCGCCTTCAGCCAGGTCGACGTGAGCAAGCTCGACCAGGTGCAGGTCCCGAAGCGCTGGGCCCCCGCCACCAGCGTGAACAGCGCCAGCCAGCTCGAGGGTCGCAAGGTCGGCCTCAACGTGCAGGCCGGCACCTACATCACGAGCGACATGCTCGTGCCGCCGTCCGAGCTCAGCCCGACCGAGCGTGAGATCGCGATCAACGTCGACGCCGCCACCGGGGTCGCGGGCCGCGTGCGGCCAGGCGACTACGTCGACATCTACTCCGTCTTCGCCGACGTCAAGGGCCTGCCCAAGCAGGTGCGCGTCCTGGTGCGCAACGTCCGCGTCATCTCGGTGGGCGGCAAGCAGACGGCCGACAACGGGACCGACTCCGAGCTGTCGGGCTCGCGCCCGTCGCAGGTCGTCCCCGTGTCGCTGGCCCTCGAACCCAACGACGCCCTCGCCGTCACCTACGCCGGCGCGTTCGCCCAGCAGGTCCGCCTGGTCAAGCTGCCCACCGGCAACACCCAGAACCGCTCGGGTGAGGCCAACCGCTACGACGCCACCCAGCTCGGTGGCCAGGCCCTCCCGGAGGAGGGCAAGTGATCGTCGCGGTCCTCGGGTGCGCCGACCAGGCGCTCAGCTACGAGCTGCGCTCCCAGCTCGCGGAGGTCGGTGACGT
>JBQCES010000191.1:0-5082 GCA_051960055.1 Angustibacter sp. | reverse complement strand
CTTCGACGCCCTGCAGCGGGTGCTCGTGCCCGAGCGGCGCCTGTGACCGCGTGGTGCGCAGGTCGCCCCGCCGGTCCCGCACCGTCCTCGCCCCGCTGGTCGTGCTCACGGCCTGCCTGATCCTGCTCGACCTCGCCGCCGGCCCCGGCGGCTCGACCGACCGCCTTCGTGGCGTCGCGGCGGCCGTCCTCGGGCCGGCCGAGCGCCTGACGTCCGGCACCTGGCGGGCGCTCTCGGACGCCGGGCACGGCCTCACCGGCAGCACCCGCCGCCAGCTCGACGACCTGCGCCGCCAGAACGACGCGCTGCGTCTCGCCGCGCGCGCCTCGGACGACGACCGGCGCCGGGCCGCCGAGCTGGACGCGCTGCTGCGCACCGCCGGCCTCGGCGGCTACCGCATCGTGCCCGCGCGGGTCGTGGCGCTGGCGCCCCAGCAGGCCGCCCGCCAGGTGGTGACGCTCGACGCCGGGTCGCGCGACGGCGTCCGCCGCGAGCTGACCGTGCTGAGCGGTGACGGGCTGGTCGGCCGCGTGGTGCGCGTCGGGCCCACGACGTGCGACGTCCTGCTCGTCACCGACCCGACGTTCTCGGTGGGGGTGCGGGTGGAGTCGACCGGGTTGGTGGGTGTGGCCACCGGCGCCGGGAGCAGCCCGATGCGGCTGCGGCTGCTCGACGCCCAGACCACGGTCGAGCCGGGCGCGCGGCTGGTGACGCTCGGCAGCGTGGGCGGCTCGCCGTTCGTGCCGGGGGTGCCGGTGGGCGAGGTGGGGTCGGTGCGCACGTCGCCCGGCACGCTCTCACGCAGTGGCCGGGTGCGGCCGTACGTCGAGCCGGCGACCACCGACCTGGTCGGGATCGTCGTCCGGCCGCCGCGCACCGACCCGCGCGACGCGGTGCTGCCCCCGCGACCGAAGCCCACGAAGGCGACGTCGTGAGCTCGGCGCGCGTGGTGCTGGCGGCCGGTCTGGTGGTGCTGGCGCAGCTGCTCGACGTCACGGTGCTCGCCCGCACGCACTGGCCGCTCGCGACGCCCGACCTCACGCTGCTCGTGGTCGTGGCCCTCGCGCTGCTCGGCGGCAGCCGTTCGGGCGCCACCGTCGGCCTGGCGGCCGGCCTCGTCGCCGACCTCACGCCACCCGGTGCCGGACTGCTCGGCCTCACCGCCGTGGCCTACGGACTGGCCGGCCTGGTGGCGGGCCGCTACCACCGCCCGGGTGAGCGCTCGCTGGTGCTGGTGCTCGTGGCCGCAGCGGCGGCAGGGGCGACGTCGTCCGTCGTGCTGGCGGTGGCCGCGCTGGGCAGCGGCGACTCGCTCGCCCGCGCGCTCGAGGCGGTCGTCGGCGGTGTCGGCTACGCCGTGGTGGCGGCGCTGCTCGTGGTGCCGCTCGTGATCGTGCTCGACCGGTGGGTCGAGGGTGAGCCGGTGGAGGTGGCGCGGCTGTGAAGAGCAACGTCCGGCTGCTGGCCGTCGCCGTCTTCGTGCTGTCGCTCATGGTGACCCTCGTCGCGCGGCTGTTCACGGTGCAGGTCGTGGGGGCCGACGGCTACCGCGCCGCCGCGGCCACCAACCGCGAGCGCGAGATCATCACCCCGGCCGTGCGCGGGCTCGTGCTCGACGATCGCGGCCGCCCGCTCATCTCGAACCGCTCGGCGCTCGTGGTCTCGGTGAGCCGCACCGAGCTGCTCAACAGCCACGACGAGGGGCGGGCGCTGCTCCACCGGCTCGCCGACGTCCTCGACCTGCCGTTCGAGACCGTGTGGGGGCGCACCCAGCTGTGCGGCACGCCGGGGGCACCGAAGGCCCCCGTGTGCTTCAACGGCGCGCCGTACCAGCCGGTGCCGGTGGCCCAGGACGTCCCGGCCCGCGTAGCGCTGCAGATCATGGAGCGCAGCGAGGACTTCCCGGGCGTGACGGCCGAGCTGCAGGCCGTGCGCACCATCCCGGAGCCGTTCGGCGTGCAGGCCGCGCACCTGCTGGGCTACCTCGGCCCGGTGACCGACGAGGAGCTCAAGGCCAGCTCGCAGGCGGCGCGTGACGGGCGCACCGAGCTGCAGCGCACCGACCGGGTCGGCCGCGCCGGCCTCGAGGCGCAGTACGACACGGCACTGCGCGGGACGCCGGGGGTCACCACCGTGGGGGTCGACATCCGCGGCCGCGTGACGGGCACCCTCTCGCAGGTCGACCCGGCGGCAGGCGACCACCTCGTCACGAGCATCGACGCCAAGGTGCAGGCGGCCACCGAGAAGGCGCTGCGCGACGGCATCCTGGCCGCCCGCAAGCGTCAGGACCCGGGCGGGCGGGGCCGGCTGAAGGCCGACTCCGGTGCCGCCGTCGTCATGGACGTGCGCACCGGGCAGATCGTCGCGATGGCCTCGTGGCCGTCGTACGACCCGCGGGTGTGGCTCGGCGGCATCACCGACCGCGAGCTCGCGCGCCTGTCGGACGAGAAGGCGGGCACGCCGCTGGTGTCGCGCGCGACGCAGGGGCTGTTCCCTCCGGCGTCGACGTTCAAGGTGGTGTCGCTGCCGGCGGCGGTGCAGCACGGCTTCGACCTGCACGGCACCTACGAGTGCGGCAGCTCGTACATGGTCGGCAACCGCGCGTTCCACAACTACGAGTCCGAGGCGTACGGGCGGATCGACCTGCACAAGGCGATCGTCGTCTCGTGCGACACGATCTTCTACCAGTTCGCCTACAAGACCTGGCTGCGGCTCGGCGGGTCGAAGGCCAAGAGCGACGCGCGCGACCCGTTCGTCAACATGGCGACGGCTTTCGGCCTCGGCAAGCCGACGGGCATCGACCTGCCGGGTGACTCGGCGGGGCGCATCCCCGACCGGGCGTGGAAGCAGGCGTACTGGGAGTCGACCAAGGACTACTACTGCGGCAAGGCCCGCACCGGCTTCCCCGAGGTGGCCGGCAAGGATCCCAGCCGTGCGCGGTTCCTCACCCAGCTGGCCAAGGAGAACTGCGCCGACGGCAACGTGTTCCGCGCCGGTGACGAGGCGAACTTCTCGATCGGGCAGGGCGACGTGAGCGTGACGCCGCTGCAGATGGTGCGCGTCTACGCGGCCATCGCCAACGGCGGCACGCTGTGGACGCCGCACGTCGGCAAGGCGGTGGTCTCGCCGTCCGGCGCGGTCGTGCAGCGCATCGCCCCGCACCCGGCGGCGAAGGTGCCGGTGCGGCCGGAGGTGCTGAAGTTCCTGCGCAGCGCCCTGCGCGGTGTCGTGACGTCGGGCACCGGCCGAGGCGCCTTCGCCGGCTTCCCGGTCGCCGTCGCGGGCAAGACCGGTACCGGTGAGGTCTACGGCAAGCAGGCCACCGCGTGGTTCTCGTCGTTCGCGCCGGCCAGCAAGCCGCAGTACGCCGTCTCGGTGGTCGTGAGCCAGGGTGGCACCGGTGCCTCGACGGCCGCGCCGATCGTGCGCCAGATCTACGCCGCCATCTACGGCGTGCGCGGGTCGAAGATCGTGCCCTCGGCGGCAGCGCTGCCGGGCGGGCGGCCGCCGGCGGCGCTGCCGAAGATCCGCGCCGACGGCACGATCGTGACGCCGGAGGGCGTCGTGCCCGCCACCGAGGGCCTGCCCGACCCGCGAGGACGCCGGTGAACGCCTTCGGCCTGCGCGATGCCCGCACCCGGCGTGCGCGCGAGAACGGCAGCGTGTGGGTGCGGCTCGACTGGGGGCTGCTCGTCGCGGCGCTCGGGCTGTCGCTCATCGGCGCCCTGCTGGTGTGGTCGGCGACGCGCCGCGGTTCGGGCGATGCCGTCGTGGTGAAGCACCTGGTCAACCTGGCGATCGGACTGGTGCTCGGTGGCGCCGTCGCGCTCGTCGACTACCGCGGGCTGCGGGCGTACTCGCCGGTGCTGTACATCGCGTCGATGGTCGGCCTGCTCGCGGTGCTGACGCCACTCGGCTCCACCATCAACGGCTCGCACTCGTGGATCGTCCTGCCCGCCGGGTTCTCGGTGCAGCCGTCGGAGTTCGCGAAGGTCGCGCTCGTCGTGGCGCTGCCGCTGCTGCTCGCGGAGAAGCGCGACGCCGACGACACGCCCCGGCACGTCGACGTCGCCCTCGCCCTGGTGGTCGCCGCGGTGCCCATGGCGCTCGTGCTGCTGCAGCCCGACCTGGGGTCGGTGCTGGTGCTGGCGGCGCTGCTGGTGGGCGTCGTGGCGTCGTCCGGTGCGCCGGCCCGGTGGGTGGTGGGGCTCGTGCTCGTGGGTGCGGTGGGCGTGGGCGTCGCCCTCACCACCGACGTCCTCGACACCTACCAGAAGGACCGGCTGACGGCCTTCGCCGACCCCACGGTCGACCCGCGCGGCATCGGCTACCAGACCCGGCAGGTGCGCATCGCCATCGGCAGCGGGGGCGTCGACGGGCAGGGCCTGTTCCAGGGCGCGCAGACCCAGGGCGGCTTCGTGCCGTACCAGCAGACCGACTTCGTCTTCTCGGTGGCCGGTGAGGAGCTCGGCTTCATCGGGGCCGGCGGGATCCTGCTGCTGCAGGGTTTCGTGCTGTTCCGCGGCCTGCTCGTCGCCTACCGCGCCGAGGAGCTCTTCGGGCGGCTCGTGGCCGTGGGCGTGGTGTGCTGGTTCACGTTCCAGGTCTTCGAGAACGTCGGCATGAACCTCGGGATCATGCCGGTCACCGGGCTGCCGCTGCCGTTCGTGTCGTACGGCGGGTCGTCGATGTTCGCGTCGTGGCTGGCGATCGGGTTGCTGCAGAACGTGCGGCTCGGCATGTCCGCTCGCACCACCTGACCTCTCGCCGCCCGCGGGGGCGAGTACGGGGGAGGGGTGGCGGTAGGGCACAATGGACGACGGCAGGTGCGGACGCCGTCCCACCTGCGGTCGAGTGCAGCGCCACGTGCCATCCGGTACGGCGCCAGGTCCGCCGCGAGGGATCGCGGGGTAGCCAGTGCATCAGCGGCCATCCCCTCACTCTCTCGAGAGGCTGTGCCTTCCTTGTCCCAGAACGCTTCGCGTCCTGCTGCCGTCACGTCGTTCGCTGATCTCGGCGTGCGCCCCGAGCTCGTGCGCTCGCTGGCCGACCGCGGCATCACCGCGCCCTTCCCGATCCAGG
>JBQCES010000190.1:0-2660 GCA_051960055.1 Angustibacter sp. | reverse complement strand
TGAGCGCACCGGACGGCGCCCGGCTCGTCCTGGCGACGCACAACCCGCACAAGGTCGTCGAGCTGCGCGAGATCCTCGCTGACGTCGTCGCCGAGCGCGGGCTGTCGATCGACCTCGACCGGGCCGTTGTCGGCGTCGACGCGTTCGACGGTCTCGAGGACCCCGTCGAGAACGGCGCGACCTTCGCGGCCAACGCGCTGCTCAAGGCGCACGCCGTGTGCACGGTGACCGGGCTGCCCGCCCTGGCGGACGACTCGGGCCTGGCCGTCGACATCCTCGGCGGGTCGCCCGGCATCTTCTCGGCCCGCTGGAGCGGACGCACCGACCTCGACCGCACCGCCAAGGACCGCGCCAACGTCGAGCTGCTGCTGGCCCAGCTGAGCGACGTCCTCGACGAGCACCGCGGCGCCGGGTTCGTCTGCGCCGCAGCGCTCGTGACGCCGGACGGTGCAGAGCTGGTGGAGCACGGCGAGGTGCGCGGCACCCTCGAGCGGGCGCCGCGCGGCACGAACGGCTTCGGCTACGACCCCATCCTGCGTGTCGACGAGACCCGCACGCTGGCGGAGTACACGAGCGCCGAGAAGCACGCGATCAGCCACCGCGGCAAGGCGTTGCGGGCCATCGCCCCGCACGTGGTCGACCTGCTCGCCAAGGACTGACCCCTCGGAGGTCGTCCCGAACGGGTCAGCGACGACGAGCCGCGACGCCGCGTGTGATCCTGAGGCCATGACGCGGTGGCGGTGGAGTGCGCTGGCCGGGATCGTGGCCGGGGCGCTGACGGTCGGTGTGGCCGAGCTGCTGGCCGCCGTGGCCGTGCGCCTCGGCGTGACCGGCACGCCGTCGCCGGTCGTGGCGCTCGGCGAGGCGTTCATCGACCGCACGCCGCCCTGGCTCAAGGACCTCGCGGTCGCGACGTTCGGCACCCACGACAAGACGGCCCTGCTGGTCGGCATCGCCGTCGTGGTCACGGTGCTGGCTGCTGTGGCAGGCGTGCTGGCGGCGCGCCAGCGCGTCGCCGGGCTCCTGGTGGTCGTCGCGCTGGCGGCCGTCGCGGCCCTGGCGGTGCTCAGCCGGCCGAACGCCTCGCTGTCGGGTGTGCTGCCGACGCTCGTCGGCGCCGGGTGCGGGTTGTTCGCCCTCTCGCGCCTGCTCGACCGCGAGGTGGGCTGGACGGCGGCCGCCACCGAGGCGCGAGCCGCCGAGGGTCCCGCTCGCCGCACGTTCCTCACGGGCCTCGCCGGCTCCGGTGCGCTTGCCGTGCTCGCGGGCGCAGGGTCGCTCGCCGTCGCCCACGCGGCGCGGGCGGTGCGGGCCGGTCGCGCCGCTGTGCGCCTGCCGGCGCCCAGGGGCCCCGGCCCGACGTCGGCCGAGCTCACGAGCGTCGACGTGCCCGGCATCTCGGCGCTCGTGACACCGCCCGACGTCTTCTACCGCATCGACACCGCGCTCTCGGTGCCCCAGGTGTCGCCGGGCGACTGGCACCTGCGCGTGCACGGCATGGTGGCCGAGCCGCTCGACCTGTCGTTCGACGACCTGCTGGCGCTGCCGATGGTCGAGCGGATGGTCACGCTCACCTGCGTGTCGAACGAGGTCGGCGGCGACCTCGTGGGCAACCAGGTGTGGCTGGGCCACCCGATCCGCGACCTGCTCGCGCGGGCTCGCCCGCTGGCCGGTGCAGACATGGTGCTGTCGACGAGCGCCGACGGCTGGACGGCCGGTACGCCGCTCGACGCCCTCACCGACCCCGGGCGCGACGCGCTGCTCGCCGTGGGCATGGGTGGCCAGCCACTGCCGGTGGAGCACGGGTTCCCGGTACGCATGGTGGTGCCCGGTCTCTACGGCTACGTGTCGGCCACGAAGTGGGTGGTCGACCTCGAGGTCACGCGGTTCGACCAGGCCGAGGGGTACTGGACGCCGCGCGGCTGGTCGGCGCGCGGGCCGATCAAGACGCAGTCGCGCATCGACGTCCCGCGGGCCGGGCGCACGGTGAAGGCCGGTCGCGTGACCGTCGCCGGGGTGGCCTGGGCGCAACACCGCGGCGTCCAGCGCGTCGAGGT
This sequence comes from Angustibacter sp., assembly GCA_051960055.1. Taxonomy (GTDB): domain Bacteria; phylum Actinomycetota; class Actinomycetes; order Actinomycetales; family Angustibacteraceae; genus Angustibacter. Next base: position 603 of record JBQCES010000190.1, on the reverse strand, counting down.
GCGGGTGGACGACGGTCCTTGGCGTCCGGCGCAGCTCGCCGGTGGGGGCACGGTCGACACGTGGAGGCAGTGGACCTTCGCCTGGGACGCCACCCGCGGCGACCACACGCTGCAGGTGCGCGCCACCGACGGCACCGGCGCGACGCAGACGGCCGAGCAGGCACTGCCCGCGCCCGACGGCGCGACCGGCTGGCACACCGTGCCGGTCACCGTGGCCTGACCTCGCGACGTCGCCAGGTTCGCCACCCATCCGGACGGCGACCCGCTGCGAACCAGCGTCATGGCCACCACCACCCGACCACCTCTGCCGCTCGCTGCCCTCGCCGGCCTGCTGGCCGGAGCCGTCACGATCGGCGTGGCCGAGCTGCTCGCCGCCGTTTTCGACGCAGGAGGGCTCGGCTCCGGGCACGGCAGCCCGGTGCTCGCGGTCGGCGACGCGTTCGTCGACCGCACGCCCGCGTGGCTCAAGGACTTTGCGATCAGCACGTTCGGCAGCCACGACAAGCAGGTGCTGCTGGCCAGCATCGCCGTCGTGCTGGCGCTGCTCGCGGTGGTGGCCGGCGTCCTGGCGCGTCGGCGGTGGACGGCCGGGGCCGCGCTCGT
>JBQCES010000189.1:0-3281 GCA_051960055.1 Angustibacter sp. | reverse complement strand
GTCTACGCGGCGGCGGCCGAGGGAGCGCTGCACCTCGACGACGTCCTGACCCGCCGCACACGCATCTCGATCGAGACGCCCGACCGCGGCGAGGCGAGTGCACCCTACGTCGCCGACCTCGTGGCGCCGGTGCTGGGCTGGGACGAGGCCACGGTGCACAGCGAGGTGCAGCACTACCTCGCGCGGGTCGAGGCCGAGCGGCAGTCGCAGAAGGAGCCCGACGACCAGACGGCCGACGCGGCACGCCTCGGCGCACCGGACGTGCGCGGGCTCGGCCGGTCGGGCCGGCCCGCGGCCTGACCGGCCTGACCGGCCTGACGACCAGGAGGCGGGGTCACGGACCGGGAGCAGCGGATCGCTAGGCTCGCGGACGTGGCCCCGCAGATCTCGCCCAGCATCCTGTCCGCCGACTTCGCCCACCTCGCGTCCGAGCTCGAGCGCATCTCCAGCGCCGACTGGGCCCACGTCGACGTCATGGACAACCACTTCGTGCCCAACCTCACCCTCGGGCTCCCGGTGGTCGAGGCGCTCGTGAAGGCCAGCCCGCTGCCGATCGACGCGCACCTGATGATCGACGACCCCGACCGGTGGGCCCCCGGGTACGCCGAGGCCGGAGCGCAGAGCGTGACCTTCCACGCCGAGGCCGCCGGCGCACCCGTGCGGCTGGCGCGCGAGCTGCGCCGGCTCGGCGCGCGGGCCGGTCTCGCGCTCAAGCCCGCCACGCCGATCGAGCCCTTCGTCGACCTGCTGCCCGAGGTCGACATGGTGCTCGTCATGACCGTCGAGCCCGGCTTCGGTGGCCAGAAGTTCCTCGACGTCTGCCTGCCCAAGGTGCGCCGCGCCCGCCAGGCCATCCGCGACAGCGGCCTCGACGTGTGGCTGCAGGTCGACGGCGGCGTCACGCCCGAGACGATCGAGCGCGCCGCCGACGCCGGAGCTGATGTCTTCGTCGCTGGCTCGTCGGTGTACGGCGCCGACGAGGCCGCGGCTCAGATCGAGCTGCTCCGCGAGCGTGCGCAGCGTCACAGCCACGACGGGCCCGTTCTCACCTGACGGGGCTACACTCGCTGGCAGCAGCACGCGTGCTCCGGGGTCGGTGCAATTCCGAACCGGCGGTGACAGTCCGCGACCCGACCGCAGCCAGCGGCCGGTTGACCTGGTGGAACTCCAGGACCGACGGTGAGAGTCCGGATGGGAGGAGACACGCGGCGGTGCAGGCGCTTCGGCGTCCGTGCCGCCGTCGACGCGCTGTCCCCGTGAGGGGTCAGCCGTCGGCGTGGTGGTGACGGCCCGCTCCGCGAGCCGAGGCACGGCCGAACGCCGCGACCTCGCACCACCTCACCCCGGAGCCCGCCCCGAGCGAGGCGAGAGGGGTTGACGGTGGAGATCAGCGCAGCGAGCACGCCCGAGGCCGCGATGGCCCGCGCGCTCGACCTCGCCCGGCGTGGGCCGGTCGGGGTGAACCCCCGCGTAGGTTGCGTCCTGCTGGGCACCGACGGGCGCGTGGTCGGTGAGGGCTGGCACGAGGGGGCCGGCACCCCCCACGCCGAGGTGGCGGCGCTCGCCGAGGCCGGCTCGGCCGCGCGCGGCGGCACCGCTATCGTGACCCTCGAGCCGTGCGGCCACACCGGCCGCACCGGCCCGTGCACGGCCGCCCTCATCACGGCGGGCGTCGAGCGCGTCGTGTTCGCCCGTCCCGACCAGACCACGGACGCCGGTGGTGGAGCCGAGCGGCTGCGCGCCGCAGGCATCCACACCACGCTGCTCGACGACGCCGACCTGCGCGCCGCCGCCGACGCGCTCGTGGCCGACTGGCAGCGAGCCGTCGACCTCGCCCGCCCGCTGGTCACCTGGAAGGTCGCCACGACGCTCGACGGACGCAGCTCCGCCGCGGACGGCACCAGCGCGTGGATCACCGGAGCCGAGGCGCGGCGTGACGTGCACCTGCTGCGCGCCGAGCACGACACGGTGCTGGTCGGCACCGGCACCGCCTGGACGGACGACCCCCGGCTCAGCGTGCGCGACGAGGCGGGCCAGGAGGTCGAGCGCCAGCCGCTGCGCGCCGTCATGGGGCTGCGGGGCCTGCGCCCGGGCAGCGCGCTGGAACGAGCCGGTGCCACCGAGCTGCGCACGCATGACCCGCGCGAGGCGCTGCAGCGGCTGTGGGACCTCGACCGCCGGCACGTCTGGCTCGAGGGCGGCGCCACCCTCGCCGCCGCCTTCTGGCGCGGCGGGCTCGTCGACCGCGTCGTCGCCTACGTCGGTGCGGCCCTGCTCGGGAGCGGCCGGTCGGCCATCGACGACCTCGGCGTCACCACGATGGCCGACATCGCCCGCCTGCAGCTCGACGACGTCACCCGCTTCGGCGCCGACGTCCGGCTCACGTACACGCCGATCGAGAGGAACCCCTGATGTTCACCGGCATCGTCGAGGAGCTCGGCAGCGTCGTCGCGATGGAGCACGGCGAGCAGTCGGCGCGGCTGGTGCTGCGCGGGCCGCTCGTGGCGTCCGACGCGACGCACGGCGCGTCCATCGCCGTCAACGGCGTCTGCCTCACCGTCGTCGAGCACGACGCAGAGACCTTCTCGGTCGACGTCATGCTGGAGACGTTGCGGCGCAGCACGTTGGGCCGTCTGGCTGTTGGTGACGCCGTCAACCTCGAGCGGGCCGTGCGCAGCGACGGACGCTTCGCCGGCCACGTCGTGCAGGGGCACGTCGACGGCGTCGGCGAGGTGGTGCGTCGCGAGCCCGGTGACCGCTGGGAGGTCGTGACGATCCGGCTGCCCCGGGCCCTCGCCGGCTACGTGGTCGAGAAGGGCTCGATCGCCGTCGACGGCGTCTCGCTCACGGTGAGCGCCCTCGACGACGACGCCGGCACGTTCAGCGTCTCGCTGATCCCCACGACCCTCGCGCTGACCACCCTCGGTCGGCGCGCTGTCGGCGAACCGGTCAACCTCGAGGTCGACGTCCTCGCCAAGTACGTCGAGCGGCTGCTCGCCGCTCGCACCGACACCCTCCGGAAGGTAGAAGCACTGTGAGCCTGCTCAAGTGGCTGTTCGAGTCCGAGCTGACCATCGGCACCCAGCACATCCTGTGGCGTGAGGTCATCGGCAACCTGTTCGGCCTGGCGTCGGCGGTGCTGGGCATGCGCCGCAAGGTGTGGGCGTGGCCGGTGGGCATCGTCGGCAACGCGCTGCTGTTCACCGTGTTCCTCGGCGTCGCGTTCACGACGCCGCAGGGCACCACGCTCTACGGGCAGGCCGGGCGGCAGGTGTTCTTCA
>JBQCES010000188.1:0-2794 GCA_051960055.1 Angustibacter sp. | reverse complement strand
CGGTGGGGCGCGCGCTGCGCGCCGGGGCCGCCGCGCGGGGCCTGGTGGCGCCGGGCGGCCCGGGGTTCTTGGGGTGCGTCTGCGGGGGTGGGCGGCCGGCGCCCCCCGCCGCCGACGTCCTCGCTGCCGGGTGGGACCAGGTGGCCTTCAACAACGTCGCCTCACCCGCAGGGGCCGCGGCCGAGCGAGCCGCCGGCGGGTGGCTGACCCAGCTCCTCGGCCTGCCGGCCACCGCGTCGGTCGGGTTCGTCACCGGCGCCCAGGCGGCCAACACGGTCGGGCTCGCTGCCGGCCGCCACCACCAGCTGCGCGAGGTGGGCTGGGACGTCGAGCGGCAGGGCCTGAACGGCGCGCCCCGGCTGCGCGTCATCGCGAGCGAGGAGCGGCACGCCACGGTCGACCGCTCCCTGCGGCTGCTGGGCCTCGGCTCCGACGTCGTCGAGCCCGTGCGGGCGGACGCCGGCGGCGCGCTGGACGTCGACGACCTGGCCCGCGTGCTCGGCCAGGCCGACGCCGGTCCCACGCTGGTCTGCCTGCAGGCGGGCAACGTCAACACCGGGGCCTGCGACGACGTCCGGCGGGCGGTCGAGGTCGTGCGTGCCCACGGGCCGGGCTGGGTGCACGTCGACGGCGCCTTCGGCCTGTGGGCGGCGGCCAGCCCGCGCACCCGGCACCTGCTCGACGGGCTCGAGCTCGCCGACTCGTGGGGCTGCGACGGGCACAAGTGGCTCAACGTGCCGTACGACTCGGCGTTCGCGTTCTGTGCCCACCCCGACGTGCACGTGGCCGCGATGTCGTACACGGCGTCGTACCTCACCGGCTCCGGCGGCGCGCCGGGGCCGGCCGACTTCACCGCGGAGTCGTCGCGGCGGGCGCGCGGGTTCGCCGTCTGGGCGGCGCTCAAGGAGCTCGGCACGGACGGCGTCGCCGACCTGGTCGACCGCACCTGCGGCCTCGCCCGCCGGTTCGCCGACGCGCTGGGCGCGGCCGGGTTCGAGGTCGCCAACGACGTCGTGCTCAACCAGGTGCTCGTGAGCTTCGGCTCCGACGCACGCACCGACGCCGTCGTCGAGGCCGTGCAGCGCGACGGCACCTGCTGGATGGGGGCCACGACCTGGCGCGGCCGGCGGTACATGCGCATCTCGGTGTCGAACTACTCCACCACCGAGGCCGACGTCGACCGCTCGGTGGCGGCGATCGTGCGGCTCGCGGGGGAGGTTTCGGCCTGAGCTGGCGGGGTACGTCTGAAGTACGCCCCACCGGGCCGAACCGGCCCGCCCCCAACCCCCCGGAGGTCACCATGAGCGACGCCGCTACCGACCGCGCCAAGGCTGCGCAGCTGCCCGAGGGTGACGTCATCCGCATCCTGTTGGAGCAGCACGCCCGCATCCGCGACCTGTTCGCCGAGGTGCAGGGGGAGTCCGGCGAGCACCGCCAGCACGCGTTCGACGAGCTGCGGGCCCTGCTGGCCGTGCACGAGACCGCCGAGGAGATGGTGCTGCGCCCGGTGTCGAAGGACGTCGCGGGAGCGGCCGTCGTCGACGCACGCAACCACGAGGAGGAAGAGGCCACGAAGGCCCTCTACGAGATCGAGAAGCTGGACGTCGACTCCACCGAGTTCCTCAGCCGGATCGCCGAGCTCGAGCAGGCGGTGAGCAACCACGCCGAGCACGAGGAGCGCGAGGAGTTCCCACTGGTCATCGCCGAGTGTGACGAGGACAAGCGCCGCACGATGGGCACCAAGGTGAAGGCCGCCGAGAAGGTCGCGCCGACGCACCCGCACCCCAGCGCCGCGGGCTCACCGGTCGCGCAGTACGTGCTCGGCCCGTTCGCCTCGCTGCTCGACCGCAGCCGCGACGCTCTCAGCGGCAAGCACTGACGGCCGTGGCGACGTCCTACGAGGCGGTGGTGCGCTTCGTCATCGCGGACGCGGCGGACGACGCCGACGCGGTGGCGGAGCGGATCAACGCCGAGCTGCCCACGCCCACGGTCGTGACGTTCGAGCGGGTGGCTCGCGACCTCGCGGCCGACGTCCGGATGCTGATCGACGCCAACGACGCCTCGCAGGTGCAGCTCGCCGCACGTGAGCGGTGCCAGGAGGCGCTCGAACGTGCCGGTCTGGCTGGCCGCGTGCCCGAGCTCACCGACGTCGACGTCGGCACCAGCAGCTGACCCACACCCCACCGCCGTGATCATGCACGCCAGCGCACCTCAGGGCTGGTCGGGCGGCGCGTGCCACAGCAGCGTGTGCCGCAGGTCGCTGCGCGGCCGCTCGACGGTGTTGTTGCGGCGCGGCTTCGACGTGCGGCCGACGTGGTCGTCGCCGAACCACGCCGGCAGCCCGAACGGCAGGTCGCGGCGCGGCACGGGCGCGTAGTCGCTCTCGCGGAACGACGGGCCGTAGTTCGGTGCCGAGTGGTCGCCGTCGTCGTCCGGCGTCACGACGGCCCGCAGCGACTCCACGGCGTCGTGCCACTCGCTCAGCAGGCGCTTGGCGTCCCGGCTGGAGGGGTGCGGCACCTCCAGCAGGGGGACGTCGGGGCGGTCGTCCCACAGGGCGGCGGCCGCCTGCGCCTGCGCACCGAACGCCACCACCGCCTGCAGCTTCGGCCCGGTGATCTTGTCGAGCAGCGCGTTGCGCCACGCCAGGTGGTCGGGTTCGGAGAGCATCGGCGTCGCCTTCTGCGCCTTCGACGGCAGCAGCGCGTACGCGAACGCGTTGACCAGGACGTAGCTTCGGGTCAGACCCAGCTTGGTGAGGAAGCCCTGCACCCGCTGGCCCGCGTCACCGACG
>JBQCES010000187.1:0-5444 GCA_051960055.1 Angustibacter sp. | reverse complement strand
GGCACGCCCGAGCGGGTCGCCCGGTCGTTCACCGAGGTCTACGCCGGCATCGGCCAGTCGCCGGCCGACGAGCTGACGACGACGTTCGAGATCGGCCACGACGAGCTCGTCATGGTGCGTGACATCGACATGTACTCGATGTGCGAGCACCACCTGCTGCCCTTCCACGGCGTCGCGCACGTGGGCTACATCCCCAACCCGGACGGCCGGGTGACGGGGCTGTCGAAGCTGGCGCGGCTCGTCGACGTCTACGCCCGTCGCCCGCAGATCCAGGAGCGGATGACCAGCGACATCGCCGACGCGCTGGTCGAGCACCTGTCTCCGCGCGGCGTGATCGTGGTGATCGAGGCGGAGCACCTGTGCATGGCGATGCGCGGCGTGCGGCGCCCAGGCACGCTGACGATCACGAGCGCCGTCCGCGGCCAGCTGCGCGACCCGGCCACCCGCGCCGAGGCGATGAGCCTGCTGCGGGGCCGGAGCTGAGGTGAGCGCGACGACGGCGCCGCCCCGCGTGCGCGGCCTACCCGCCCACCTCGAGCGCACGGCCGCCGAGCGGTGCCTGGTGATGGGCGTCGTCAACGTCACGCCGGACTCCTTCAGCGACGGCGGCCGCTGGCTCGACCCCGACGCCGCGGTGCGCCACGGGCTCGAGCTGGTCGCCGAGGGGGCCGACCTCGTCGACGTGGGTGGTGAGTCGACCCGGCCCGGGGCGCAGCGACCGTCGTCCGACGAGGAGCTGCGCCGTGTGCTGCCGGTGGTGCGTGCGCTGGCGGCCGAGGGCGTGGCCGTGAGCATCGACACCATGCGGGCCGCCGTGGCCGAGGCGGCGCTCGAGGCCGGTGCCGTGGTGCTCAACGACGTCAGCGGTGGGCTGGCCGACGCCGGCATGGCCCACGTGGCGGCCGCCTCTCGCGCACCGTTCGTGGTGATGCACTGGCGCGGCCCCTCGCAGACGATGAACGCGCTGGCGCACTACGACGACGTGGTGACTGACGTCGTGGCCGAGCTGCGCGGGCGGGTCGACGCGCTGGTGGCGGCCGGCGTCGACCCGGAGCAGCTGGTGCTCGACCCGGGTCTCGGCTTCGCCAAGGACGCCGCCCACAACTGGGCCCTGCTCGGCCGGATCCAGGAGCTGCACGCCCTCGGTCGCCCTCTGCTCGTCGGCGCCTCGCGCAAGCGGTTCCTCGGCGCGCTGCTAGCCGGAGCCGACGGCGTGCCGCGTCCGGTGGAGGAGCGCGAGGCCGCCACCCTCGCCACCACGGTGCTGGCCGCCGATGCTGGCGCCTGGTGCGTGCGCGTTCACGAGGTGCGCCCGAGCGCCGACGCCGTGCGCGTCGTGGCCGCCAGCCGAGCCGCCGCGGAGGCGGCCCGGGCCCAGGACGTGAGTTCGTGACCGCGCCGGTGCTGGACGCCGACGGGCGACCGCTCGACCAGATCGCCCTCATGGGTCTGCGGGCGCGGGGTCGCCACGGCGTGCTCGAGCACGAGCAGCAGCTGGGCCAGACCTTCGTCGTCGACGTCGTGCTGCACCTCGACACCCGCGATGCCGCGGCCGGCGACGACCTCACCGCCACCGTGCACTACGGCGTGCTCGCCGAGCAGGTGGTCGACGTCGTGCGCGGTGAGCCGGTGCAGCTGGTCGAGACGCTCGCCGAGCGCATCGCCGCCGTCGCGCTCGCGCCCCATCGCGTGGTGGCGGCCGACGTCACGGTGCACAAGCCGCAGGCGCCCGTGCAGGTGCCCTTCGACGACGTGCAGGTGCGCATCCGGCGGTGGCGCGCGTGAGCGCCGACGACGCACCCGCCACGGTCGCGGTCGTGGCCCTCGGTGCCAACCTCGGCGACCGCGAGGCGTCCCTGCGCGCTGCGCTCGACGCGCTCGACGCCACAGACGGCGTGGCGGTCGACGCGGTCTCGCCGGTGGCCAGGACCCGGCCGGTGGGCGGCAGCGACCAGCCCGACTACCTCAACGCCGTGGCGCTCGTGCGCACCCGGCTCGCCCCCGACGAGCTGCTCGCGGTGCTGAACCGGGTCGAGGCGCAGCTCGGACGCGTGCGCCTCGAGCGCTGGGGCCCGCGCACTCTCGACCTCGACCTCATCGCCTACGGCGTCGTCCAGACCGCGACCGAGGTGGTCAGCGACGACCCGCACCTCACGTTGCCGCACCCGCGCGCGCACGAGCGGGCCTTCGTCCTGGTGCCGTGGTCGCAGGTGCAGCCCGACGCCCTGCTGCGCGTGCCCGGTGGCGCTGTGCGCCCGGTGCGCGAGCTCGCCGACGCCGCGCCCGACCGGGCCGACCTGGCTGCTGCCGACGTCGGGCCGCTGCGATGAGTCCCACCCCGACGCTGCGGCTGCTCGTCGTGGCCGGAGCCGTCACGGTGGTCGGCTGGGTCGGCCTGCGGCTGTGGGCGACGAACGGCGGCGAGCTGCCGATGGTGCCGTGGACCGCGGCGGCCGTGATGCTCCTGCTCGCGGCCGTGGTGCTCGCGCTCGGGTGGCCGGTGCGGCAGTGGACCAAGGGACGGCGCGAGCGCCCGCTCGACCCGCTGCGGGCCGCGCGCACGGTGGTGCTCGCCAAGGCGTCGCAGTACTCCGGTGCGCTGCTCGGTGGCTGGTACGCCGCCCAGGTGCTGGCGCTGCTGCCCACCGTCGACGTCGAGTCGCGCCGCGCGCTGCTGGTGCGCGCGGTCGTGAGCGTGCTCACCGCGGTGGTGCTGTGGGTCGTCGGCTGGCTCGTCGAGCGCTGGTGCCGGGTCGACCTCACGGACGACGAGGAGCACCCTGGCGGTCCGACGAGTCCTGCCGCCACCTGACGCGCGGTGACGGCCTCGGTCGTCGTCCGCTGCTCCGATCGGTGGAGCCGCTCGCCACGGCGCTCAAGCACCGGCGCCCGCCCGACGAGGGGGTGGTACGGAGTCCAGCACGTCGGCTCCTTCGCTGGTCGGACATGGGGGCGGGGCGAGGTCTGTGGCCGTGAGGCAGGACGACGCGTGGCGTCGTCGGCCGGTGCTCTCGGCGCTGGTGCGCGGGGTGCAGTACGGCATCCCGCTGACCGTCGGCTGGGTGGCCGCTCGCGCCGTTCGAGCCGCGCTCGCCGGTCACGTGGGGGCCTTGTGGGTCATCGTGCTCGCCATGTCGACCGCGGTCGGAGTGAGCCTGCTGGCCTCGCGCCTCACGATCCGCCTGGCCCCCTTGGCGCTGCTGCTGCGCATGACCATGGTGTTCCCCGACCACGCGCCCAGCCGCCTGGCTGTCGTGCGCCGCTCGACGAGCGCCAGCGAGATCCAGCACTTCCTCGACGGTGACGACACCTCCGCCCACGAGGCCGCCGTGACGATGCTCGCCCTCGTCACGGCGCTGAGCCACCACGACAAGCGGACGCGCGGCCACAGCGAGCGCGTGCGGCTGTTCTGCGACCTGTTCACCCAGGAGCTCGACCTGCCCGAGGCCGACCGGGCCCGGCTGCGGTGGGCCGCGCTGATCCACGACATCGGCAAGCTCGAGGTCAGTGCCGGCATCCTCAACAAGCCGGGCACGCTCGACGACCGCGAGTGGCAGCTCGTGCGCGCGCACCCGGCCGCAGGTGCCCGGCTGGCCCGGCCGCTCGCGGACTGGCTGGGCCCCTGGTACCCGGGCATCATCCAGCACCACGAGCGGTACGACGGCACGGGCTACCCCGTCGGGCTGGCCGGTGAGCAGATCTCCCTCGCCGGCCGCGTGATCACGCTCGTCGACGCCTTCGAGACCATGACGGCGGCCCGCTCGTACAAGGCGGCCCGTACCGTGCTGGCGGCCCGCGCGGAGCTGACGCGGTGCGCCGGTACCCACTTCGACCCCGCCCTGGTGCGCTGCTTCCTCGGCATCGCGCTGCCGCGGCTGCTCTGGGCGGTCGGCCCGCTGGCCTTCCTCGTCAACGCGCCTCTGCTGCGCTGGCTCGGCGACGGTGGCGCCCGGATCGTCGACCTCACCGGCGCGACCGCTCAGGCTGCGGTCACGACGGCCGGGGTCAGTGCGGTCGTGGCCACGACGGGCGTCGCCTCGGTGCCCGTCGCGCCCGCGTCGGTGCCGAGCCCGCCCGCGCACACCAGGCCGGTCGCTGGCCAGCCGGCGCGCGGCGACGTTGTCGACAGCGTGGGGCCGGGGCGTTCCGCGCAGCCTTCGGCGGAGCGCTCCACCGTCCCCTCCGCGGCGTCACCGACCGCGGCGTCACCGAATGCGGCATCACCGACCGCAGTGCCGTCGAGCGCGGGGCCGACGGACGCGCCGGCGGTGCCCTCTGCACAGGGGCGACCGGAGGCTGGCAAGGGCAAGTCGCAGAAGAGTTCGTCGGCGAAGGCTCCGTCGGCGAAGGGCGCCTCGCGGAAGCGGCAGCCGGACAAGGGCCACACGGGCCAGCGGCAGCCGAAGAAGTCGGCGCCCGCACACGGCGGTGGCGGGCCGACGTCCACGCCACCGGCGTCCAAGGCCCCGCCGACGTCGAAGCCCGCGCCGACGCCCAAGACCGCGCCGAGCCGACCACCGACCGGGAGCGGCTCGGGTCAGCCCGCCGTCTCGCAGCCGCCGCGTCCGAAGCCACCCGGCAAGCACTGAACCGTTGCGTCCTGGCCGGGTGCGGGCCGACCTCTCAGTGCAGCACGCGGTACTCGACCAGCAGGTGGCCGCTGGGTGAGGTGGCGCTGAGCACCGTCTCCAGCCGCGTCGACGGCAGGTCGTCGAGCAGCCGCTGGCCGCTGCCCACGATGGTGGGTGAGACGACGAGCCGCAGCTCGTCGACCAGCCCGGCGCTGAGCAGCGACCGCGTCACGGAGATGCTGCCGTGCACGCCGATGTCGCCCCCCGGCTGAGCCTTGAGGTGACGCACGAAGTCGACGAGGTCACCGTCGACCGGGTGCGAGTTGCTCCACCTCGGTTCGAGTGGGCGCGAGCTCGCGACGTACTTGGGGACGGCGTTGATGAACGACGCGAACGGCTCGATGTCGCTCGTCGGCCAGAAGCTCGCCCACTCGTCGTACGTGCGCCGGCCGAGGAGCACGACGTCCTGCGTCGAGATGAGGCGGACGCCGCTGGCATCGGTCTCGTCGTCCCAGGCCGTGAGGAACCGGTCGGGGGCCTCGGCCACGCCGTCGAGCGACAGGAAGTAGCCGGCCACGACCTTGCGGAGCGCTGACATCGCGGGTCCTCTCAGGGGTTCAGCTGGTATCGGTGCAGCCGTCGTCCGGGGGCGCGAGCGCTGCGCTTGGCCTCGTCAGAAGCCAAGATCTTGACTGGGCTCATCCAGCCCTGCGACGGCTTGTGCAGCACCCAGCCGTCGCCGACGGCCACGGCCGCGTGCTGCACGAGGCCGTCCGGCGAGCGCCAGACCAGCACCGTGCCCGGCCGGTCGTCCGCGCCGCCGGGCCGGGTGGCGTCCGACAGCCACTGCTCGAAGGGCTCGCGCTGCATCCA
>JBQCES010000186.1:0-9341 GCA_051960055.1 Angustibacter sp. | reverse complement strand
CAGCGCGTCGATGCGGTTCGAGGACCTCGAGCTCGACGAGGACTCGCACGAGGTGCGCCGGGCCGGCCGCGTCATCGACGTGTCCCCCACCGAGTTCAAGCTGCTGCGCTACCTCATGCTCAACCCCAACCGCGTGCTGTCGAAGGCCCAGATCCTCGACCACGTGTGGGACTACGACTTCCGCGGCGAGTCCGGCATCGTCGAGTCCTACATCTCCTACCTGCGGCGCAAGATCGACGCCGACTCCGACACCCCGCTGATCCACACCAAGCGCGGCGTGGGCTACGTCCTGCGCCTGCCGCCCGGTCATGCCTGAGCCGGCCTCGCGGTTCGCCCGGTTCCCGCGGGTCGCCCAGCTCTCCCTGCGCGACCGGCTCGTCGCCATCCTCGTGCTGCTCGCGCTCGTGGCCCTCGCGGTCACCGGCGCCACCGCGGTGACCCTGCTGCGCGGCGAGCTGATCAGCAAGGTCGACGACCAGATCGTGGCCAGCGAGCGCGCCTTCGTCGGCGGCCCGCAGGACAACCCCGACACCTCGCCCGCGCCCCGCGGCCTGCCGACGTCCACCTACGGCATCGTGATCTTCGATGCCGGCTTTACCCGGCTGCTCGGCCGCCAGGTCGGGACGTCGGCCCCCGACCTCGACGAGATCACCCCCAAGGCCATCGCGCAGCACGACGGCCGGCCCTTCACCGTGGACGCCGACGGTGCTCCGGGGCGCTGGCGGGTCGTGGCGGTGCGCGTCACCGACAACCGGGGCCTCGGAGACGGCACGCTCGTGATCGGGCAGAGCCTCGCCGGGGTGCAGGACACGGTGACGCGGATGGCCGTGCTGCTCGTCGTCGTCGGGCTGTCGGTGCTCGTGCTCGTGGGTCTGCTCGGCTGGCTCGTCGTGCGCCAGGCCCTGCGCCCGCTGCGCCAGGTCGAGGACGTCGCGGGTGCCATCGCCGCCGGTGACCTCACCCAGCGCGTCCCCGAGCACCCGACGTCCACCGAGGTCGGGCGGCTGTCCGCTGCGCTCAACGAGATGCTCGCCCAGATCGAGCGCGCGTTCGCGGCTCGCGAGGCGTCCGAGGAGCGCATGCGCCGGTTCGTCGCCGACGCCAGCCACGAGCTGCGCACCCCGCTGGCCGCCGTGCGCGGTTACGCCGAGCTGTACCGCCAGGGCGCGGTCAGCAGCCCCGACGACGTCGCCTCCGCCATGCGCCGGATCGAGGACGAGGCCACCCGCATGGGCGGTCTGGTCGAGGACCTCCTGATGCTCGCGCGCCTCGACGAGCAGCGTCCCGGCCGGCGCAGCGCGGTCGACCTCACCGTCCTGGCCGCCGACGTCGTCCAGGACGCGCGCGCGCTCGACACCACACGCACCGTGTCCCTCGTCGGGCGGGGCGCGCCGGTGCAGCCGACCGTCGTGCTCGGCGACGAGGCGCACCTGCGCCAGGTCGTCACCAACCTCGTCGCGAACGCGTTGCGCCACACGCCTTCTGGCACACCGATCGAGCTGGCCGTCGGCCCGGACGACGGGTACGGCGTCCTCGAGGTGCGCGACCACGGCCAGGGCATCGAGCCCGAGCAGGTGCACAAGGTGTTCGAACGGTTCTTCCGCGCCGACGCCTCCCGCCAGCGCGCGTCCGGCGGCTCGGGGCTCGGCCTGGCGATCGTCGCGGCCATCGTGGCGGCGCACCGCGGCCAGGTCGGCGTGAGCCAGACCGCGGGAGGCGGGGCCACCTTCGCCGTCCGCCTGTCGGCTGCGGTTTTTACAGGTGGCTCCCAGGCGGCGTCAAGGGTCCAGCCAAGCTGATGCGGTCTGCTGGAGTCAGCCAGCAACCGAGAGGTGACATCAGATGACCCACCCGATCCACGACACGCAGACGCACGACCCGCAGGTGCACTGGTACGGCCCCGAGCAGCCCACCCCCGAGCCGCAGCAGCCGATGGGTCCGCCGCCCGCCGCACCCCGGTCGCCCGCCGGTGACGGTCGCGGTCGGCGCCGGTGGGCCGACGTCGGCGTGGCCGCGCTGGTGGCCGCGGTCGTGGCCGGTGGGACGACGGCCTGTGTCATGGCCGCCACCGACGACAACCAGCCGGCGGCCGTGAGCTCGACCTCGAGCTCCGCCGCGGGCTCGTCGAGCGGCAAGGCCCCCGTGACCCAGGCGGCCGGCCAGGCCGTCGACTGGACCAAGGTCGCCAAGGCGGTCGAGCCGAGCGTCGTCGCCATCTCGAACCGCTCGCAGTTCTCGCTCAGCGAGGGCTCCGGCGTCGTGCTCGACGACAAGGGCCACGTGCTCACCAACAACCACGTCGTCGCGGGTGCCAGCCAGGGCGGCAGCCTCACCGTGACGCTGAACGACGGCCGGTCGTACCAGGCCTCCATCGTGGGCACCGACCCGTCCACCGACCTCGCGGTCATCGCCATGAAGGGCGCCACGAACCTCACGCCCGCGACCCTCGGCGACTCCGACGCCGTGCAGGTCGGCGCGCCGGTCATGGCCGTCGGCAACCCGCTCGGACTCGCCGGCACCGTGACGACCGGCATCGTGAGCGCGCTCGACCGGCCGGTGACCACGTCGACGGAGTCGCAGGGCGGCGCGGCGCTGCAGGGCGGCGGCCCGCCGGTGGTCACCAACGCGATCCAGACCGACGCCGCGGTCAACCCGGGCAACTCCGGTGGCGCCCTCGTCGACGCCAGCGGACGGGTGATCGGCATCCCGTCGTCGATCGCCTCGCTGGGCCAGTCGTCCGGTGGCCAGTCCGGCAGCATCGGCCTCGGCTTCTCGATCCCCATCAACGAGGCCAAGTCGATCGCCGACCAGCTGCTCGCCGACGGTTCCGCCAAGCACCCGTTCCTCGGCATCTCGCTCAAGGACGGCCAGGTCACCCAGGGCGCCGCTCAGCGCGCCGCCGTCACCGTGGTGCAGGTGCAGCCTGGCAGCCCGGCCGCCACCGCGGGCCTGAAGGCCGGCGACGCGATCATCGCGGTCGACGGCGAGTCCGTGAACTCCTCGGAGTCGCTCGTGGCGCAGATCCGCGAGCGGGCAGCCGGTGACACCGTGAAGCTCACGCTGGTGCGCGACGGCAAGCAGGTCGACGTGACGGCCAAGCTCACGGCTCGCGCGTCGCAGTAGCGCTCAGCCGCAGCAGGCGGCCCCGCGCCGCCAGCGCGATCACCAACGCAGCACAGCCCGCGGCCACCGGGGCGGCGAACGCCGCCCGGTGGCCGCCGGCGTCGGCGAGCAGTCCGCCGCCCGTGCTGCCGCCGGCGTAGCCGACGATCACCGCGCTCGACAGCAGGGTCATCACGGTGGCTGCCCGCTCGAAGGGAGCGGCCCGCTCGACCAGGGCGTAGAGCACGATCAGGTACGGCGCCACCGCGCACCCCAGCAGCAGGACGGCGCCCGCGGCCCACCCCACCGATCCGACCAGCAGCAGGGGTGCGGCGAGCACGGCGAGCGCACCGGCGAAGGCCACGAGCCGGTCGGCCAGCCGGAAGGTCGGCGGCAGGCCGGCGCTCGCCAGACCCGCGACCGCACTGCCCACGCCGAGCAGCGCGTACACCAGACCCGCAGCGCCCGGGCGGCCCAGCTCGGCGCTCAGGCTCGTGACGCCGACCTGGGTCCCGCCGAACACCAGGCCCAGCATCGCGCCGGCCGCGAGGAGCGTCGCGATGGCGCCGCGGCGCAGGGGTCGCGGGTCAGGCTGCCCCGCGACCTCGTCCGCGGCCTCGGCCTCGGCCCCAGACTGCGGGTGACCGTCGCCGCGCGGCCGCACGAGCGCCGCAGTGGGGTGCAGCGCGAAGGCCAGGGCCGCGGTGAGCGACAACCCAGCAGTGACCACCGGCCCCAGCCACGGCCCGGCGGCGGCCGCCAGCACACCGACGAGGGCCGGCCCCGCGACGAAGCTCACCTCGTCGGTGGCGCTCTCGACCGCGAAGGCCTCGGTGAGCCGGCGCGACCGGTCATGAGGCGCGGCCCGCCGCATGATCGCGACCCAGCGCACGCGGGCGAGCGGTCCGATCTGCGGGGCGAACAGGCCCGCCGCTGCGGCCACCACCAGCAGCACCGCGCTCGACGCCGCGCTGCGCGTCACCGCCACCACCACGAGCATGCCGAGCGCGTAAGCGACCGACCCGATCGCGAGCACCCCGCGCTGCCCCCAGCGGTCGGCGAGCGCACCCGACACCGGTGCCCCCACGGCCGAGCCGACACCGATGGCGGCCGCCGCCAGACCGCCGGTGCCGAAGCTGCCCGTGCGGTCAGCCACGAGCAGCAGCACCCCGAGCTGCCCCATCGCCAGCGGCAGCTTGGCCGCCAGCCCGAGGGGGATGAACGACCGTCCGGCCAGCCGCACGAGGGCATGAGCAGCGGACGGCGTCACACCCTCGAGAGTAGAGTCGCCCCTCGTGCCTGCCGCCGACCCCCTCGCCGCCGAGCAGGCCCACCTCAGCCACGCGCGCCGCCAGCTGGCCCGCATGCGCGAGCGCACGCTCTCGCTCGAGGCGCACGGCGGTGACGCCGTCTCCAGCGAGTACCTCGCCGCCACGCTCTACCGCCGCGCCGCCGCCCTGGCCGACGACCCGACGTCCACGCTCTTCTTCGGGCGCATCGACACCGACGGCACCAACCCCACCGACACGGCCGGGCAGCCCGAGCGCTGGTACGTCGGACGCCGGCACGTCGCCGACGAGAACGGCGACCCCGTGGTGGTCGACTGGCGCGCGGACGTGTCCCGGGCGTTCTACCGGGCCAGCCGGGCCGAGCCCATGGGGGTGCGGCTGCGCCGCCGCTTCGGCGTCGACCGCGGGCAGATCACCGCCTACGAGGACGAGCACCTCACCGACGCCACCGAGGCTGACCGCACCAGCCAGATCCTCGCCGGCGAGATCGAGCGGCCGCGCGTCGGCCCGATGCGCGACATCGTGGCCACGATCCAGCCCGAGCAGGACGAGATCGTGCGGGCCGACGTCGGCACGACGGTCTGCGTGCAAGGCGCGCCCGGCACCGGCAAGACCGCGGTGGGTCTGCACCGTGCCGCGTGGCTGCTCTACGCCTACCGCGAGCGCCTGGCGCGCAGCGGCGTGCTGGTCGTGGGGCCCAACCGCGCGTTCCTCGAGCACGTCGGTGCGGTGCTCCCGGCGCTCGGCGAGGTGGAGGTGTCGCACACCACGGTGGAGCAGCTCACCGCCTCAGTTCCGTTGCGCGCCAACGACTCCGCCGAGGTGGCCGCCCTGAAGGGCGACGCCCGTCTGGCCGAGGTGCTGCGCCGTGCGGTGTGGGCGTCGGTGCGTGAGCCGGACGACGCGCTGGTCGTGCCGCGCGGCTCACGGCGCTGGCGCGTGCCGACGTACGAGGTGCGCGAGATCGTCGCCGAGCTGCGCGCGCGGGGCGTGCGCTACTCCGCGGCGCGAGCCATGCTGCCCCACCGCCTGGCGCACGCGGTGCTGGTGCAGATGGAGGCGGCCGGCGACTCCCCCGACGACCGCGTGCAGGACGCCGTCGCGCGCTCACGTCCGGTGAAGGCGTACGCCGGGGCCGTGTGGCCCGCCGTCGACGGGCCCCGCCTGCTGCTCCGCCTGTGGTCGGACGCCGAGTTCATGGCCGCCTGCGCCGACGGCGTCCTCACCGACACCGAGCAGGCGCTGCTGCGCTGGGACCGCCCGGCGAAGGGGCCGCGCAGCGCGCCGTGGACCCCCGCCGACGCCGTGCTGCTCGACGAGGTGGGCGACGTCCTGGACCGCACGCCGTCGCTGGGTCACGTGGTGCTCGACGAGGCGCAGGACCTGTCGCCCATGCAGCTGCGCGCCGTCGGCCGGCGCTGCTCGACCGGGTCGATGACCGTGCTCGGTGACATCGCCCAGGGCACCACGCCGTGGGCGACGCGCTCGTGGCAGGAGTCGTTGCAGCACCTGGGCCAGGACGGCGCTCACGTCGAGGAGCTCGTGCGCGGGTTCCGCGTGCCGACCGCCGTCATCGACTTCGCCGCCCGGCTGCTGCCGCACATGGCGCCGGGTCTGGCCGCGCCGGTGTCGGTGCGCGACGACCCCGGGCACCTCGGTGTCGTCCGGGTTGATGAGGACGCCCTCGGCGCCGCGACCACCGACGCCGTGCGCGAGGCGCTGGCGCACGAGGGGTCGGTGGGGGTGGTCGTGGCCGACGCGCAGGTCGCCGGCACGTCACGGGCGCTCGCCGACGTCGGCCTCGAGCACCTGCGGCTCGGGCGCGACGACGAACTGGACGCCGGCGCCGCCGACCACGAGGACGGCGCCCACCGCCTGCACCTCGTGCCGGCCACGGTGGCCAAGGGTCTGGAGTTCGACCGCGTCGTGGTCGTCGAGCCCGCCGCCATCGCCGCCGCCGAGCCCGACGAGCGCACCGGCCTGCGCCGTCTCTACGTCGTGCTCACCCGGGCCGTCACGGGCCTCACCGTCGTGCACTCCCGCGACCTGCCCACCCCCCTCAGCGGCGGGCGATGAGCCAGACGATGATGCCCACCACCACGAGCGCGGCGACCCACGGCCCGTAGCGCTTGAGCAGCACGGGCCCGACGACGCCACCGAGGTTGATCTCGGCGGACGGCGGAGGCACGGGCGCGGCCGGCAGCGGCACGGGCGCTGCGGCCACGGGCGCCTCGCTGGCCGTGGCCGCAGCCGTGAGCTCGGCCGTCGTGGGCTCGGCCTCGGTGGTCGGGCCGGCTTCGGCCGCCGCCTCGGGGGCGGTCACGGCCTCGGCCTCGACCGGTCCGGCCTCCCCCAGTCGGGTCACGAGGCAGGCGGCGAACTGGTCGAGCAGCTTGGTGCCGACGTCCTGGATGACGCCACGACCGAACTGCGCCGGCCGCCCGGTGATCTTCAGCTCGGTGTCGACGACGACGCGCGTGCCCTCACCCTCCGGCTCCAGGTGCGCGCGGATCGTCGCACCCGCGGTGCCGTTCCCGCGCTTGTCCTTGCCCTGCGCCTCGATCACCGCCTGGTAGGTGGCGTCGTCGCGCGACACCCAGACGCCCTTGCCGGCGTACTGCAGCGCGATGGGCCCGAGCTTCACCTTGGCCGTGCCGTGGAACTCCTCCCCCTCGACGGACGTGATCGTGGCGCCGGGAAGGCAGGGCGCGATGCGCTCGATGTCGGTGAACGCTGACCACGCCTCGTCGATCCCGATGGGCACGGTGAAGGTGTGCTGGAGGTCCATCGCCGGCCTCAGGCCGCGCCGGCCGCGACGACGGCCCGCCCGGTGAGCACACCGGCCAGGTGCCGCCGGTAGTCGGCGTCGGCGTTGCTGTCGGACGGTGGGGTGGTGCCCGCACCGACTGCGGCACAGGCGCTTCGCACCGACTCGGCGGTCGGCTGCAGCCCCACGAGCGCCTGCTCGACGTCGCGGGCCCGCACCGGCACCGACCCCATGTTGGTCAGCCCGACGCGGGCCTCGGCGATCGAGCCGCCGTCGACCCGCAGCGCCACGGCCGCGCCCACGATCGCCCAGGCCTGCGAGATGCGGTTGAACTTCTCGTAGTGGGCACCCCAGCCGGTGTACTTCGGCACCCGCACCTGCACCAGCAGCTCGTCCTCGCCGACGGCCGTGGTGAAGAGGTCCTCGAAGAAGTCGGCCGCCGCGACGGTGCGCCGCGCGCCACCCGGCCCGGCGATCACCATCTGCGCGTCCAGCGCGAGCGCCGGCGCCGGCAGGTCGCCGGCCGGGTCGGCATGCACGAGAGCGCCGCCGAACGTGCCACGGTGGCGCACCTGCGGGTCGGCCACGGTCTCGGTGGCGCGCGCGATGAGCAGCGCGTGCTGGCGCACGACGTCACTGCGCATCACCGCGTCGTGCGTGGCCATGGCCCCGATCACGATCGCGTCGCCGTCGTCGCGGATGTCGGCGAGGTCGGCGATGCGGCCCAGGTCGACGACCACCTCGGGCGCCGCGAGCCGCATGCGCAGCACCGGCAGCAGGCTCTGCCCACCGGCCAGCACCTTGACGTCGCGGCCGTCGCCCACGACCTGGCCGAGCAGCTGCAGGGCCTCGTCGACCGACGTCGGCGCGTGGTAGTCGAACGGCGCGGGGATCATGACGCGCTCCCTTCCTGGATCGCCCGCCAGACGCGTTGCGGTGACATCGGCATCTCGACGTCCTTGACGCCCAGGTGCCGCAGCGCGTCGACCACGGCGTTCACCACCGCGGGCGTCGAGGCGATGGTGCCGGCCTCGCCGACTCCCTTGACCCCCAACGGGTTCGTGGTCGACGGCGTGGTCGTGCGGTCGGTGACGAAGTGCGGCAGGTCGGCCGCGCTCGGCACGAGGTAGTCGACGAACGTCGCCGTCGTCAGCGTGCCCTGGTCGTCGTACACGGCCTCCTCGTAGAGCGCCTGGGCGATGCCCTGGGCGAGGCCACCGTGCACCTGACCCTCGACGATCAGCGGGTTGACCACCTCGCCGATGTCGTCGACGCAGACGTACGAGCGGATCCTCACCCGCCCGGTCTCGGTGTCGACCTCGGTCGCGCACAGGTGGGTGCCGTGCGGGAACGAGAAGTCCTCCGGGTCGAACGTCGCGTCGGAGTCGAGCGTGGGCTCGATGCCGTCGGGCAGGTTGTGGCCCTGGAACGCCGCGAACGCGATCTCGCCCATCGACACCGCCTGGTCGGTGCCGCGCACCGTGAACTTGCCGTCGCCGAACTCCAGATCGTCCGCGCTCGCCTCGAGCAGGTGCGCGGCCATCACCTTGGCCTTCTCCACGACCTTCTCGGCCGCCTTCACCACCGCGATGCCGCCGACGACGAGCGAGCGCGAGCCGTAGGTGTCGAGGCCCTTGTGGGCGATCTGGGTGTCACCGTGCAGCACCTCGACGTCCTCGAACGGCACGCCGAGCCGGTCGGCCACGATCTGGCTGAACGCCGTCTCGTGCCCCTGCCCGTGCGCGCTGGCCCCGGTGACCACCTCGACCTTCCCGGTGGGCAGCATGCGCACCGACGCCGACTCCCAGCCGCCGCCGACGTAGCTGAGCGCGCCCAGCACGCGCGACGGCGCGAGTCCGCACATCTCGGTGAAGGTGGAGACGCCGATCCCGAGCTGCACGGTGTCGCCGCGCTCGCGCCGTTCGGCCTGCTCGCGGCGCAGCCCCTCGTAGTCGAAGAGCTCGGTCGCCTTGGCCGTCGCCGCCTCGTAGT
Organism: Angustibacter sp.; assembly: GCA_051960055.1. Taxonomy (GTDB): domain Bacteria; phylum Actinomycetota; class Actinomycetes; order Actinomycetales; family Angustibacteraceae; genus Angustibacter. Next base: position 191 of record JBQCES010000186.1, on the reverse strand, counting down.
TGCCCGAGTCGTAGGTCATGCCCGCCACCGTGGTGAACGGGAACTGCTCGTGCTTGATCCAGTTCTGCTCGCGCACCTCGATCGGGTCGCGGCCGAGCTCGGCGGCCAGCTCGTCCATCATCCGCTCGATCGCGAAGGTCGCCTCGGGCCGGCCCGCGCCGCGGTAGGCGTCGGTCCACGCCTTGTTGGTG
>JBQCES010000185.1:0-5391 GCA_051960055.1 Angustibacter sp. | reverse complement strand
CGGGGGGCGGGGGGGGGGCGGCGCCGGGGGGGGCGGGCCGGCCGGGGGGGGGGGGGGGGGGGCGCGGGTGGGGGGGGGCGGGGCGGCCCCCCCCCCCGCGACCGACCACGACGAGGAACCGATGGCCAGCCCTCCCCTGCGCTCGTCCCTGCAGATCACCGCGGCCTCGCCCGACCCCGCGCTGCTCGACCTGCCGTGGCACCTGCCGCTCGCCGACTGGCCGGCCAGCCAGCTGGCCGCGCTGCCGCGAGGCATCTCGCGGCACGTCGTGCGCTTCGCCCGGCTGTCGGGGCGGGTGATCGCGGTCAAGGAGATCGGCGAGGACCTCGCGCGCCGCGAGTACGGCCTGCTGCGGCTGCTGCGCCGCCTCGACGTCCCCGCCGTCGAGCCCGTCGGCGTCGTCACGGGCCGCATGGACGCCGAGGGCAACCCGCTCGACCCGGCGCTCGTCACGCGACACCTGCAGTTCTCGCTGCCGTACCGCGCGCTGTTCAGCCAGACCCTGCGGCCCGACACCGCCGCGCGCCTGGTCGACGCGCTCGCCGTCCTGCTCGTGCGGCTGCACCTCACGGGCTTCTTCTGGGGCGACGTCTCGCTGTCGAACACGCTGTTCCGCCGCGACGCCGGTTCGTTCGCGGCGTACCTGGTCGACGCCGAGACTGGCGAGCTGCGCGAGACCCTGAGCGACGGTCAGCGCGAGCACGACCTCGAGATCGCGCGGGTCAACATCGCCGGTGAGCTGATGGACCTGCAGGCCGGCGGCGCGCTGGAGGAGGAGGCCGACCCGGTCGCGGTGAGCGAGCGGATCATCCACCGCTACCGCTCGCTGTGGGGCGAGCTCACGGCACCCGAGTCGTTCGAGCAGGGCGAGCGCTGGCGCGTCGACGCGCGGATCCGCCGCCTCAACGAGCTCGGCTTCGACGTCGGCGAGCTGGCGATCGTCACCGACATCGATGGCGCCACGGTGCAGATCCAGCCCAAGGTCGTCGACGCCGGGCACCACTCGCGGCGGCTGCTGCGCCTCACCGGCCTGGACGTCGGCGAGAACCAGGCGCGCCGCCTGCTCAACGACCTCGACTCCTACCGCGCCGCCACCGACCGGCAGGGCGACAGCGAGGAGCTCGTGGCCCACGACTGGCTCTCGCACGTGTTCGAGCCGGTCGTGCGCGCCGTCCCGCAGCAGCTGGGGCAGAAGCTCGAGCCGGCCGAGGTGTTCCACGAGGTGCTCGAGCACCGGTGGTACCTGTCGGAGCGGCGCGGGCGCGACGTCCCGCTGCGCGAGGTGGTCGACGACTACGTGCGCACCGTGCTGCCGAAGAAGCCCGACGAGGCGGCGATCCTGGGCGTCGACACCCAGGAGCTGCCGGTACTGCCCCGCGACTAGGGCGTGGGACGCCGGTTCTCGCACTTCTCGCGGTACATCGCCGCATCGGCGGCGGCCACGACCTCCTGCGCGCTGCCGACGTCGGTGGCGGCGATGCCCACGCTGACGCGGACGGGCAGGCCGTCGGGGCCGGCCTCACCCAGTGCCCCGGCGAGCCGAGCGCGCACCGCCTCGGCGTCGGCCGTGCTGGTCGGGCCGTGCAGCACCGCGCCGAACTCGTCACCGGCCACGCGCGCCACCAGGTCGCCCGCCCGCACCGAGCGGCGCAGAGCGTCCGCCACCGCGACGAGTACGGCATCGCCCGCGGCGTGACCGTAGCGGTCGTTCACGGCCTTGAAGTCGTCGACGTCGAGGAACAGCACCTGGGAGCTCGTGCCCGCCGCATCGGCCACGGCCTGCTCGAAGACCGTGCGGTCGGGCAGGCCGGTGAGGGAGTCGGTGACGGCTGCTGTGCCCACCCGCTGCAGCGCGCGGGCCAGAGCCTGCGACCGCCAGGCCAGCACCTCACCGCCGACGACGAAGACGGGCAGCGCGTAGAGCACGGTCCAGGCGGCGTAGGTGGGCTGGTGCGTGAGAACGAGCGGGACGACGTACGCGGCAGCCGCGACCGGTGAGATCGCCAGGGAGGTGCCACGGGGGTGCCAGATGCCGATCCACATGAACAGCACCAGGAAGAAGGTGCCGTAGCGGTAGGCGTCCCCGCTGCTCACCGTGTTGTGGACGCTGATCAGGGCGAGCGCCACCGGCACGAGGACCAGGGTCGCGCGCAATGGCCATCGACCCCAGGGCACCAGCAGCACGAGCAGCGAGGCGGCCACGGTGGCCAGACCGACCACCCGCACGGCGGACGCGTCGAAGCCGCCGGGGTATGGCAGGAACGACGTCCCCCACGTCGCGACACCCGACAGCACCCCGATGACGACCATGCTCCGAGCAGCGAGCACCGTCGCCGACGAAGGAGCCGGTGCGAGGTCGGGCGAGGCCACACCTGGTCTTCGGCACGAGTGGGGTCGCCCTTGACGCACTGCGCCGCCACTGCGCCGCCACTCCCCCGCCACTGCGCCGCCACTCCGCCGCCACTCCCCCGCCACTGCGCCGCCACTCCCCCGTGATCATGCACGCCGGCGCAGGCTCTGGGGCGGTCCGCTCCAACCGTCCGTTGGAGCGGGGTGCCCCAGCTCCATTCCTATTGGAGCGGGGTGCCCCCGCGCCAAACAGGCGGGAGAGGTGGTGAGGGGGTGGGGCGGGTGGGGTGGGGTGGGGCGGGTGGGTCAGGCGCCGTGGGCGCGGCGGCGCGCGACCTCGTAGAGCGCGACGCCGGCCGCCACGCCCGCGTTGAGCGACTCGGTGGCCGCGTGCATCGGGATCGACACGATGACGTCGCACGTCTCGCGCACCAGCCGCGACAGGCCCTTGCCCTCCGAGCCCACCACGATCACGATCGGGTCGTGCGCCATGGCCAGCTGCGGCAGCTCGACGTCGCCGTCCATGTCGAGCCCGATCACGAAGCAGCCGTCCTTCTGCAGCTGCTCGAGCGCGCGGGTGAGGTTGGTGGCCCGCGCCACCGGCAGTCGGGACGCCGCGCCGGCTGACGTCTTCCACGCCGAGGCCGTCATACCGGCCGCACGCCGCTCGGGCACGATCACGCCGTGGCCGCCGAACGCCGCGGCCGACCGGACGACGGCGCCGAGGTTGCGCGGGTCGGTGATGCCGTCGAGCGCCACGAGCAGCGCCGGCTCGCCGGCCTCCGCCGCGGCCTCGAGCAGGTCGCCCGGGTGGGCGTAGTCGTACGGCGGGACCTGCAGGGCGAGGCCCTGGTGGATCGCGCCGTCGGTGAGCCGGTCGAGCTCGCCGCGGGGCGTCTCGAGCACCGGGATGCCCAGCTCACCGGCGGTCTTCAGCGCCTCGCGGACGCGGTCGTCCATGTCGATGCGGCTCGCGACGTACATCGTCGTCACCGGCACCTGCGCCCGCAGCGCCTCCACGACACTGTTGCGCCCGGCCACCATCTCGCTGCTGGCCTTGCCGCTCTTGCCGCGCGCCGGACGCCCGGCCGGACGCCCACCCGCACGACCGGACGGCGCCGCCCGGCCGCCCTTGGTGAGCGCGGCGTCGCGGCGCTCGGCGGCCTTGCGGCGCTTCGCGGCGACGTGCTTGACGCGGTCCTCGGCCTTGGGCGTCGGGCCCTTGCCCTGCAGGCCCTTGGACTTCTGCCCGCCGGAGCCGACGATGGGCCCCTTGCGCGAGGCGCCCTTGCGCACCGCACCGCGGCGCTGGGAGTTGCCGGCCATCAGAGGTCTCCGTCCTCGACGCTGCTGCTCTGGCGGCCCACGGACGGCCGCGCGAGCGACCACCGCGCTCCGCTCGGGGTGTCCTCGACGGCGATGCCCGCCGCCGTCAGCCGGTCGCGGATCGCGTCCGCGGTGGCGAAGTCACGAGCGGCCCGCGCCGCCTGGCGCGCGTCCAGCTCGGCGCGCACCAGCGCGTCGAGCGCGGACGACGCCCGGTCGTCGGACGCCGACGCGCCCGACCACACCGGGTCGAGCGGGTTGATGCCGAGCACCGACGTCATCGCGACGACGGCACCGAGGCTCTCGCGCACCGACGCGTCGTCGCCCTCGTCGAGCGCGGTGTTGCCGGCGCGCACGGTCTCGTGCACGACGGCCAGGGCCCCCGAGACGTTGAGGTCGTCGTCCATGGCCTCGCGGAACGCCTCGGGCAGCTCGACCTCGAACGGCACCGGCGCCACCGCCGACGCGCGTTGCACGAAGCCCTCGATGCGCTCGACGGCGCTCTCGGCCTCGGCGAGCGAGTCGGGCGTGTACTCGATCATCGAGCGGTAGTGCGCGGCGCCGAGGTAGTAGCGCAACGCCAACGGCCGCACCGACTTCAGCACCTCGGACACGATGAGCGAGTTGCCGAGCGACTTGCTCATCTTCTCGCCGCCGACGGTCACCCAGCCGTTGTGCAGCCAGTAGCGCGCGAAGCCGAAACCGGCCGCGCGTGACTGCGCCTGCTCGTTCTCGTGGTGCGGGAAGCGCAGGTCGACCCCGCCGCCGTGGATGTCGAAGGTGTCGCCGAGGTACTTGCGCGCCATGGCCGAGCACTCCAGGTGCCAGCCCGGACGCCCCCGCCCGTACGGCGACGCCCAGCTCGCCGACTCGGGCTCACCGGGCTTGTGGCCCTTCCACAGCGCGAAGTCGCGGGCGTCGCGCTTGCCCCGCGGGTCGGCGTCCTCGGCGGGTGCCATGTCGTCGACGCGCTGGTGCGTGAGCTCGCCGTACTGCGGCCAGGACTTCACCTCGAAGTACACGTCGCCGGCGTTGTCGCCGTCGGGATCGGCCGCGTAGGCGTGGCCCTTGTCGACGAGGAGGTCCATGATCTCGATCATCTCGGGCACGTGGCCGGTGGCGCGCGGCTCGTACGTCGCTGGCAGCACGCCGAGCGCGTCGAGCGCCGCGCCGGTCTGCCGCTCGTGCTCGTACGCCCAGGCGTACCAGGGCTCGCCCGCCGCAGCCGACTTGGTGAGGATCTTGTCGTCGATGTCGGTGACGTTGCGCACCACGTCGACCTCGTAGCCGTGGCCGGTCTCGAGCCAGCGTCGCAGGATGTCGAAGGCGACGGCGAACCGCACGTGCCCGATGTGCGGGGAGCCCTGCACGGTGAGACCGCAGATGTACAACCCCACGCGGCCGGGCTGCAGCGGCTCGAAGTCGCGCAACTCGCGGGTGGCGGTGTCGTACAGGCGCAAGGTCACCGCCCAAGGCTACCGGTGGCGCGTTGCCCGCCTCGCCGCCGTCGGCGGCCGCCCGTAGATTCGCTGGCATGCCACAGACCGTGAAGGGTGTCATCGCGCGCTCCAAGGGCGCGCCCGTCGAGCTCGTCGACGTCGTCGTCCCCGACCCCGGGCCGGGCGAGGCCGTCGTGCAGGTGCAGGCCTGCGGCGTCTGCCACACCGACCTGCACTACCGCGAGGGCGGGATCAACGACGAGTTCCCGTTCCTGCT
>JBQCES010000184.1:0-2934 GCA_051960055.1 Angustibacter sp. | reverse complement strand
TCGACCGCGGTGCCCGGCAGCGTCCGGGTGCTGCACCCGTTCCCGTCGCGGCGCCACCTGCCGAGCCGGCTCTCGCGCCTGCGCGAGATCGACGGCCGTTCGGCCGTGCGGCGCCGCGGCCAGGGCACGGAGTTCGACTCGCTGCGTGACTACGTCGAGGGCGACGACGTCCGCTCGATCGACTGGCGCGCCACGGCGCGTCGGCGCTCGGTCGTCGTGCGCACGTGGCAGCCCGAGCAGCACCGCCACGTCGTCATCGTCGTCGACACCTCGCGCACGAGCGCCGGGCGGGTCGGTGACGTGCCGCGTCTCGACGCCGCGATGGACGCCGCCCTGCTGCTGACCGCCCTGGCCAGTCGGGCCCACGACCGCGTCGACGTCGTCGCCGGCGACCAGGTGGTCCGGGTCCGCGTCGGCGGGTCCGCCGAGCGTGGCTCGCTGCTCGCCGACGTCGTCTCGGCGCTGGCACCGGTCGACGCCTCGCTCGTGGAGGCCGACTGGACCGCGCTCGTGTCGGGCCTCATCGGTCGCGGGCACCACCGCGCGCTCGTCGTGCTCCTCACCCCGCTCGAGCCGGCGGCCGTCGAGGAGGGCCTGTTCCCCGTCCTGCCCGCGCTCGTCGCACGCCACCGCGTCGTCGTCGCGAGCGTCTCCGACCCTGCGGTCACCGCACTGCGGCTCGCGCGCGACTCCGCCGAGGACGCCTACGGCGCCGCGGCCGCCGAGCGCACGACGGCCCAGCGTCGCCGCGTGGCCGAGGCCCTGGAGCGGATGGGGGTCGACGTCATCGACGCCGACGCCGACGCCCTGCCGCCGCGCCTGGCCGACCACTACCTCCGGCTCAAGAGCGAGGGGCTGCTCTGAGGCTCCGGCCCCAGGCCCCCGGTCCGCCGTGCGCTCAGCCGGCGACGGGCGCGGCGTCGCCGGCCACGTGGGCCGCGACGTCACCGGTGGCGCCGGCACGGTGGGCGCGCCGTCCGACGACGAAGACGTAGACGAGGAAGGCGCCCCAGGCCAGCAGCCCGATGGCGATCCGCGCCGCGGTCGGCAGCCCCGAGGGAGTGACGAAGCCCTCGATGACGCCGCTGACGAGCAGCACCACGACGAGGCCGAGGGCGATGCCGACGACCTTGCGTCCCGTCCGGGCGAACGACGCCGACCGCGACATCGGCCCCGGGTCGACCCACGACCAGAACAGCCGCAGCCCGGCGCCGCCCGCGACGAACACCGCTGTCAGCTCGAGCAGCCCGTGCGGCAGGATCAGGCCGAAGAAGAGCGAGGCGCGGTCGTGGCTGACCATGAGCGCCGCGACGACGCCGAGGTTGACGACGTTCTGCCACAGCACGTAGAGCACCGGCAGCCCGAGGGCGCCGAAGGCGATGCACTGGGCCGCGACCCACGCGTTGTTGACCCACACCTGCGTGGCGAACTCGTGGTGCGCGAACTCCGAGTAGTACCCGGCGAAGTCGGTGTCGACGTAGGCGCGGATCTGCTCGGCCGACAGCTGCGAGGTGTAGAGCTCGGGATGGGCCAGGGTCCACGCGGTGACGAGCGCCGCGAGGACGACGCTGCCCACGAGCGTCGACACCCACCAGCGTCGGAGGTCGTAGAGCGCGGCGGGGAAGGTGCTCCGGAAGAAGGTCAGCAGGCCCGACCACGTCGACGCGTGACGCCCGGCCAGCGACAGGCGGGCCCGGGTCAGGAGCATCGACAGGTGGCGCACGAGCGTCGGGTCGGGGGCGGTCGACCGGATCTGCGACAGGTGCGTCGAGACCCGCTCGTACAGGTCGAGCAGCTCGTCGGCCTCGGCTCCGGAGAGGCGGCGCCGCTTGCTCAGCGCGTCGAGGCGCGCCCACTGCTCGTGGTGCGCGGTGACGAGCGCGTCGACGTTCACGGCGTCACCCTAACCGCGGGCGCGCGCCTGCGGGCCGGGTCGGTCCACAGGCGTCCGCGTCCGGCCTCGCGCGCCCGGCCGGCCGGGTTACCCTGCCTCCCGTGACGGCCAACGCGCACGACGCGCCAGCTCCCTACCGGGGTTACGCGGCGCAGGAGTCGGTGACCGGTGAGGGCGTGGCCCTGGAGCTGCCGGTCGCCAACCTCGGCTCGCGGATCGTGTCGGGCCTGATCGACCTCGTCGTCAACGCCCTGGTCTGCTGGGGACTCGTCGTCGCCGCGCTCAGCCTCACCGAACACTCGTCCGAGGCCGTGGCCCGCACGGCGGTCATCGTCGTGCTCGTCGGCGTCCTCGTCGGTGTGCCCGCCACCACCGAGGCGCTGACCCGCGGGCGGACGCTCGGCAAGCTCGCGATGGGCCTGCGCGTCGTCCGCGACGACGGCGGGCCGGTGTCCTCACGGCACACCATCACCCGGGCCCTCGTCGGCTGGCCGGAGATCTACCTGACCACCGGCGTCGCGGCGGCCATGGCCGCACTGTCGAGCTCGCGCGTCAAGCGGCTCGGCGACCAGGCCGCCGGCACGTACGTCGTGTCCGAGCGCAGCCGTCTTCAGCTGCCGCCGCCCCCGAGCATGCCGGCCGAGCTGGAGGCGTGGGCCGCCCACGCCGACATCGCCCCGCTCGACCCGGGTCTGGCGAGCGCGTTGCGCCAGTTCCTCCCGCGCGCAGCGACGTTCGCTCCCGCGGCCCGAGACGCGCACGGGCGCCAGCTGCTCGCGCGCGTCCTCACCTCGGTCGCGCCGCCACCGCCCCCCGGCCACCATCCCGAGACCGTCCTGCGCGCCGTCTCGGCCGAGCGCTACCGGCGCGACCTGACGCGCATCGCCCGCGACCAGCGCCTCCGCGACGCGGTGCTCCCCCGCGAGCGCTGACCCCCGGCGTCGCGCCCGACCTGCGGTGACTCGTGCCGTCCCGCCCCCGATGGGCGTGATGCGGGCCACCTAACGGTTCGGTGTACTCGGTGTCTACGTCCAGCGATA
>JBQCES010000183.1:0-4810 GCA_051960055.1 Angustibacter sp. | reverse complement strand
GTTGGCGCTCCACAGGTCACCCAGCTCGCCGACCCACCGCACCAGCTCCCCCGCAGCGGCGCCGGCGGCCGAGTCGACGGCGGCGACGGCGCGCTCGGTGCCGTCCCAGGGCGGGGGCTCACGGCGCAGCTCGGCGTGCACGCGGCCGCCACGCAGGTGCAGGCCGACCTCGCGCGGCAGCACGACGTGCTGCGGGTCGGCCGCGGCCAGGAGCCGCCGGGCGAGCAGCCACTCGACGGGCGACTGGCTGTCGGGGTCGACGGGCCGATCGGCGCGCGGGAACGCCCCCACCGGCGGTCCCCAGGTGAGCCGGGCCAACACGTCGTCGACGCCGGCCGGCGCTGTGGCCAGCAGCGCTGTCAGCTCACCGCCCGACGGCAGCGGCGCGGCGGACGGCGGGCCGAGCCCGGCCGGGAAGGGCCCGACCGCGTCGCGCACGGTCAGCACCAGCCGCAGGGCGTCGTCGCGCCCCCACACCAGGGCGAGGTCGCGCAGCAGGTCGACCGACGGGCCGACGTCGGTGACGCGCAGGCCGAGCAGGCGGGCAACGTCCTTGCGCGCGGCCGGCTCGTCGAGGGCCGCGAGGGCGTCGAGCACCTGCAGCGTGAAGGCGTCGAGGCCGTCGAGCGCGCGGTGCACGCTGGCGCGGGTGGTGGCGCGCGCCGCGAGCGAGGCGAGGTCGGGCGGCACCGGCGTCACGAGGTCGGGCCGGGCGCGCAGCAGCGCGACGAGCCGCGCGTCGTCCCACGACCGCAGCTCGTCCGCGAGGCTGCGCGGTGCAGCCGGTCGACGCGATGCCATCCGCACCACGCTACGCGGTGCGCCCACCTAGGCTGGCGCCCGTGCCAGCGAGCGAGCGCAGGGTCCGCGTCGGTGTCGTCGTCCTGCCGCAGCAGCGGTGGTCGGAGGCGGCCGCGCGCTGGCGGGCGGTGGAGGCCATGGGCTTCGACCACGCCTGGACCTACGACCACCTCGCGTGGCAGAGCCTCGCGGACGAGCCGTGGTTCGCGACCGTGCCGACGCTCGCGGCCGCGGCGACGGTGACCGAGCGCATCGCGCTGGGCACGTGGGTGGCGTCGCCGAACTACCGCCACCCGGTGCCGTTCGCGAAGGAGCTCATGAGTCTCGACGACATCAGCGGCGGGCGCTTCGTGCTGGGTGTTGGGGCGGGTGGAACCGGTTGGGACGCAAGGGTTCTCGGTCAAGCAGAGCTCACGCCACGAGAGCGCGTCGAGCGGCTGGACGAGTTCGTCACGCTGCTCGACCTGCTGCTCAGCCAGCCGTCCACCACCTGGCGCGGCCGGTGGTTCGAGGCGGTCGAGGCGCGCATGGTGCCCGGACCGCTGGGGTCCCGGCGACCGCCGTTCGTCGTGGCCGCCAACGGGCCACGGGCGATGGCCGTCGCCGCGCGGCTCGGTGACGGCTGGGCCACCACCGGGGCCACACCACCGGACGACGGCCAGGACGCCTGGTGGCAGGGGCTCGAGCGCCTCAGCCGACGCTTCGACCAGGCGCTGGAGGCGGCCGGGCGTGAGCCCGACTCGGTACGCCGCTACCTCAATCTCGACTCCGGCGCGGTGTTCTCGCTGACGTCGCCGGAGGTGTTCGCGGACGCACTGGGCCGCGCCGAGGATCTGCGGTTCACCGACGTCGTCACCCACTGGCCGCGAGCGGAGGGCGTCTACGCCGGGGACGAGCGGGTGCTCGAGCAGGTCGCGGATCGGCTCGCCTGAGTCGTTGACAAGAACTCTTTCGAAAGACTACTTTCGATGACGTGCCAACCGACGACAACCCCGACCTGCCCGTCCGCGACATCGCCGACGCTCGCTCGATGCGGGCCCTCGCGCACCCGCTGCGCCTGCGCCTGCTCGAGCACCTGGCGCTGCGGGGGCCGCTGACCGCCACCCAGTGCGCCGACCTCGTGGGGGAGTCGCCGGCGTCCTGCTCCTTCCACCTGCGCCAGCTCGCCAAGTACGGGTTCGTCGAGGAGGCCGAAGGGGGCAAGGGTCGCAACCGGCCTTGGCGGTCGGTAGCCACGGGGCACCGCTGGGACACCGGCCCCGACGCGCCGGCCGGTGAGCGGGCCGCCGCCCGCGCCCTCACCGAGCAGTTCCGTCGGCACGACGCCGAGCTGTACGCCGACTACCAGCGCGGCCGCGACGGCCTGCCCGAGGAGTGGCAGCGCGCGGCGATCGAGGTGTCGCTCAACGGCTACCTCACCGCCGACGAGCTGAGCCGCCTGCACGAGCAGCTTCACGAGCTGTGGCGCCCGTACGCCGAGCGCGTCGTCGACCCGAGCCGGCGTCCGGACGACGCCCGGCTCGTCCACCTGGACGCCGTGGGCTTCCCTCGCGCCGACGAGAACGCCCGCGAGAACGGAGACTCCCGTGCGTGACCTCTTGCGCCACCGTGACCTGCGTCTGCTGCTGAGCGGCCAGACCCTGTCGATGTTCGGCGACACCGCGATGCTGCTCGTGCTGGCCATGTGGGCCAAGCAGCTCACCGGGTCGAACTCCGTCGCCGGCAGCGTGTTCGCGGCGCTCGTGCTGCCGTCGCTGCTCGCGCCGTTCGGCGGTCTGGTGATCGACCGGTTCCGTCGGCGCACCGTGATGATCGTGACCGACGTCGTCACGTGCATCGTCGTGCTGCTCCTGCTGCTCGTGCGCGACCGCGGCGACGTGTGGCTGCTGTTCGTCGTCGCGTTCCTCTACGGCGCCTCGCTCGTGTTCTTCCAGTCGGCGCGCTCGGCGCTGCTGCCCTCGATCGTGCCCGAGAGCCTGCTCGGCCCGGCCAACGGCAGCCTCAGCACGGTGCGCGAGGCGCTGCGCCTGGTGGGCCCGCTCACCGGCGCAGGGCTCTTCGCGGCGTTCGGTGGCCCGGCGGTCGCGGTGCTGGACGCCGCGACGTTCCTGCTGTCGGCCGGTGCGCTGGCGCTGATGCGGGTCACCGAGCCCGAGCCCGAGCGCGGACCCCGCGAGCACCACGTGCTGCACGACGCGACGCTCGGCGCGCGGCACCTGTGGGGCGTGCCGGTGCTGCGGGCGACCGTGGTCGCGACCGTGATCTCGCTGCTCGCGATCGGCATGGGCGAGAGCGTGTTCCTGGCCGTCGTCGACCAGGGGCTCGGCCGGCCGGTCGCGTTCCTGGGGGTGCTCATGACGGTGCAGGGCGTCGGGGCGGTGGCGTCCGGGCTCGCCGTCACGCTGCTCATCAACCGGGTGGGCGAGACGCGCCTCGTGCCGATCGGCCTGGCGCTGATGGGCGCCGGGTGCCTGCTGGTGTCGAGCCGGTCGGTGGTGGTGGTCGGCCTGGGTGCGCTGGTCGTCGGGGCCGGGCTGCCCGCCGTCATCGTGGCCCTGACGACGTTGCTGCAGAAGCACACGCCGGGCCCGGTGCAGGGCCGTGCGTTCACGGCGTTCGAGTTCCTCACCGGCGGGCCGCAGCTGCTGTCGATCCTGGCCGGCGCGGCGCTGGTGGGCTTCGTCGACTACCGGATCCTGCTGGGCGTCATGGCGCTCGGCCTGCTGGGCGCAGCGGGTTACAGCGTGGCTCGGTTGCGTTCGCCGGAGCCTTCCGTGGCGGTGGCAGACGCGACAGGATGACGCCATGACGGCCTCGACTCCCTCCGCTGCGCTCTCGTACACCTCGGCCACCTCCGACACGCCGCTGCTGGGCGAGACGATCGGCGCGAACCTCGAGCGCACGGTCGCGCGCTGGGGTGACCGCGAGGCGCAGGACGACGTCCCGACGCACCGGCGCTGGACCTACAGCGAGCTGGACGTCGAGGTCGACGAGCTCGCGCTCGGGCTGCTCGACCGCGGCATCGAGAAGGGCGACCGGGTCGGCATCTGGGCGCCGAACTGCGCGGAGTGGGTGCTGCTGCAGTACGCCACCGCGAAGGTCGGCGCGATCCTGGTGAACGTCAACCCGGCCTACCGCAGCCACGAGCTGGCGTACGTCGTGAACCAGTCGGGCATGCGGTTGCTGGTGTCGGCGGTGTCGCACAAGACGTCGGACTACCGCGGCATGGTCGAGTCGGTGCGCGACGACTGCCCGGGCCTGGAGGACGTCGTCTACATCGGCGAGCAGTCCTGGCGCGACCTCGCCGAGCGCGGCGGCGACGTCGACCACCACCGGCTCGCCGAGCGCGAGGCGCAGCTGGCGTTCGACGACCCGATCAACATCCAGTACACGTCGGGCACGACCGGCTTCCCCAAGGGCGCGACGCTGTCGCACCACAACATCCTCAACAACGGGTTCTTCGTCGGCGAGCTGGTGCACTACAGCCAGCTCGACCGGATCTGCATCCCCGTGCCCTTCTACCACTGCTTCGGCATGGTGATGGGCAACCTGGCGGCCACCTCGCACGGCGCCTGCATGGTGATCCCGGCGCCGTCGTTCGACCCCGCGGCGACGCTGCAGACGGTGCAGGACGAGCGCTGCACGTCGCTGTACGGCGTGCCCACGATGTTCATCGCCGAGCTCGGCCTGGCGGGCTTCGCCGACTACGACCTGTCGACGCTGCGCACCGGGATCATGGCCGGCTCGCCGTGCCCGGTGGAGGTCATGAAGCGCGTGGTCAACGAGATGCACATGAGCGAGGTCGCCATCTCGTACGGCATGACCGAGACGTCGCCGGTGTCCACCATGACCCGCACGGACGACGACCTGGCCCGCCGCACCGAGACCGTCGGGCGGACCATGCCGCACCTGGAGTCCAAGGTGGTCGACCCGGTGACCGGGCTGACCGTGCCACGCGGCGAGGCCGGGGAGCTGTGCACCCGCGGGCACACCGTGATGCTCGGCTACT
>JBQCES010000182.1:0-21572 GCA_051960055.1 Angustibacter sp. | reverse complement strand
CGCTCGGGCACCTCCATGCCCAGCATCCGCTCGGCGCCGATCACCACCCCGAGCTCGTTGGAGAACGCCGACAGCCAGTCGTGCCGGTTGGCCAGCACGATGATCTGGCGGTAGTCGCGCACCTCGAACAGCTTCTCAGCGCCCCGGTGCATGTAGCCGATCACGGGGTCGGCGCTGACGATGCGCTCGCCGTCCACCACCAGCCGCAGCCGCAGCACGCCGTGGGTGGCCGGGTGCTGAGGGCCGATGTTGAGCACCATGTCGGCGGTGGCCAGGCCGCCCGCACCGACGCCGACGGTCAGCTCGCGTCCGGTCTGGGCCTGGGTCACGGCCCCGAGTCTGCCACCACGAAGGCCACCACGAACCCAGCCGTTGGTGTGCCAGCATGGCGCCGTGGACCCCTTCGCGCCGGACGACGTCACCTGGCACCCGGTCTCCGACCGGCTCGCGACGGGTCGGCGGCTCGTGGTCGGCGCCGCCTGCGCCGTCGCGGTGGCCGCGGTCGTGGTGGCGGCAGTGCTCAGCGGGCAGCCGTGGGTGCTGGCCCTTCTGGCCGTACCGGCGCTGCTGGTGGCCTGGGCCTGGTGGCTCATCGGCCGCCAGGTGCGCGCGATGGGCTACGCCGAGCGCGCCGACGACCTGCTCGTGCGCCGCGGGGTGATGTTCCGGAGCATCGTCGTCGTGCCCTACGGCCGCATGCAGTTCGTGGACGTCGCAGCCGGGCCGCTCGCGCGCAAGCTGGGCTACTCGTCGGTGCAGCTGCACACCGCCTCACCGCACACCGACGCGTCGATCGACGGCCTGGTGCCCGACGAGGCCGCGCGGCTGCGTGACCGCCTGGCCCAACGCGGCGAGGCGCGGTTGGCCGGGCTGTGAGCACGCCGGCAGCGGACGGCGCCGGCCCGGTCGCCGGCCCGGGTTCCGCTCCGGACACCGCCGACGGCACGTGGCGCCGCCTGCACCCGCTGACACCGCTGGTGCGCGGGTGGAAGGTCGTCGCCGTGCTGGTCGCCGTGATCGCCCAGCAGCGGGGTGACGAGCTCGTGAGCCACGGGCTGCCGTCGCGCCAGGAGGCGCTCATCAGTCTCGCGGTCATCGCCGCGGCCGCGCTGGTGGGAGGGGTGTACGCGCTGCTCGCCTGGCAGCGGGCGGCGTACCGGGTCGAGGGCGACACCCTGCAGCTGCACACTGGCGTGCTGTTCCGTCAGCAGCGCCAGGCGCGGCTCGACCGGCTGCAGGCGGTCGACGTCGTGCGCCCGCTGCTCGCCCGCTTCTTCGGGCTCGCCGAGCTCAAGCTCGAGGTGGCCGGCGGCAAGGACTCCGCCATCTCGCTGTCGCTGCTGCGCGAGGCCGACGCCCAGCAGCTGCGCAACACGCTGCTGGCGCGGGCGGCCGGCGTCGAGTACGCCGGGCAGGTCGCTCCCGAGGCGCCCGAGCACGAGGTGTTCACGGTGTCGGTGCCCACGACGCTGGAGTCGTTCGCCCGCAGCGCGGTCACCGTGGTGCTGGTCGTCGCGCTGGTGGCCGGCGTGGTGACGGTGGTGGTGACGCGGCAGCCGGCGGTGCTCGCGGGCTTCCTGCCCGTGGTGCTGGGTGTCGGCGGTGCGGCCTGGGCGAGGTTCACGTCGGCGTTCGGGTTCCGGGTGGCCACCTCGCCCGACGGCATCCGGCTGCACCACGGGCTGCTCACGACGCGCGCCCAGACCGTGCCGCCCGGCCGGGTGCAGGTCGTGCGGCTGCGCCAGCCGCTGCTGTGGCGCTCGCGCGACTGGTGGAAGCTCGAGGTCAACGTGGCCGGCTACTCCGGCAGCGGGCGCGGCGGCAGCGACGGCCAGGACTCCGCGGGCCAGGAGAACGTGCTGCTCACCGTCGGCTCGCGGGCCGAGGCGCTCCTGGTGCTGCGCCTGGCGCTGCCGGCGCTCGCCGGCAGCCTCACGGAGGATGCCGCCGGGCCGACGATGCGCGCCATCGAGGCCGGACTCACCGGCACCGACAACGCAGGCGGCTTCGTCGTCGCGCCTCGGCGGACACGCTGGGTCGACCCCGTCGGCTGGCGCCGGCACGGGGTGAGCGTGCTCGACGACGTGCTGCTGATGCGCCGCGGCGTGATCGTGCGCGAGCTGGACGTCGTCCCGCACGCGCGCACGCAGAGCCTCGGGGTGCGGCAGGGGCCGCTGCAGCGCCGCCTCGACGTCGCCACCTTCGTCGTCCACTCGACGCAGGGGCCGATCGCGCCGTCCGTCGCGCACCTGCCGACCGCCGTGGCCGGAGACCTGATCGACCAGCAGGCCGAGCGCGGTCGCGCGGCGCGGGCGCGGCGTGGCGACCTCGACCAGGGGCGCTGGATGCAGCAGGCCGAAGGAGGAGCTCGATGACCACCGTCTCGTCCAGCCCGGACGCCTCGCTCGAACCGCTCGACGCGCCGTTCGACGTCCGCGACCCCGGCTTCGTCGCCGACCCCTACGCGGCGTTCGCCACGGCTCGGCAGCAGGGCTCGCTGCTGTGGCACGAGGGGCTCGGCCAGGCCGTGACCCTCACCCACCGCGCCGCCGACGTCGTGCTGCGCGACCGGCGGCTGGGCCGCATCTTCGTCCCCCGCGAGCCCGAGGCCGACTGGCGGACGTTCAACTGGCTGCACGCCGACTCGATCCTCGACAGCGAGCCGCCCAAGCACACGCGGCTGCGCCGGCTGGTGGCGGCGGCGTTCGGGCGCGGCCACGTCGAGCGGCTGCGGCCACGCGTCGCCGAGCTCGCCGACGGCCTGCTCGACGAGTGCGACGTCGCGCTCTCCGACGCCGGCTCGTTCGACGTCATCAGCGACTACGCCGAGCCGCTGCCGGTGCTGGTGATCGCCGAGCTGCTCGGGTGGCCCGAAGCCGACCAGCACCTACTGCGCCCGTGGTCGCAAGCCATCGTGCGCATGTACGAGGTCGACCGGACGCCGGAGCAGGAGGCCGCCGCACGCGCCGCCTGCAGCGAGTTCGCCGACTACGTTCGCGAGCTCGCCGCGAGCCGGCGGGCCGATCCGCGCGACGACCTCGTGACCCACCTGGTGCAGGTGCGCGACGGCGGTGACAAGCTCGACGACCACGAGCTCATCGCCACGGTGGTGCTGCTGCTCAACGCGGGGCACGAGGCGAGCGTCAACGGCTTCGGCAACGGCCTGGTGTCACTGCTCTCCGCGCCCGACCAGCTCGACACGTTGCGGCGCAACACCTCTGACGCCGGTCTCGTGGCGCTCGCGGTCGAGGAGATGCTGCGGCACGACTCGCCGCTGCACCTCTTCGAGCGCACGGCCACGCAGGACGTCGAGCTCGAGCTGCCCGACCGCACCGTGCGGATCCCCCAGGGGCACAAGGTCTCCGCGCTGCTCGGCGCGGCCAACCGCGACCCCGAGGTGTTCGCCGATCCCGACCGGTTCGTCGTCGACCGCGCGCCCAACCCGCACCTGGCGTTCGGTGCGGGGATCCACTTCTGCCTCGGCGCTCCTCTCGCCCGGCTGGAGCTGCAGACGTCGCTGCCGGCGCTGCTGCGGCGCTACCCGGCCCTCGAGCCGGCGGCCGATCCGACGCGGCGGCCGACCTTCGTGCTGCGCGGCTACGAGTCGGTGCCGGTGCGCGGCTGAGCCCTCAGGCGCAGCGCGGGTCGGTGTCGAGCCGGGTGACGCGGCCCTGGTCGTCGTACGTCACGACGAGCACGTCGCGGCTGTCGGCGTTCTTCAGCCACGTCGTGGCGCTCTGGGGGGTCGACTCCAGCCCGAGCTCGCCGCCCGTGCCCGGCACGCACCGGTTGACCACTGCGATCGCGCCGTCGGCGACCGGTGCGGTGTAGGTCTTCTCGGTGTTCTGGTTGGTGTAGCGGACGTCGCGGTGGGGGACGACCTTGATGCCGTTCCGGGCCACGTCGGTGTCACTCGTGCCCGGCAGCGTCCAGCGGTCGAGCTCGATCACCGTGACCCCGGCCACGGTGCTGACGTCGGTGACGGTGCCCAGGTCGTAGCGGCGTCCCTTGACGTCGCTCGTCGCCGTGGGGGCGGGAGTGGCCGAGCCGGTCGGCGTGGCCGAGGTCGTGACCGTCACCGTGGTGCGCGGGGAGGCCCCGTCAGCACCGCCGCACCCGCTCAGGGCGGCGGTCAGAGCCGTCGCGGCGAGCAGGGCGCCGGCGACGCGTCGGGGATGCGGCACCGGCCCAGCGTCGCCAACCCGCGGCGGCGATGTCCAATCCGGCCGCGCGCCCGTCGCTCATCGTGCCGGCGTCGTCACGCTCCGTCGAGAAGATCGCGCGGATCAGTCTGGGCAGGGGCGGTCGACTGCAGCAGCCACCGGAAGGCCCCGAGCCCTGACGGGTCGAGCAGCTCGGCCGCCTGGCTCGCCGTGCTCACCGCCCGCAGGTAGCCGATCGGGTCGCCGGAGGCGACAGCCGGTGAGGGCAACGAGCCGTCGACGCCCAGGGCGCGCAGCGCCTCGCGCTGGGTGGTGACGTGGCTGCCCGTCGCCCCTGCTCGCTCACCTGCTGCGGCAAGGGCGTCGACCGCCACGTGAGCGGTGACGTCGCACGAGCCGTCGGGCACGGGCGGGCAGACGGCGCCCTCGCGGTAGCCGGTGAGGGTGCCGCGGGGCGGCCGCGTCTCGCGGTCGTGGCCGTAGTCGACGGCGAGCAGCACCGAGTCCGTGGCGTCGCGCAGCAGCGACGCCCACGCGTCGTCGCGCGAGGTGCCGACCTCGGCGCGGTCGCCGGGCTGCGGATCGGCTGACGGCCACCACTGCTCGAGCCACTCGTGCTCGCGGGGTCCGACCGGGCCGGTCAGCCGCTCGCGGCCGGACGAGGGATCGACCTCCACCGCGCGCCACGCGAGGTCGTCGGCCCGCTCGACGACCGGGCACGGCACGTCGTCGAGCCACTCGTGTGCCACGACCAGAGCGCCACGAAGCCACGGCCCCAACGCGTCGGGGACGTCGGTGCCGCCGTCCGAGCGGATCCAGGTGACGTCCGGCGCCAGGCTTGCCGGGCGGTCGACCACGTCGCAGCCGATGAGCTCGACGGTGACGCCCCACGCATTCGCGCTGCGCCGCAACGAGTCCAGCAGCTCACCTCGCCCGCTGCCGACGTCGACCACGCGGTCGAGCCCGGCCCGCTGGGCGAGCTGCAGCAGGGCCCCGCCGAACAGGTCCGACGCGTGCACGCTCGTGCGGAAGTGCGCCGCAGGGCCGCCCGGACGGCGATAGAACCCGTTGCGGCCGTAGAGCGCCTCGCGCCAGGCGACGTCCCACCCGACGAACGTCATGGACGCCGCAGCACCACGACCACGTCGGTGATGGCGAACAGGAACCGGCCCTGGTCGGCGAGCCGGCGCACCGACTCGACCCAGCCGGCCGCGCGCGCCGACAGCTCCTCGTCATCGGCTGCGGCCGCGAGCATCCCCATCGCGATCTTCCACGCGAGCGAGCCCTCGTCGAAGCGCCGGTGCGGGTCGGCCCACGCCTGCACGTCGGCGAGCTCGAACGGCGAGCCCGCGGCCAGCTGGAGCAGCTTGCGGCCCATGAACCCGTCGGCCCGGCTCTGCCACGACGGGACCACGCCGACGAAGCGGTCGACCAGCAGCCGGGTCAGCGCGTCGTCGTCGCTCGTGAACAGGGCGGTGTCGAAGTCGGTGTGCCCGATCACCGCGAGACCCCCGGGCCGCAGCACGCGGAAGCACTCCCGCAGGAAGCCCGGCGGGTCGAGCAGGTTCTCGGCGACGTTCATCGACACGATGCGGTCGATCGCGGCGTCGTCGAAGGGGAGCGGCTCGTCGAGGTCGGCGACGCGGGACACCACGCGCGAGTCGTGCAGGAGGTCGTCGTCGAGGTCCGAGGCGTGGTCGACGGCGTGCACCGTGGCGGGCGCGGGTGTGGTCTCGAGCAGCTTGCGCACCGTGCGGCCGGTGCCGCAGCCGAGATCGGCCACGACGAGGCCGTCGCGGTCGAGCTCCGCGAGGCTCGCGAGCCGCTCGTGCCGTCCCATGCGCCGAGCCTAGCGACCGCCCACCCCGAGGCCGCCGGGACGACGGCCACGCACTAGCGTCGCGTCCGTGGACGTCGGCGGCCTCGACCTGACGCCCGCGGGCGAGCGCCCCGCGCGGCTCGACGTCGGCGTGGTCGGCGCCGGCCGCGTCGGTGCGGTGCTCGGCGCAGCCCTCACGCGCGCGGGTCACCGCGTGGTGGCCGCTAGTGGCGTCAGCGCCGCGTCGCTCGACCGCGCTGAGCGGCTGCTGCCGAGCGTGCCGGTGGTGCCGGTGCCCGAGGTGGTCGCCGCCGCGGAGCTGGTGCTGCTCACCGTGCCGGACGACGAGCTGCCGGCGCTGGTGCAGGGGCTCACCGACACCGGGGCCTGGCAGGCCGGCCAGATCGTCGTCCACACCAGCGGCCGGTTCGGCGTCTCGGTGCTCGACCCCGCCGTCCCGCACCACGTCATCCCGCTGGCGCTGCACCCGGCGATGACCTTCGCCGGCACCGCGGTCGACCTCGAGCGGCTCGAGGGCTGCTGCTTCGGCGTCACCGCGCCCGAGGCGGCGCGCCCGGTGGCCGAGGCGCTGGTGCTCGAGATGGGCGCCGAGCCGGTGTGGGTGGCCGAGGCCGACCGTCCCCGCTACCACGCGGCGCTCGCGCACGGCTCGAACCACCTCGTCACGCTCGTCGCCCAGGCGCTGCAGGTGCTGCGCGGCGCGGGCATCGACAGCCCCGACCGCGTGCTGGCCCCGCTGCTGTCGGCTGCCCTCGACGGTGCGCTGCGCAGCGGCGATGCGGCGACCACCGGACCCGTGGTGCGCGGCGACGCGGGTACGGTGGCCGCGCACGTGCGCGAGCTCGCCCACGAGTCACCGGACGTGCTGCCGACGTACGTCGCGCTCGCCCGGGCCACGGCCGTGCGGGCCTTGGCGTCCGGTCGGTTGTCACCCCAGGTCGCGGAGAGCCTGCTCGACGTCCTGGCCCGTTCGAAGGAGCCTGAGTGACCACGCCGACCACCACGACGTCGACCACGCAGCCGGTCGTCGCGCACACTCGCGCCGAGCTGGCGGTGGCCCGCACCGCGCTGGATGACGGCGACGTCGCCGTCGTGATGACCATGGGCGCGCTGCACGAGGGCCACGCCGCGCTCATCAAGGTCGCGCGTCAGCGGGCCCGGCACGTCATCGTCACGATCTTCTTGAACCCGCTGCAGTTCGGGCCGCGCGAGGACCTCTCGCGCTACCCCCGCACCATCGACAACGACCTCGCGATCTGCGCGCGCGAGGGCGTCGACCTCGTCTTCACCCCGAGCCCCGACGTCGTCTACCCGGACGGCGACCCCGGCGTCCGCGTGAGCGCCGGCCCGCTGGGCGACGTGCTCGAGGGCAAGTCGCGCCCGGGTCACTTCGACGGCGTGCTCACGGTCGTCGGCAAGCTGCTGCACCTCACGCGGCCCGACCTGGCCTACTACGGCCAGAAGGACGCCCAGCAGCTGCTGCTGATCCGGCGGATGGCGCGCGACATCGACTTCCCGGTCGAGATCGTCGCGGTGCCCACCGTGCGCGAGGCCGACGGGCTGGCCATGAGCAGCCGCAACGTCTACCTCACCCCGAGCGACCGCGAGGCGGCGCTCGCGCTGTCGCGTGCCCTCGACGCCGGGGCCGAGATCGCCGCCGAGGGGCCGAGCGCCGTCCGCCGGGCCGCCCGCGCGGTGCTCGTCGCCGAGCCGCTCGTGCTCGTCGACTACCTCGTGCTGGTGCACCCGGAGACGCTCGAGGACGTGCCCGAGTGGTACCGCGGCGAGGCGCTGCTCGCCGTGGCGGCCCGGGTCGGCACGACGCGCCTCATCGACAACGTGCCGGTGCGGCTGGGGCCCGACGGCGGCGCGCTGCCGGCGTTCTCGGGCTCGCAGGGTTCGCAGGGTTCGCAGGGGTGAACCGCCGGTGACCCTGACGATCCCGCGGCGGCTCGTGGCGCCGCCGCCCGGTTGGACCACCAGCGCCGACGTCATCGTGGTCGGCTCGGGCATCGCGGGCCTGACCACCGCGCTGCGGCTGCGCCAGCGGGTCGACCGTGTGCTGCTCGTGACCAAGACCGTGCTCGACGAGGGCTCGACGCGCTGGGCGCAGGGCGGCATCGCAGCGGCGCTCGACCCCGCCGACTCGCCCCAGGAGCACCTCGAGGACACCCTCGCGGCGGGTGTCGGCGTGTGCGACGTCGAGGCCGTGCGGGCGCTCGTCACCGAGGGACCGGCCCGAGTGCGTGAGCTGGTCGCCATGGGCGCCGAGTTCGACCGCACGCCCGAGGGCGAGATCGCGCTGACGCGCGAGGGCGGCCACCACCGCGACCGCATCGCCCATGCCGGTGGCGACGCGACGGGCCGCGAGATCTCGCGCGCGCTCATCGCCGCCCTGGAGGCGGTGCGGCACGACCCCGGCATCGAGGTGATCGAGCACGCGCTCGTGGTCGACCTGCTGCAGGACGCCGCCGGGCGGGTCTGCGGCACCACGCTGCACGTGCTGGGCGAGGGCATGCGCGACGGCGTCGGGGCGGCGCTGGCGCGCGCGGTCGTGCTGGCCACCGGCGGCCTCGGCCAGGTGTACGCGGCGACGACCAACCCCTCGGTGGCCACGGGTGACGGCATGGCCGCCGCGCTGCGGGCCGGGGCCGACGTCCGCGACCTGGAGTTCGTGCAGTTCCACCCGACGGTGCTGTGGCTGGGCGCGGGCTCGCGCGGGCAGCAGCCGCTCATCAGCGAGGCGGTGCGCGGTGAGGGCGCCGTGCTGGTCGACGGGTCGGGCGAGCGGTTCATGGCCGAGGTGCACGAGCTGGGCGACCTCGCGCCGCGTGACGTCGTGTCGCGAGCGATCGTCAGCCGCATGCGCGCCGAGGGGTCGTCGCACGTGTACCTCGACGCGCGGCACCTGGGCGCGGACTTCCTCGAGCGGCGGTTCCCGTCGATCGTCGAGCGCTGCCGCTCGCTCGGCTTCGACCCGGCCACCGACCTGCTGCCCGTCGCGCCGGCGCAGCACTACGCCAGCGGCGGCGTGGCCACCGACCTGCACGGGCGGGCCTCGATCGAGGGGCTCTACGCCTGCGGTGAGGTGGCGTGCTCGGGCGTCCACGGCGCCAACCGGTTGGCGTCCAACTCGCTGCTCGAGGGGCTGGTGTTCGCGCACCGCATCGCCGACGACCTCACGGCGCGGCTCGCGGCCGGCGAGCTGCCGGCGTCCGAGCCGGTGGAGCAGCCGGGCGGTGAGACGCTGCTCGACCCCGAGTGGCGCATCGACGTCCAGCTGGCCATGACGGCGGGTGCAGGTGCCGTGCGCACCGCGGAGTCGTTGCAGCACACCGGTTTCGAGCTCGCGGCTCTCGCCGAGTGCACCACCGACGCTGCCGGCTCGGGGGCGTGGGAGACGACCAACCTGCACCAGGTCGGCTCACTGCTCGCGCAGGTCGCCGCGCAGCGTGAGGAGACCCGGGGCGGCCACCTGCGCTCCGACTTCCCCGACCGCGACGACGCTCGCTGGCGTGGCCGCCTCACCACCCGTCGCCAGCCCGACGGCACCCTCACCACCACCTACGCGCCGTCCCCGCTCGGCTAGGGTGCGCCCGTGAGCCAGCCCGCGCCGTCCGCCGTCACCCCTCCGCTCGACCTCGACGACGCGCGCGACGTCGTCCGGCGGGCGCTCGACGAGGACCTCGGCGGCCCCGACGGCGTCGACGTCACGGCGTCGGCGACCATCCCGCTCGAGCAGCAGTCGACCGGCCAGGTGATCGCGCGTGCCGACGGCGTGGTGGCCGGCCTGGCGGTCTTCGAGCTGGTGTGGGACGACGTCGCTCGTCGCCTCGGCTGCCCGAAGCCGGTGGTGACCCTGCGCGTGCAGGACGGCGCGCCCGTGCGTCGCGGGGACGTCCTGGCCGAGGTCACCGGCCCCACCCAGGCCCTGCTCACCGGCGAGCGGACGGCGCTGAACCTGGCGTGCCGCATGTCCGGCGTGGCGACGCACACCCGACGCTGGGCCGAGGTGCTCGACGGCACCGGTGCCACGGTGCTCGACACCCGCAAGACGACGCCGGGCCTGCGCGCCCTCGAGAAGTACGCGGTGCGCTGCGGCGGCGGCACCAACAAGCGCATGGGCCTCTACGACGTCGCCATGGTGAAGGACAACCACAAGATCGCGGCGGGTTCGGTGCGCGCGGCGTACGAGGCCGTCCGCAGTCGCTACCCGGACGTCGAGGTGCAGGTGGAGGTGACGACGGTCGCCGAGGCGCTCGAGGCCGCCGCCGCCGGTGCGCGCTTCCTGTTGTGCGACAACATGTCCGTCGACTTGCTGCGCGAGACGGTCGAGGCCGTGCGGGCCGCGACGCCGGACCGCATCGAGATCGAAGGCACCGGTGGCCTGACGCTCGAGCACGCGCGCGAGTACGGCCTCACGGGCGTCGACTACCTCTCGGTCGGTGGCCTCACGCACTCGAGCCCGATCCTCGACATCGCGCTCGACCTCGTCTGACGCCGCCCCCGCCCGCCGTCAGCGCTCGGGCCGCTCGACCCCGAGGAAGCGGCGCAGCACGTCGCCGCCCTCGTAGGTCATCGGCTGCGCCGGCCGGCTGAAGGACGTCGGTGTGACGACCACTCGCTGCTCGTCCACCCCGACGGCGCCCTGCTGGGTGTGCTGGACGATCCGGCGCCGCCCGTTGTCGACGTACCCCACCTTGCGGCTGACCGACGCCGAGGCGTGGTTGCCGACGACGTAGCCCGACTCGCACTGCTCGGCGTCGAGCTCGTCGAACGCGAACCCGACCACGAGCTGGCGCATGAGCGTCCCGGTGCCCTGGCCCTGGTGCGCCCGCCCCAGCCACGAGCCGGTCGAGACGACGCGCGTCTGCGGGAAGTCCTCGGCGTGCACGTCCTGCATGCCCACGAGCTCGCCGTCGCGTCGTGAGTGCCCCGGCAGGCGCAGGTTCAGCGCTTGTTGCGGGCATCATCGCCGTCGGCGCGGCTGCCATAGGTTTCTGCTCGAACTCGCGAGGCGTCGTGATCGACAAGGCGTGGGCGGGACCGCCGTGGTGCCATGGTCGGTAGGCGGCACGTTGATGGGGCAGTGCGTCAACAAGGGGTGAGCAGATGAATGCGTCACGGGCGCGACGTAGTGCGGTATCGAAGGTTCTTCTGATCGGCGGTCTGCTGTGCGCCATCATCGGGGTGGTGCTCTCGGTGCAGGCCGTCGCGCGTCACCAGCCGTCAGCGTCAGTACCAGGGGCGACCGTCGTAGCTGTGGCGCTCGCTCTGGTGGCGTTGGGCTTGGTCTGCCGCCCGGCGGCTCACACCGATGAGCCGAAGTTCCGGGGGCGATAGGCAAAAGCACTCAGGGGCCGTCTGCTTCGTGCGGTGCAGGTACTCGACCGCTCGATGAGTCCCTGCACCGTTCCGGTCGGATCCAGGCAGGGCGTGCGGCCTCCAGGCATTCCCCACGGCATCGTGCCCATCGCGCGTCACGGCGCCAGCCCCAGGACGTCGCCCGGCTGGCAGTCGAGCGCCTCGCAGATCGCGGTGAGCGTCGAGAACCGGATCGCCCGCGCCCGGTCGTTCTTGAGCACGCTGAGGTTGACGACGGAGACGCCCACGCGCGCCGACAGCTCGGTGAGCGTCATCTCTCGCTCCTCGAGCAGCGCGTCGAGCCGGCACGCGATGCGGTGGCCCTCGCCGTCGTCGGTGCCGCTCACACCAGCCCGTCCAGGTCCTCGCGCAAGGCCACGCCCCGGCGCCACACCTCGGTGACGACGCCGAGCAGCAGCACCACGCCGAGGAACGCGAAGCTCAGCTCGGCTCCCGGCGAGACGAGCGAACCCAGGTCGCTGCTGTCGATCACCCACATCCGCACGAGGGCCGCACCCCACTCACCGATGAGACCGCCGGCGGCCACCAGACTCGTCAGCACCATGAGCCGGTGCACGTTGCGGCGGGTGAAAGGTGACCCGCGGTAGGCGCTGCGGGTCAGGGCCGCGAGCAGCCACAGGCCCACGGCCGCGAGGGCGGCGGGGATCGCGCGCACCAGCATCCAGGCCCATCGCTGAGGGCCGGTGGGGTTCCAGAACTGCACCATGACCTCGGCGGACCCCTCGGCCTCGGCGAGGTTCGGCCCCCGCCGCCCGGACTGCGCGACGGCGTCCGAGCGCTGCTCCAGAGGGCCGAGCCGCCGGTTCACCGCATCGGTCGTGGCCAGCCCGGCGTCGCCCTGGATCGTCACGCGCTCGTTCATCACCAGGCTCGCGTCGGACGGCGCACCGGGCCAGCCGTAAGAGCTCACCAGCCCGAGTCCGTTGGCGCCGAGGAGCATCCAGAGCGCGGCAACAGCCGCGATGACGGCCGCGCCACGCAGCAGCCACTCGACGACCGCGAGCTCGCGGGCGCCGGATCGGGTCGGTGCAGTCACGTCATCCCCAAGGTCGGCTTATCGAATGTCGATACTATCGACTATCGATAAAGAGCAGCGCAAGACGCTCCCGCGCGCCGGTCGCCACGGCACCGCTCGGTAGGGTCTGCCCGTGACCGAGCAGCCCGCACCCGCCACGCCCGCCGTGCCGCCGTCCGCCGATGACGTGCCCGAGCAGATGCGCGTGCGGCGGGCCAAGCGCGAGCGGCTGCTGGCCGAGGGCGTGCAGCCCTACCCGGTCTCGGTGCCGCGCACGCACACGCTCGCGCAGGTGCGCGCGGCCCACGGCGACCTCGAGGCCGGCGTCGAGACCGACGACGTCGTCGGCGTCACCGGACGCGTCGTCTTCATCCGCAACACCGGCAAGCTGTGCTTCGCCACGCTGCAGGAGGGTGACGGCACGCGCCTGCAGGCCATGCTCAGCCTGGCCGAGGTCGGCGAGCAGCGGCTCGCGGAGTGGAAGGCCGACATCGACCTCGGCGACCACGTGTTCGTGCACGGCCGCGTGATCTCGAGCAAGCGCGGCGAGCTGAGCGTCATGGCCGACCAGTGGCAGCTGGCGGCCAAGGCGCTGCGCCCGCTGCCCAACCTGCACGAGGGCGCTGGGCTCAACGAGGAGACGCGCGTCCGCCAGCGGTACGCCGACCTCATCGTGCGTCCCGAGGCGCGCAAGATGGTGCGCGACCGCGCTGCCGTCGTCCGCAGCCTGCGTGACACGTTCCACGAGCACGGGTTCATCGAGATCGAGACGCCGATGCTGCAGACGCTGCACGGTGGTGCGTCGGCGCGCCCGTTCGTGACGCACATGAACGCCTACGACATCGACCTGTACCTGCGCATCGCGCCCGAGCTCTTCCTGAAGCGGGCGGCGGTCGGTGGGCTCGAGAAGGTCTTCGAGATCAACCGGAACTTCCGCAACGAGGGCGCCGACTCCACGCACAGCCCCGAGTTCGCGATGCTCGAGTTCTACGAGGCCTACGGCGACTACTCGACGGTCGCCGACCTCACCCGCGAGCTCGTGCAGCGCGCGTGCGTCGCGATGCACGGCTCGACCGTGGCGGTGCTGCACGACGGTGAGGAGTACGACTTCGGGGGCGAGTGGGCCACGCTGTCGATGTACGACTCGCTGTCGCAGGTGCTGGGCGCCGAGATCACGCCCGACACCCCGCTGGCCGAGCTGCGCGAGCACGCTCAGCGCCACGACATCGAGGTCGACCCCCAGTACCTCAGCCACGGCAAGCTCGTCGAGCAGCTGTGGGAGGACCTCGTGGGCGACCACCTGCACGCCCCCACCTTCGTGCGCGACTTCCCGGTCGAGACGACGCCGCTGACCCGCGACCACCGCAGCAAGCCCGGCGTCACCGAGAAGTGGGACCTCTACGTGCGCGGCTTCGAGCTGGCCACCGGCTATTCCGAGCTGGTCGACCCGGTGATCCAGCGCGAGCGCTTCGAGGCCCAGGCCAAGCTCGCCGCGCTCGGCGACGAGGAGGCCATGCGCCTCGACGAGGACTTCCTGCGGGCCATGGAATACGCGCTGCCACCGACCGGCGGCCAGGGAATGGGCGTCGACCGGCTGCTCATGGCGCTCACCGGCCTCGGCGTGCGCGACACGATCCTGTTCCCGCTGGTCAAGCCGCTCTGAGGCGGCTTCCGTCGGCCGGCCGGGGCCGACGTACGCTAGAGGCATGGTCAAGGCCCTGCTCGCGCTCGTCCCGTCGGCCGGCGTGCTGTTCCTGTTCGTCATCGCGGTGAAGTCGATGCTCGAGGGCGACCGCCGTGAGCGCGCGGCGCTGGCGAAGTGGGAGAAGGAGCACCCGGCCGATTCCTGACCTTTTGCCACGCGCGCCGCGGTGGGTGCGGGTAAAGCGGCCTGAATGGCAGAAAGCGGCTGCGGCGGCGGAGCTGATGATTGTGTGGACGCACGAATAGTGGTTTTGCGTTCTCGCCACTTCGGAAATACGCTGCTCCCTGCTCGGGAATTCATTCGAAGATTTCCGCCGAAAGGGCAGGATCACCATGGCGCAGAAGGTCCAGGTCGTTCTCATCGACGACATCGACGGCGGTGACGCGCACGAGACCGTGACGTTCGCGCTCGATGGCGTCACCTACGAGATCGACCTCAACGACGACAACGCGGCCAAGCTGCGCGACGCCTTCGCCGTGTGGGTGGGCAACGCTCGTCGGGTGAGCGGGCGGGCGTCGTCCGGGCGCAGCTCGTCGCGATCGTCCGGACGCCGGTCGTCGGGCAGCGAGGACACCGCGGCGATCCGCGAGTGGGCCAAGGAGAACGGCTACCAGGTCAGCGAGCGCGGCCGCATCTCGGCCGAGGTGCGCGAGGCGTACGCCAAGGCGCACTGAGCTTCGCAGCTCAACCTCAGCCTGCACCACCTGGGGCCGCGGGAGTCGACGTCACGTCGGCACGCGCGGCCCCTTGTGCTGCAACGCCTCGGTGACGTGGGCGAGGTCATCGAGCCGCTCGACGACCTCGCGGTGGTGCAGCTGAGCGAGCGACCCGGCGTCCTCGATCTCGTCCCACGTGCGCGGGGCGGCGGCGTTCGGCTGCTCGCGGCCGCGCAGGGAGTACGGGCAGATCGTCGTCTTGGCGGGGTGGTTCTGGCTCCAGTCGAGCAGCACCTTGCCGGGCCGCAGGGCCTTCGACATCGACGACACGACCAGGTCGCGGCGCTCGCGGGCCAGCGACTCCGCGAGCCGCTTGGCGTACTCGCGCACGACGTCGGCGTCCTGTTTCGCCGACAGCGGCGCGTAGAGCTGCAGCCCCTTGCTGCCGCTCGTGACCGGCACGCACTCGAGCCCGTCGGCCGCGAGCCGCTCGCGCACCAGCAGCGCGACCTCGGCGCACTCGGGCAGCGCGGCGGGAGCGCCCGGGTCGAGGTCGATCACCAGCCGGTCGGGGTCGCGCTCGCTGCCGCGCGGTCCGACCTTCCACTGCGGCACGTGCAGCTCGAGGGCCGCCAGGTTCGCCAGCCAGGTGAGCGCGGCGAGCGAGTCGACCAGCGGGTAGGTGATGGTGCCGCGATCCTTCGACGAGCCCGGCGCGTCGAGCGTCACGGTGCGCACCCAGTCGGGCGTGCCCTGGGGCACCGACTTCTCGACGAACGACTGCGCCGCCACGCCGTCGGGCCAGCGGAACCGGCTCACCGGGCGCTCGGCGAGCAGCGGCAGCATGACGCCGGCCACGCGCGCGTAGTAGTCGATCACCTCGGCCTTGGTGGTGCCGGTGGCCGGGTAGAGCACCTTGTCGAGGTTGCGCAGGCGCAGCCGGTGGCCCTCGATCTCCACCTGGGCGTCGTGCACGGAGTCACTCACGGCGCAGGTCCTCCAGTCGCACGTCGGATCGCACGCCGCGCATCGCGGGCTGGCGCAGGTGGCCCTGACGGCCGTAACCCAGGTGCGCCACCTCGACGCACAGCTCGGGCCGCACCCAGCGGGTGCCGCGCGCGTCGACGGCCGGCACCGGGTCGCTGAACGGCGAGGCGTCGCTCGCGAGCGGCGTGAGCAGGCGGGTGAGGTCGGCCGAGGCTGTCGGGCCGATGCCCGCGCCCACCTTGCCGAGGTACGTCAGCCCGCCCGCGCCGTCGGGCAGGCCGACGAGCAGAGAGGCCAGGGTCGACGTCGTGCCCGTCTGCGGGCGCCAGCCGCCCACGACGGCGGTCTGCGAGCTGCGGTGCGCGCGCTTGAGCCAGTCGCGGCTGCGGCGTCCGGGCTGGTAGGTCGACGCGCGGCGCTTGCTGACGATGCCCTCGAGGCCGCTGGCGCGCGTCGCCTCGAGCAGCGCGTCGCCGTCGTCGAACACCGCCGGCACCTGCCAGCAGGCGTCGCTGCCGTCACCGAGCTCCAGCCGCTCGAGGGTCTGGCGGCGGTCGTCGAAGGTGCGGCCCAGCAGCGGCACGCCGTAGAGGCGCAGGACGTCGAAGACGACGTACGACACCGGGTTGCGCTCGCTCAGCGCCCTCGCGCGGCGCGGGTCGCGCACGTGCATGCGCTCGGCCAGCGCCCCGAAGTCGGGCTTGCCGTCGGCGAACGCCACCACCTCGCCGTCCAGCATGCCGTCGGCCAGAACCGTTGCCAGACCTGCGAGCTCGGGGAACGTGACGGTGACGTCGGCCTCGGTGCGCGAGGTGAGTCGCAGCTCGCCGTCGGTGACGTCGGCGAGCAGGCGCATGCCGTCCCACTTGACCTCGTGGGCCCACGTGTTGCCCGGCGGCACCGCGGACTGCGGGTCCGCTGCGGTGGCGAGCATCGGGCGCATGGGCCCATCCTGCCTGTAGCGTCGTCGTCAGACACGTCGACGGGTTGTCATGGGGGCGTGCCACCGCACGAGAGGAGCCGGCTGTGCGAGCGATGTGGAAGGGCGCGGTGTCGTTCGGGCTGGTCAACGTGCCCGTGCGCATGTACACCGCGACGACGAGCCACGACCTGTCGTTCCACCAGGTGCACCGCAAGGACGGCGGCCGCATCAAGTACCGCCGGGTGTGCCAGGCGTGCGGCGAGGAGGTCGCGTACGACGAGATCGCCAAGGGCTACGAGTCGCCCGACGGCGAGCTCGTGGTGCTCACCGACGAGGACCTCGCCGAGCTGCCCGTGAGCGGCAGCCGCGAGATCGAGGTCGAGCGGTTCGTGCCGGCCGAGCAGATCGACCCCATGCTGTTCGAGAAGAGCTACTACCTCGAGCCCGACAAGACCGGCGTCAAGCCGTACGCGCTGTTGCGCGAGGCCCTGCGCGAGGCCGACCGGATGGCGCTCGTGCACATCGCGATCCGCAACCGATCGACGTTGGCGGTGCTGCGCGTGCGTGACGACGTGATCGTGCTGCAGACCATGCTGTGGCCCGACGAGATCCGGGCCGCCGACTTCGACAACCTGGGCGACGCGAGCGACCTGCGCCCGCAGGAGCTGGCGATGGCGTCGTCGCTCGTCGACTCGATGACCGGAGACTACGACCCGGACGAGTTCAACGACGACTATCGCGACGCCGTCGAGGCGCTGGTGGAGGCCAAGCTCGAGCGCGGTGAGAGCGCCAAGCTGCCCACCGAGGGCGTTTCGCAGGCGGCCGACCGCGGGCAGGTGCTCGACCTCATGGCGGCGCTGCAGCGCTCGGTCGACGCGGCGAAGGGCAAGCGGGGGGCCAGCGCCGCCGAGGCGGTGCAGGAGAAGGCCGAGGAGGTCGCCGAGCAGGCGCCGGCCAAGAAGACGGCCACGAAGGCGCCGGCCAAGAAGGCCGCGACCAAGAAGACCGCAGCCAAGAAGACGGCCGCGAAGAAGACCGCGACCAAGAAGACGACGGCGAAGAAGACCGCCACCAAGACCGCGACGAAGACCAAGCGCTCCGCCTAGCCCGCAGATACCCGCCGTTATCCGGTTAGTGGCTCCCGAATTCGGGGGTGATCACCGGAAAGCGGCGGGTATCTGCGCAGAGGGCACCGGTACAGCGGGGCTGGGGCGGCCTCCGAGGGTCCTCTTGACGCTTTGGGATCGCTGCTCCTACGTTCTGGTTGTCCGGAATGCGCACGGAGTGACCATTCGGGGGTCTGCGATGAGGCGCAATTTCGTGGTGTCTGCAACTGCTGCAGCGGTGCTGAGCGGCCTGACCCCGCTGCCCGCCGTTGCGGCCGATCGGGGTGATGAATCACGCGGCTGGACGTCAACGCCGTGGGCAACAAGCCCGTGGAGCATGGGATCGTCGAGTCAGGCCGCCCCAGGTACCGCCCTCATACCTCAGGCTGCTGGATCCTGGGCGTGCCATGGGAATGCGTACACCCCGAGCATCGTCACTCAGTCCGGATCGAGGTACATGCACTACTCGGGCTATAGCCAGTGCCTGGGTGATTTCGGCACCAACCAAGCTTGTGTGCGGCTCGAGGCGAAGTCCACCGATCCCTTCACCAAGTACGTTGCGGTCACGGGCTACTCCTGCTCCGCCGTGACGACAAACCTGACGATCACAGCCAATGGCACTGCGAAGTGTTCCGTCTTCGCACCTCAGAGGAAGTACTGGCGATCCGTCAGTTACGGCATCGCCCACGGAGGAACGCACTCGGCTTCAGTGGCGAGTGCGCCGAGCGCCGTCCTCTCCTGCTGATGGCGCATCCTGATGCTCATCCCGCGTCGTTCGAGCGAGGGGTCGCAGACCTGCGAGCTGGGAGTGGGCCGGAGTTGAACGTCTGGGGACGGTACGTCGTCGGGCGCGGCGAGTCTCAGCATGAGGTGCTGTACGCGCGTTTCGGCCGTGCCGTCTTCTTTCGCGGCCCGGACGGGCCGCTGTATGCCACCGACGACCAGCGTCGGATCGTGTGGACGCCGCGCGGTTCTGGCGAGCGCACCGTCTGGTCGTCGGCTGCGGACGGGATGATCACTGACAACCCGTGCGAAGAGGCGTCCATCGTGGACGAACGCGCTCGGACGGTGTTGATGTTCGATCTTCCTGAGCTGGAACGGGTCACGGAGGTACGACACGAGGCGACGGGACGAAGCGCTCGTCGCTTCACGTGGGCCCAGGGGCAGCTGTCCATGACGTTCGATGTGCTCACGGACCATCTGTTGAGGTTGGAGTCGCCCTCTGAGTTTCTGGACTTTCAGGAGTTCCAGGAAGGATCTAACCCTGAGCTGAGGCGCGAGATGAACGAGTTCCTGCAGGGGGACACCGCTTCTGGTTGATGGCGCCGGCTATCGCCACCGCCGCGTCGGCTGGCGAGCCCACAGGCCTCAGCCGGCGAGGACGACGACGAGCGTGCGCGGGCCGTGCACGCCCTCGACCCGGTCGAGCTCGATGTCGCTCGTGGCGCTCGGCCCGCTGATGAACGTGAGCGGCCGCGTCGGCTCGAGCAGCGCCAGGCCCTCGGGCACGGTCTGCACGGTGTCGCTCACCCGCACCACGCACACGTGCAGGTCGGGCACCAGGGTGATCGCCCGGCGTCCGCAGTCGGGCGACCCGTCGAGCACGATCGTGCCGGTCTCGGCGATGGCCACGGCGCTCGCGGTGACCACACCGTCGAGCGCGTCGAGCTCAGCGGGGCTCAGCCCGTCGTCGACCACCGCGCCGTCCGGACGCCACGGCTCCGGCAGCCCCGGCGCCACCACCAGCCGCGCCGCCCGGTGGCGCGTCGCGACGTCGCGCACCGCCTCGCCGATCGCCTCGTCGCCGGCGCGGCACCTCACGACCTCGGCGCGGTAGTCGACCAGCCGCTCCATGAGCAGCGCCACCAACGGCAGCGTTCCGGGGGCGTGCTCGCCGAAGCGCCGGTGCTCGGTTGGGACGTCCGACGGCGCCCCCGCCGCAGGTGCAGCGCGCACCGCCTCGCGCACCCGGCGCAGCACCTCGTCGCGCGCGCTCACGACCGGCCACCTCGGGTGCGCGCCCACCACTCGCGGAACGTCTCGGGCGGCGGTGCCGGCACGTCCCGCGACGCCGTCCAGCCCGACAACGGTGGCGGCAGCGGCAGGCGCACGCGTCCGCCGCGCACCACCGGACGCCCCAGCCGCGCCGCCCGCCCGGCGCGGGCGAACCGGTCGGCGTCCGCCATCACGTACGCCGCCGCGGCCATCGCCACGGCTTCGGACGTCGGCACGCGCCGCGCCGCCGCGGCCCGCTCGACGTGCTCGGCCCGCAGCCGCACGAGCAGCGCGGGGATGTCGATCTTCACCGGGCAGGCGTCGAAGCAGGCGCCGCACAGCGATGAGGCGTACGGCAGCGAGTCGTTGTGGCTCGAGCCGTCGAGGCCGGTGAGCAGAGGCGTGAGCACGGCCCCGATCGGCCCCGGGTAGACCGACCCGTAGGCGTGCCCGCCCGTGCGCTCGTACACCGGGCAGACGTTGAGGCAGGCCGAGCAGCGGATGCAGTGCAGCGCGGTGCGCCCGAGCTCGTCGGCCAGGGCCGCCGTCCGGCCGTTGTCGACCAGTACGAGGTGGAACGCCTGCGGGCCGTCGCCGGGCGTGACGCCGGTCCAGGCCGAGGTGTAGGGGTTCATCCGCTCGCCGGTCGACGAGCGCGGCAGGAGCTGCAGGAACACCTCGAGGTCGGCCCAGCGCGGCAGCACCTTCTCGATGCCCATCACGGTGATCAGTGTCTGCGGAAGGGTCAGGCACATCCGCCCGTTGCCCTCCGACTCCACCACCATCAGCGTGCCGGTCTCGGCCACCGCGAAGTTCGCCCCGCTCACCGCGACCCGGGCGCTGAGGAACTTGGCGCGCAGGTAGCGCCGGGCGGCCTCGGCGAGGCGGCGGGGGTCGTCGGTGAGGTCGGGGTCGACGTCCGGCATCTCGCGGCGGAAGATCTCGCGGATCTCGCTGCGGCCCCGGTGGATCGCCGGCACCAGGATGTGTGACGGCTGGTCGTGCCCCAGCTGCACGATGAGCTCGGCGAGGTCGGTCTCGATGGGCGTGATGCCGCCGGCCTCGAGCGCCTCGTTGAGCCCGATCTCCTGCGTCGCCATCGACTTGACCTTGACCACCTCGGTCACGGGGTCGTCCGGCGTGCCGGCCTCGCGAGCCAAGCGCAGCACGATCTGGTTGGCCTCGGCTGCGTCGCGCGCCCAGTGCACCGTGCCGCCGCGCGCGGTGACGCCCCGCTCGAGCTCCTCGAGCAGCTCGGGCAGCCGCGCCATCGCCTCGGCCTTGATCGCCGAGCCGGCCGCCCGCAGCGCCTCCCAGTCGGGCACCTCCTCGACGACGGCGGCCCGCTTGGCCCGGATCGTCGACGTCGCGTGGGTGAGGTTGCGGCGCAGGCGGCTGTCGCGCAGGGCGTCGCGGGCGGCGTCCGGGAAGGGCCGGGGTGCGGCCAGGTGCCCGACCGACGGGTCGGCGTGCCGACTGCCCGGCAGGCCGATGAAGGTGGTCACGACAGCCCTTCGGTGGCGGCCAGCACCTCGGCGAGGTGCATGGTGCGGACGCCGGCCCGCAGCCGGCCGAGGCCGCCGCCGATGTGCATGAGGCACGAAGCGTCGCCCGCGGTCAGCACCTCGGCGCGGGTGCCGAGCACGTGGCTCATCTTGTCGGCGAGCATCGCCGTGGACGTGTCGGCGTTCTTGACCGCGAACGTGCCGCCGAAGCCGCAGCACTGGTCGGCCTCCGGCAGCTCGACCAAGTCGATGTCGCGGACGGCCCGCAGCAGCCGCAGCGGCTTGTCGCCGAC
>JBQCES010000181.1:0-5851 GCA_051960055.1 Angustibacter sp. | reverse complement strand
CTCATCGGCCAGCACGGACAACACCGCCAGCACCAGGAAACCCAGCACCACGAGGCTGGGCAGCAGGGCGAACTCGCGGAAGGCACGCCGCACCAGCAGCCAGGTGTCAGGCCGCGAACGGTTCATGGCCTCGCTCTTTGCCGACCCGCTCATGGCCGTACCACCTCGATGTCCTCCCAGTCGTAGAGCATCTCCTCGCTCAGCCGACGTAGCGGTGCGTCCCAGCGCGCGCGCAGGGCGACGTACTCGTCAGCACCTTGCTGCAGATCGGCGGTGACGGCCACTCCAGCGCCCCTCAGCACCTCGGCACTCGCCCGAAAGTGCCTGTGCCAGAGAGCGATCTGCTCGTCAGTGGGCGACTGCGGGACGGCGTGCGGCACCAGCTCCTGCAGCGTCTGCGCGCCCGCGGCGCCGAGCTGGTAGACGGCGGAGGATCGGATGAGCCCGCGGTAGCGGTCGCCCTCGAGCGCCGTCCGCATCAACGTCGCGGACTCCAGCGCCAGCAGCAGCAGGCGGGGGAGCGCGTAGCGGTGCTGCCGGAAGTGGAAGTAGCGCAGCACGGGGTACGAGCGGTGCGTCTCGGACGTGTGCGTGAGGAACTCCGCGAACATCGCCAGCTGCTGGCGCGACTGCGGCAGCTCGCCGTCGTCAGCCAGGCCGACGAGCAGCTGCACCGGCTCGCCGGTGTCGAAGGTGCGGTGGTGCATCGTGGCGGAGAAGCTCTTGCGTGCCACGAGTGCGTTGTAGATCGACAGGAAGTACGTCAGCACCATGGTGAACGCGCTGAAGCCCAGGGCCGCTTCGACGACCGTCAGCAGCCGGTACAGGTCGGTCGACGCGATGACGTCGCCGGTGCCGAGGGTCGTGAGCGAGAACCCGCTGTAGTACAGCGCCGTGGCGAAGTCGGTGTTGGTGGGACCCTTCGCGGCGCTGATCCCGTGGCGCAGCGCGGGTTGGTAGATGAGCGCCCAGCCGACGAGCAGCAGCACCACCCACACGAGGATCGTCACCGCGATCTGCACGGGCCCGCTGTAGGCCAGGAACCGCCGCCGCGTGCGGTGGCGCATCCGTCGGGCGAGCAGCGTGAAGCCGCGCCATGTGAGCTTCGACAGTGGACGCCGGATCGGCCCGTGCCCGCTCGCCGGGAACAGCACCGTGAAGAAGACGTCCCCGATGACGAGCAGCACCAGGGCTGCTCCCCCGAGCGGCAGGAGGCGACCGAGCAGGTTCACGCGTCGCCCCCCGCCACGTCGGCCGCCGGTCGTCGGACGTCCGATGTCAGGGCGATGACCACCAGCTTGCGGATCGCGACGCGCGCCGCGGCGCTCGCGATGGCCGTCCACGTGTTGAGGAAGGTCAGCCGCAGCAGGCCCGCCCCCAGGAGCAGGTCGAGCAGGACGCCGAGCGCCGGCCGCAGGCTGCGTGTCGACGCCAGCACCACAGCGGCGAGCAGCAGTCCCGCGGAGGCGAGAACCAACGCCGCGGCGCCGGACCAGGCGCTGAGACTCATCGGCCGGGGGTGACCGCGTCCGGGCTGGGGGCGGCGGGGTCGTGTTCGCGGCTGATGATGTCCTGTTCCTCGCGGATCTCGCGGGCCAGGAAGAAGTTCAGGGCCGTCCGGATCGCGGCGACCGCCGCGAGCTTGCCGAGCTCCTCGAAGCTCGGCGCGATCGCAGTGCGCAGCACGTCGCTCGCCAGCTGGAACTCCAGACCCAGCGCCAGGAACCGGCCGAGGGTGAGGCGCACGGGCACGAAAGCGTCGGCGTTGCGGCGGGGGAGGACGCGCACGAACCGAACGAACGCGAGGAGTCCCCCGATCACGATCACCAACGCGCCTGCGGCCTCCACGAGGATCACCAGGGCGTCGACGCCGGAGCGCAGCCAGTCGTCCGAGATCAGCGTCTGCGCCGCGTGCACGCGGTCTCCTTTCCTCAGCGTTTGGCGGAGATCCACAATTGCAGGAACGCAAGCATTCCGCCTGTCGACATCACCCGGCCACGCGCGCACTTCGTAACCGCCTTGCGCGAACCGCCGGGTGGAGTTGGCCAAGTTGTCTTGACTGGTTCAAGAAACTGCGCCAGGCTCGGGCGCATGGGGACGGCGGTCGGACACACCGACTTCGAGGGGATGCTGCGCGCGGCGCAGCTGCGGGTCACGCGCCCGCGCCTCGCGGTGCTCCAGGCCGTGCACGCCCTCCCGCACGCCGACACCGACGCCATCATCGACGGCGCTCGCGAGCACCTCGGTGACGTCTCGCACCAAGCGGTGTACGACGTCCTGCGGGCGTTGACGGCGGCCGGTCTCGTCCGCCGGATCCAGCCCTCCGGTTCCGTGGCTCGCTACGAGAGCCGCGTGGCCGACAACCACCACCACGTCGTCTGCCGGGCCTGTGGCGCGATCGCCGACGTGGACTGCGCCGTGGGGCACACGCCGTGCCTCACGGCCTCGGACGACCACGGCTTCGTCATCGACGAGGCCGAGGTGACCTACTGGGGCCTGTGCCCCGACTGCCGCGCCGCAGCGTGACAGCCGACCCACGACGAAGGAGCGAGACCGACGTGTCTGCCAGCGAGAGCGAGAACCCGGCGATCCCGGCCCCCGAGCCGTCGCCCCACCGGCCCCGCACCAACCGTGACTGGTGGCCGAACCAGCTCGACCTCAACGTGCTGCACCAGCACGACGCGAAGCCGACCCCCATGGATGACGGCTTCGACTACCGCGCGCAGGTGCAGTCGCTCGACGTCGAGGCCCTGAAGCGCGACGTCATCGAGTGCATGACGACCTCGCAGGACTGGTGGCCGGCTGACTTCGGCCACAACGGACCGCTGTTCATCCGGATGAGCTGGCACTCCGCCGGCACCTACCGCATCGAGGACGGCCGCGGCGGCGCGGGCGACGGCGCCCAGCGCTTCGCCCCGCTCAACAGCTGGCCCGACAACGCCAACCTCGACAAGGCGCGTCGCCTGCTCTGGCCGGTGAAGAAGAAGTACGGCAAGCAGATCTCGTGGGCCGACCTGCTCGTCTTCGCCGGCAACTGCGCCCTCGAGTCGATGGGCTTCGAGACGTTCGGCTTCGCCTTCGGTCGCGACGACGTCTACCGGCCGCCGGAGGTCATCTGGGGTTCGGAGGACTCCTGGCTCGGTGACGAGCGGTACGCCGGTGACCGCGAGCTGCAGGGCCCGCTGGCCGCGGTCCAGATGGGGCTGATCTACGTCAACCCCGAGGGCCCCAACGGCAACCCCGACCCGCTGGCCTCGGCCCGCGACATCCGCGAGACGTTCCGTCGCATGGCGATGAACGACGAGGAGACGGTCGCGCTCATCGCCGGTGGCCACACCTTCGGCAAGACGCACGGTGCCGCGAAGGCCGACTACGTCGGCCCCGAGCCCGAGGCCGCGCCGCTGGAGGAGCAGGGCCTCGGCTGGCGCAACACCTACGGCACCGGCAAGGGCGACGACACCATCACGTCGGGCCTCGAGGTCACCTGGACCTACCACCCGACCCGCTGGGACAACGAGTTCTTCCACATCCTGTTCGCCTACGAGTGGGAGCTCATGGAGTCGCCGGCCGGCGCCAAGCAGTGGCGGCCGAAGAACGGCGCAGGCGCCGACATGGTGCCGATGGCGCACGACTCCTCGAAGCGTCGCGAGCCGCGCATGCTCACCTCCGACCTCGCCCTGCGCTTCGACCCGGCCTACGAGAAGGTCTCGCGCCGCTTCCTCGAGAACCCCGAGGAGTTCCGGCTCGCGTTCGCGAAGGCCTGGTACAAGC
Source organism: Angustibacter sp. (assembly GCA_051960055.1). GTDB lineage: Bacteria > Actinomycetota > Actinomycetes > Actinomycetales > Angustibacteraceae > Angustibacter. Next base: position 2,080 of record JBQCES010000181.1, on the reverse strand, counting down.
TGCTGCACCGCGACATGGGTCCGGTGTCGCGCTACCTCGGCCCGTGGGTGCCCGAGGCGCAGCTCTGGCAGGACCCCGTGCCCGCGGTCGACCACGAGCTCGTCGACGAGCAGGACGTCGCGTCGTTGAAGGAGAAGGTGCTCGCCACCGGCCTGACGACCGCGCAGCTCGTGCGCACCGCGTGGGCCTCTGCGGTCACGTTCCGCGGCACCGACAAGCGGGGCGGCGCCAACGGCGCGCGCATCCGCCTGGAGCCCCAGCGCAGCTGGGCGGTCAACCAGCCCGACGAGCTGGCCACCGTGCTGTCGGCTCTGGAGCAGGTGCAGAGCGACTTCAACGGCGCGCAGGGCGACTCGGGCAAGAAGGTCTCGCTCGCCGACCTCATCGTGCTGGCCGGTGCGGCCGGCATCGAGAAGGCCGCGCAGGACGCCGGCCTGTCGGTGACGGTGCCCTTCACGCCGGGCCGCACGGACGCCACGGTCGAGCAGACCGACGTCGAGTCGTTCTCGGTGCTCGAGCCGCGCGCCGACGGCTTCCGCAACTACGTGCGGCCCGGGGAGAAGCTCTCGCCCGAGACCCTGCTGCTCGACCGCGCGAACCTGCTCACCCTCACCGCACCCGAGATGGCGGTGCTCGTGGCCGGCATGCGCGCGCTCGGCGCCAACGTGGGCGACACCGCGCACGGCGTGTTCACCGAGCGCCCGGGCGCGCTGACGAACGACTTCTTCGTCAACCTGCTCGACCAGGGGCTGGAGTGGAAGGCGTCGCAGTCCGACGAGGGCGTGTTCGAGGGCCGCGACCGCGCGAGCGGTGACGTGCGCTGGACCGCCACCGCCGTCGACCTGGTGTTCGGGGCCAACTCCGAGCTGCGGGCGCTGGCGGAGGTCTACGGAGCCGACGACGCGCAGGAGAAGTTCGCCCGCGACTTCGTCGCGGCGTGGCACAAGGTGATGATGCTCGACCGCTTCGATCTGGTCTGATCCACAGGCCTGAGTCACCGAGCGGGGTGCCAGCGGCCCGGGTAAGGTCCCAGCGACCGACCCGGGCCGCTGCGTCCTGCGGGCCGGATGGCAGGCGTGCACAATGGCCGGAAGCGATCGGGAGGCACCCTGTGGGGTCACGGCACGCGCACGACGCCCCAGGGCGGGGTCCCGGCGACGGCCGTGAGCCGGAGGGCCTCGCCGCGCTGCTGGCCGCCCAGGCCGACGCGCTGGCGGGCGTGATCGCCGGCCAGCCGCTGGTGCTCGTGCTCGACGACCTGCTGCGGGCCGTCGAGCGCGCCTCGCCGCACGAGGTGATGGCGTCGGTGCTGCTGCTGGACGACGACGGCCGGCACCTGCGGCACGGTGCTGCCCCCAGCCTCCCGCCGGAGTACAACGCCGCGATCGACGGTGTCGAGATCGGCCCGTCGGTGGGCTCGTGCGGCACCGCGGCGTACCGCCGGGCCCGGGTCGTGGTCTCCGACATCGACACCGACCCGCTCTGGGACGACTTCCGCGAGCTCGCGCACCGGTTCGGCCTGCGCGCGTGCTGGTCGACGCCGATCATCGGCAGCGGCGACGAGCCGCTCGGCACGTTCGCGCTGTACGCGCGCGAGCCGCGCCGTCCCGACGCCGACGAGCTGGCGGCGATCGACGTCCTCGTGGGCACCTTCGCCCTCGTGATCGAGCGCAGCCGCGCCGGCACCGGCACGGCGTTGCAGGACGCCGCCGCGCGCCGTCTCGTGCTCGAGCTGGCGATGGGCGCGGGCGGTCTCGGCACGTTCGACTGGGACCTCGGCACCGGCGCGCTGGTGTGGGACGGCCAGCTGTTCGACATCTTCGACGTCGCCCCCGCCGACCGCGAGCGGCCGATGACGATCGAGGACTTCTACGCCGGCGTCCACCCCGCCGACCGCGACCGCGTCCGCGCGGCGCTCGACCGCGTGGTGGGCGAGGGTGGTGACTTCGAGACCGAGTACCGCGTGGTGGTGCGCGAAGGGCAGCGCTGGGTCTCGGCCCGGGGCCGCGCCGTCGCCGACCGCACCGGCGCCACCGTCCGGGTCGTCGGGGCCGCCCAGGACACCACCTCCCGCAAGGAC
>JBQCES010000180.1:0-10950 GCA_051960055.1 Angustibacter sp. | reverse complement strand
TGTCGGTGCGCGTGGTGATGGTCGTGGTGCAGGCGGTCGTGCTGATCGCGGTCGCCGTCGCGATGGGAGCGCTCGACCTGGCCGCCGCCCCGGCCGTGCTGGGTGTCACGGTGGTCGGCCTGGCGATGTTCCTGGCGGTGGGCTGCGTCATCGGCGGTCGGCTCAGGTCGCCGGACGCCGCGACCAACCTCGGCACGCTCGTGCAGCTCGGCACGCTGTTCCTGAGCGGGCTGACCGTCCCGCTCTGGCTGCTGCCGCACGCCGTGGCGACGGTGCTGCGGGCGCTGCCCAGCACGTTCCTCGCCGACCTGCTGCTCAGCCAGATGCGCCACGGGCGCGCCTTCTACCCGACCTGGCTGTCGCTCCTGGTGGTGGCGGCCACCACGGCGGCGTTCCTGCTGATCGCCGTCCGGACCTTCAGATGGGACCAAGGTGATGACTGATCGCCGACCACCGCGGCCACCGCGTGCGACCGGGCCCGAACAGCGCGGCACCGCGCTGCTGCGCTGGGGCGTCGTCGCGGCCGGTGCGGCGCTCGCCGTCCTCCTCGTGGTGGCCGGCGCGCTGAGCCGCGACGCGGGCTCGCGCGCGTGGATCGGCTCCGGAGCGCTGCTCGCCGTGCTGGTGCTGGCCGCGCTGCTCGTGGCGCAGCTCGGCAAGCGGGCCGCGCGCCCGTGGCTGCTCTACGCGCTCGTGCCGGCGTCCGCGGCGCTCGCGACGCTGACCTGGCTGCTGGGCTGGGTCGGCTTCCCGGGCGCGTGGGCGTGGTGGGTGCCCGGCGCGATCGTCAGCGCGATGCCGTTGTGGACGCTCGGGTTCCTCGGCCGCCGCGACACGGGGCCGTCGGCCGTCAGGCCACCTCGAGCGACTGACCGCCCGTGATCCGCATGAGCTCCTCGTAGGTCGTCGGGAACACCGTGTGCGGGTGGCCGGCGGCGGCCCAGACCACGTCGTAGCGGGCCAGCGCGACGTCGACGAACGTCCGGACGTTGGTGAGCAGTCCCACCGGCGCTACGCCCCCGATCGCGAAACCCGTTGCGGCGCGGACGGTATCGGGCGTCGCGCGGTCGAGCGCGGCCAGCCCCAGCAGGTCGGCGACCTTCTGGGTGTCGACGCGGTGCGAGCCCGAGGTGAGGATCAGCAACGGCTCGCCCTGCGGCGTCCCCGCGTGCCGCCCGTGCTCGGGGTCGGCTGCCGCGCTGACGCCCACGAAGACCAGCGAGTTGGCGATCTGCCCCACCTCGACGCCCAGCGCGTCGGCCGCGGCCTGCGCGGTGCGGACGGCGTCACCCAGCACCCGCACCTCGCCCTGCACGCCGAGGTCCGACAGGGTCTGGACGACCCGCGTGACGGCCTCGTGCTGCGACAGGTCAGGGGCTGAGGGCTGGGACATGAGCGAAGGGTAGTGCCGCGTGGTGATCTTGGCCCGGACGACGCGATCCGCCGCGCGCTCACCTCACCAGAAGCACCACCAGCGTCACCAGAAGCGTGGCTGGTGGGGGATGGTCTCGAGGTCGGCGAGCACGATGGCGCGGTCGTCGTCGTCGGCGATGTCCTCGGCGCAGGCGAGGGCCTGTTCGGTGGCCGTGCGGGCCACGGCGCGGTCACCGGCCACGGCGTGGGCCCGGGCGAGCGCCTCGTGGGCGAAGGCGAGGTCCCAGTCGCCGATGCCGTGCTCCTGGCACAGGTCCAGCACCCGCTGGGCGTGGTGCAGGCTCGGCTCACCGCGGCCCAGGACGGCGTAGACCCGCGAGCAGAGCCACTCGCCGCGGGCCAGGTTGGCGGGCGTGCCGACCTGCTCCCAGTGGTAGCGCGACGCGTGCGCCATGTGCAGCATCCGGTCGTCGTCGGCGCGCGTGCGGTCGTCGCGCTCCAGCAGGCGCCACGTGCCGTTGAACAGGTCGACCCCGAGACGTCGGTGCTGCGCGGCGTCGGGGTTCGCGCCGTCGGGGCTCGTGGCGGTGCTGGAGGGTGGTGGAGGTGGTGGGCGTGGCGGGCGTGGCGGGCGTGGTGGTCACGGTGGGCTCCTGGGTCAGGGGGTCGGTGAGGGGGTGGTCGGTGAGGTAGTGGTCGATCGCGTGGAGGTGACCGCGCAGCCGGATCGAGCGGGCCTCGACACGGCGCCGGTGCGTGGCGAGCACGTCGGCGACCGTGGTGGGGTCGCCCCCGGACTCCACGCAGGTGCGGACGTCGTCGAGCGGGACGTCGACCGAGCGCAGCAGGTGCACCAGGCGGGCCACCTCGAGCTGGGCCGGGGCGTAGTAGCGGTGGCCGGTGGCGGGGTCGACGTGCGCCGGAGGCAGCAGGCCGACGCGGTCGTAGTGCCGCAGCGCCTTGAGGGTCAGGCCGGTGCGTCGGGCCAGCTGCCCGATGGCCAGGTGCGGAGCGTCGTCGGCGGGGGTCTGCAGGGTCACGCGGAGCAGGCTAGGAGGCTGCCCCGGGGGAGGTTCAAGCGCCTGCTGCGCGGGGGCTCTGGGCCGTTCGGGGGACGTGTCCACAGGCCGCTCGTTGCGGTTGACGCGCTGTCCGACGCCGGGTGTAGTCTCGACGTGTTCGAACAGGTGTTCGAATGCTCCCGGTGATGACTCCCCTCACCACCGGGGGAGGTCCGCCGGCGGCCGCCTCGACCCCGGCCCAGGGCGGACCACCTGCTTGGCCGGTCCCGGGTGGCGGTGGGGAAGCCGTCACCCGGGCCAGCCCGGCAGAGCTGCCCCGCCTTCCCCCTCGGCAGCGTCCTGACCAGACGGGTCCTGCGGGCCCCGGACGAGACGCCCAGGCGGAGGTGCGTGATGGTGCGACGGTACGACGAGCTCATCGAGGTCCGGACGGCGCCGGGGGCCGGTGACCGGGAGGGCACCGACGACGGTCCTGCCGCGCCGGTGGCGTTCGTGTGGCGTGACCGGCTGTACGTCGTCCGGTCGGTGGTGTCGCACTGGTACGAGCGGCGGGTGTGGTGGCGCGAGACGGCGGCCTCGGCGCTGCTGGGCCTGCGGTCCGACGTCCAGCTCGCCGCGCAGGGGGCGGCGGTCACCGGACGGTCGAGTGCGACGCTGCTCGAGCCGGCGCTCGCCGGGTCCGATCGGTCCGGCGCCGCGGTGGCTCCCGCTGAGCGCGAGGTCTGGCGGGTCGAGGCGGCTGCGGGCCGCTCGAGTCCGGTGGGCGTGTACGACCTCGTGCTCGACCCCGCCATCGACCCTGTCGACCCGGCCGGTGACGGCCCTGGCACCTGGCGGCTCGCCCGCCTCTCGGACTGAGGAGGTTCTCGTGACGCCGTCCAGCACCCCGCGGGTGCCGACCAGCAGCCTCGACCTCATCGACCGTGCCCGCGACAGCCTGGTCGCCGCGCTCGGCGCGTCCAGCGCGGGGGAGCGGTACGTCGCCGCGCACCTCGCGGCCCTGCGGGCCGCGGCCGCCGTGCTGTCGGTGCGCGGGCGCCCCCACCGGCACAGCCGCCCGCGCAGCGTGTGGGAGGTGCTCCCCACCGTGGCGCCCGAGCTCGGCGAGTGGGCAGCCTTCTTCGACGCCGGGGCGTCCCGGCGTGCGGCGATCGAAGCCGGCCGCGACGACGTCGTGAGCAGCCGGGAGGCCGATGACCTCGTCCGCGACGGCGAGACCTTCCTGTCCCTGGTCGAAGAGCTGCTCGGCCTCCCGCGCCACCCGGTGCTGCCGGCCGGCGTGGCCTGCATCCGCGCGTCGTGAGCGCCACCGACAACGCCGACTCCTTCGTCCACCTGCACGTTGCGTCCGGTTACTCGCTGCGGTACGGCGCGTCGTCGCCGCAGGCGCTCGTGGATCGCGCCGGTGAGCTGGGGCTGTCGGCGCTCGCCCTCACCGACCGCGACGGGCTCTACGGCGCGGTCAAGTTCGTCCTGGCCTGCCGCCGTGCCGGCATCGCGCCGATCCTGGGCGTCGACCTCGCCACCGCGCCCACGGGGCTGGTGTCCGGCCTGCCGACGTGGGCCGACCCGTCGGTCGCGGTGCGCGTCGCGGGTGCCGGGCGCACCCCGGTGCGGGGAGGTGAGCTCGTCGACCCCTACCTGCCGCGCGCGACGGTGCTCGCGCACGGCGTCGAGGCGGCAGGAGCAGCCGGCTCCGGGTGGGCCGCCCTGTGCCGGCTGGTGTCGTCCGCCCACCTGGCGAGCGGGTCCCTCGGCGGTGAGCGCGGCAGCCCGGTCACCGACCTGGCCGCCATCGCGTCGCACGCGCGTCCCGACGACGGCCCGGCGGCGCTCACGGTGCTGCTCGGGCCCGACAGCGAGGTGGGCCGGGCGGTGCTGGCGCGTCGCCCCGACCTCGCCGGCGCGGTACTGCGCCGCTGGAAGGACGCGCTGCCCGCAGGAGCGCTGGCCGTGGAGGTCGTCTGCCACCACGGCCCGCCCGGTGGCCCGCTGAGTGTCGACCACGCCGGGCGCATGCTGGCCCTGGCGCGCGAGCACGACGTCCCGGCGGTGCTCACGAACGCCGTGCGCTACGCCACCCCGGACGGTGCCGCGACGGCCGACGTGCTCGACGCCGCCCGCCGGCTGGTGGCCCTCGACGTCCGTCACGTCGACCGCGTCACCGCCCAGGGCTACCTCACCAGCGGTGCCCACATGGCCCGGATCGCCACGCAGGTGGCGGCGAGCGCGGGCGGTGACCAGCGCGAGGTCACGCACCAGGCCCGGCGCCTGCTCGACGACACCGTGGCCCTGGCCCAGCGCTGCGTGCTCGACCCGCGGCGTGACCTCGGGCTGGGCTCGGTGCACCTGCCCGAGCCCAGCGCGCTCGGCCTCGGCCCGCACGAGTCCCCGAGCGCCGTCCTGCGCGAGCGGGCCCGGGCCGGCGTGGCGGGCCGCTACGCCGGGGCGTCCGCGCGGCGGCTGCGCGAGGTCGAGCAGCGCCTCGACGACGAGCTCGACGTCATCGACCGGCTCGGCTACCCGACGTACTTCCTCACCGTCGCCGCGGTCTGCGACCTGGTGCGCGACATGGGCGTGCGCGTGGCCGCGCGTGGCTCGGGCGCCGGCAGCCTGGTCAACCACCTGCTCGGCATCTCCGGCGTCGAGCCGCTCGAGCACGGCCTGCTCATGGAGCGCTTCTGCTCCCCGCTGCGCGCCCAGCTGCCCGACATCGACCTCGACGTCGAGTCCGCCCGGCGCACCGAGGTGTACGAGCAGATCCTGCAGCGGTTCGGTGGCGAGCGGGTCACCTGCGTGTCGATGATGGACACCTACCGCGTGCGGCACGCCGTGCGCGACGTCGGGGCGGCGCTCGGCCTGCCGCCGGCCGAGGTTGACGCGATCGCCAAGTCCTTCCCCCACATCCGGGCCAGCGGGGCGCGAGCGGCCATCGCCGAGCTGCCCGAGCTGCGCGCGAGCGGGCTGGGACACCAGCGCCTCGACCTGCTCTTCGAGCACGTCGAGCGGCTCGACTCCCTGCCTCGCCACATCGCCCTGCATCCCTGCGGGGTCGTGCTGTCCGACGCGACGCTGCTCGACCGCACGCCCGTCGAGGCGAGCTGGCTGGGGTTCCCGATGAGCCAGTTCGACAAGGACGACGTCGAGGCGATGGGGCTGCTCAAGCTCGACGTCCTGGGCATCCGCATGCAGTCGGCGATGTCGCACGCCGTCGACGAGGTCGCCCGGGTCGACGGCGAGCAGGTCGACCTCGACGACCGCGGCTGCGTGCCGCTCGACGACGACGCGACCTTCCGGCTCATCCGCTCGACCCACACGCTGGGGTGCTTCCAGATCGAGTCCCCGGGCCAGCGCGAGCTGGTCGGCAAGTTCGGCCCCGAGACGTTCGCCGACATCATCATCGACATCTCGCTGTTTCGGCCCGGGCCGGTGAAGTCCGACATGGTGACGCCGTTCCTGCAGGCCCGTCAGGGCTGGAACGCCCCGGAGTACCTCCACCCGTCGCTGCGCGAGGCGCTCGAGAGCACCTGCGGCGTGGTGGTGTTCCACGAGCAGGTGCTGCACATCGTCGCCATCACCGCCGGCGTGAGCCTCGCCGAGGCCGACGAGGTGCGCCGGGCCCTCGGGTCACCCCAGGGCCAGGTGGAGGTCGAGGCGTGGTGGCGCCCGGCGGCCCGCGCCCGCGGCTACACCGACGACGACGTCGAGCGGATCTGGCAGGTGCTCAAGGCCTTCGCCTCGTTCGGCTTCTGCAAGGCGCACGCCGCGGCGTTCGCGCTGCCCACGTACCAGTCGGCCTGGCTCAAGGCGCACCACCCGGCCGCGTTCCTCGCCGGCGTGCTCACCCACGACCCGGGCATGTACCCCAAGCGGCTCATCCTCGACGACGCCCGCAGCCTCGGCATCGCGGTGCTCGGCCTCGACGTCAACGGGTCCGACGGCACTTACCGGGTCGAGCGGGTCGCGCCCTGGGACGAGCCGCCGCCGGCGATCCTCGACCAGCTCGACGCCGGTCCGGAGCAGCCCGACGACGGTCCCCGCGCCCGTCCGCACCCCGACCTGCCCGACGGGCGCGCCTACGGCATCCGGCTCTCGCTCGCCGACGTCAAGGGGATCAGCGACGCCGAGGTCGAGCGCATCGTCGCCGGCCGTCCCTACGCCTCGCTCGCCGACTTCTGGCACCGGGCGCAGGTGAGCCGGCCGGTGGTGGAGCGGCTCGTCGTCGCGGGCGCGTTCGACAGTCTGTACGGCCTCGGTGGTCTGGCCGCCCGACTGCCGGTGCGCCGGCGCGGGCAGGTGACCCGCCGCGACCTCATGCTGCAGGTGGCCGAGCTCGACCGCTGGAGCCGGGCGAGCAACCGGGCGGCGCGCCGGGCCGCTCCGCGCTCCGCCCGCGGCCAGCGCCGCGGCACCGACCCCACGGGCCCGCTCGACGTCGCTCAGCTCGCCGCCGCGCAGTCCCAGGCGGCCCGGCCGGTGGTGCCGGCAGCCGAGCAGCCGGTGCAGCTCGCGCTCGACCTCGGTGACGCACCGGACGTCACGCGGCCGACCGGCCTGCCGGAGATGACGGCCACCGAGCGGGTCCAGGCCGAGCTGGAGGTGCTGGGCCTGGACGCCAGCGCGCACGTGCTCGACACCTACGCGCCGATGCTCGACGCCCTCGGCGTCACCCGCAGCCGCGACCTGCTCCAGCAGCGCAACCAGTCCGAGCTGCTGGTGGCGGGCGTGAAGGTCGCCACCCAGACGCCGCCGATCCGCTCGGGTCGCCGGGTCGTGTTCCTGACCCTCGACGACGCCACCGGCCCGGTCGACGCGACGTTCTTCGAGGACGTCCAGGGCCCGTACGCCGCCACGGTGTTCCACTCCTGGCTGCTCCTCGTGCGTGGAGTGCTGCGTCGCACCGGCCCGCGCGGGGTGTCGCTGCGGGCCACCGGCGCCTGGGAGCTCGCACCGCTGTGGGACGCGTGGACCATCGGTGGCCTGCCGGCGGTGCACGCCGCGCTCGACGAGGCCGACGCGCAGGCCCTCGCGCAGGCGGCGGCCGGGGAGTACACGGCGCAGGCCACCGCAGGAGCCGCGGCCAGCCGGTCGACGCGGCCGGTCATGGCTGCCCCCACGCCCGGGTCGTCAGGGGAGGACGAGCGCGCCGGCGGCATGGGCGGCGGCACGCGCCACCGCCGCGTGCTGGTGCACGCCAGTGGGTTCAAGCAGTCGCCGTACGCCGACGTCAAGCCCGCGGGTGAGGACGTCAAGAGCGCGCCGCGCAAGCTGTGGCACTCCAGCCCCGGAAGCTCAGGCCGATGAGCATCCGGACGATGAGCACGCGGACGATGAGCACGCGGGCGATGGTCACCCGGACGCCACTAGGCTGGGCGGCGGCCGAGGATCTGCCTCGGCGCCGTCGAGGCGAGGGAGACCCGTCGTGGCACCGCAGTCCGACGCCGGACGCCGCCTGCGTCGTGGCGACGTCGCCAGCGCCCCCCGCACCGCCGCGGTGTGGGAGGCCGTCGAGCGCACCGCCGAGGCCCTCGGGCCCGCGCCGCTCGTCGTGCTGGACGTCGGCGGTGGCACGGGTGGTCTGGCCGTCCCGCTCGCCACGCTCGGCCACGACGTCACGGTGGTCGACCCGAGCCCGGACGCCCTGGCCGCCCTCGAGCGCCGAGCCGAGGAGGCCGGTGCGGCCGGTCGGGTGCGCGCCGTGCAGGCCGACGCCTCCCAGCTGGCCGAGGTCGTCGCCGCGGCCAGCGTCGACCTCGTCTGCTGCCATGGCGTGCTGGAGTACGTCGACGACCCGCAGGCCGCGCTGCGCGCCCTGGCCGCGGTGCTGCGCCCAGGCGGTGCCGCGAGCCTGCTGGTGGCCCAGCGGGCCGCCGTCGTGCTCGCGCGCGCCCTGGCCGGTCGCTTCACCGAGGCGGCGCACGCCCTCGACGACCCCGATGGCCGCTGGGGCGCCGGTGACCCGCTGCCGCGCCGATTCGACCGGTCCGCGCTGCTGGCGATGGTCGACGCCGCCGGCCTGTCGGCCCGCCAGGTGCACGGGGTGCGCGTCTTCAGCGACCTGGTTCCCGAGGCCCTGGTCGAGGGTGAGCCGGCTCGAGCGGCCCTGCTCGACCTGGAGCGCCGCGCCGGCGCCCACCCCGACCACCCGGCCCTGGCTGAGCTGGCCGCCCAGCTGCACGTGGTGGCGGTCCGCGACGCCGGCTGAGCGAGGCGTGCGGTGAGCCGGCGCCAGTTCACGTCCAGCCGGCGCACCGACGGCCGCGCCGCGACGTCCGGTCCACAGGCGGTCGCCGGCCCGGACGACTCCGGCTGCACGATCCTGCACGTCGACATGGACGCCTTCTACGCGTCGGTGTCGCTGCTCGACCACCCCGACCTCGTGGGCACCCCCGTCATCGTGGGCGGTGGCGGCACGCGGGGCGTGGTGCTGTCGGCGACCTACGAGGCCCGCGCGTTCGGCGTCCACGCCGCCATGCCCATGGCCCGGGCGCGCCGGCTGTGCCCGCAGGCCACCGTCATCGAGCCCGACCACCACCGCTACGCCGAGGTCTCGCGCGGCGTCATGGCCGTCTTCGCCGACGTCACCCCCATCGTCGAGCCGCTGTCGCTCGACGAGGCCTTCCTCGACGTCAGCGGGGCGCGCCGCCGGCTCGGCCGGCCCCAGCGGATCGCCCAGCTCATCCGCGACCGCGTGTTCGACGAGCAGGGCGTGAGCTGCTCGGTGGGCGTCGCCGCCACCAAGTTCATCGCCAAGCTGGCCTCCGGTCTGGCCAAGCCTGACGGTCTGCTCGTGGTGCCGCGCGAGCAGACCCTGGAGGTGCTCCACCCGCTGCCCGTGGCCGCGCTGTGGGGCGTGGGGGAGCGCACCGAGGAGATGCTGCACCGCTACGGCCTGCGCACGGTCGGCGACATCGCCCACACCCCCGTCGACACGCTGCGGCGCGCCCTCGGGCCGGCAGCCGGCGCGCAGCTGTTCGACCTCGCCTGGGGCCGTGACCCGCGTCCGGTCGTCCCCACCCAGTCCGAGCGCAGCATCGGGGCCGAGGAGACGTTCGCCCACGACGTCGACGACCCGGTGCTGATCCGCCGTGAGCTCCTGCGGCTGTCCGAACGCACCGCAGCCCGTCTGCGCTCGGCCGCGATGGTGGGCCGCACCGTGACGCTGAAGGTGCGGTTCGCCGACTTCACGACCATCACCCGCTCGCGCACGCTCAAGGAGTCGACCGACGTCGCCCGCGAGGTGTACGGCGTCGCGTCGGCCCTGTACGACGCCCTCGGGCTCCAGCGCGGCCGGATCCGGCTCGTCGGCGTGCGCGTCGAGGGTCTGATGGCCGTCGAGCAGCAGCAGCGCCAGCTCGCGCTCGACGACAAGCCGTTCGGCTGGCGTGACGCCGAGCGCGCGGTCGACCGTGCCAGCGCGCGCTTCGGGGCCGGCAGCGTGCGTCCCGCCGCGCTGGTCGACCCCTCGCGCGACCTCGGCTGAGCGCCACTTCGCGCCATCCGGGGGCGGACTTGGCGGTCCCGCTTTCGCGCGTGCGAGGTGCGACCTATTCTGGAAGCACCAGGGATGTATGACGACAGCAAACCGCCGTCGTCCGCCATCGAGCCGAGTGCCAGCGGGAGGTCACCGTGCCGCTTTCCGAGCACGAGCAGCGGGTGCTCGAGCAGATGGAGCACGCCATCCAGGCCGAGGACCCCAAGTTCGCCACCGCGATGCGCGGTCGCACCCCGCGGGCTCGCCATCGTCGTCGCATCCTGCTCGGCAGCATCGGCGTCGTCGTCGGGCTGGTGCTCGTCGTCCTCGGCGTGGCTCGCAGCGTGGTCCCGCTCGCCGTCGCCGGGTTCGTGCTCATGCTCGCGGCTGGAGCGCTCGCCGCCACCCCGCCGCGCAAGGCGGCGACCGGTCCGCTCGGCGCCGTCGGACCCGACGGCGTGACCCGCCCTCGGCAGAAGCGCAGCCGTCCGCAGCGCTCCGGCACCTTCATGCAGCGCCTCGAGCAGCGGTGGGACCGCCGCCGCGACGGCGGCTCCTGGGGCTGAGCCCCGCGCCACCCGTGCACTTGGTATACGAAGTGCACGTATCCGCCTGACCAGCCGTGCACTTGGTATACGAAGTGCACGTACCCGCCTGACCGCTGAGGGCGCCCCTCAGCGGTGCCGGTGCACGCGGGGTAGGCGCACCCGGTGCGACCACCGAGCCAGCGCGCTGTCGACCGCCGCGAACCGGCGTCCGAACCAGCGCGCCACTCCCGCGGTGCGCTCCGCCCCCGAGCGCGGGTACAGCGCCGCCCGCAGCCGCTGACCGCGGCTGCGGCTGCCGGCCACGGCTCGCACCACGACCCGCACGTCGTGGCCGACGTCGGTCGGCGCCGTGCCGGAGCCAGTGCCCGAGCCAGCGCCCGAGCCCTCCGGCCGGCTCGCCGTCGCCAGCGCCGACGGCGCCGGGCTCGGTGCGGCCGCCGGCCGCGCGTAGCGAGCCTGCTCGACGGCGCGGGTGACGCGGGCCAGCGCCGCGCGCGACTGGTCACCGAGGTCGACCTGCTCGGCCAGGTGC